>CAYZHO010000051.1:919-14408 GCA_964478045.1 uncultured Myxococcales bacterium | reverse complement strand
AGCTCGGCGAGTTGAGCCCCCCGCCCGACGACCCGCTCGGTCATACGAACAAGGTCGTGAGCTTGATCGCGTTTACGCCGCCGTTCAACGTAACGGGTCAGCCGGCCATCTCCCTGCCGTTGTACTGGAACGACGCGGGGCTACCGATCGGCGTGCAGTTCGTCGCGGCCTATGGGCGTGAGGACGTGCTGATTGGGCTGGCCGGCCAGCTCGAGCAAGCCATGCCGTGGAAAGGGCGGCGGCCCCCAGTGCGCGCCGGCGATTGAGGCGATACCGGTAGGCGGTGGACCTCTCTTTCTTCCTGCAGAGCCTCATTACGGTTTTTGCGGTCGTCGATCCGCTCGGTGGCGCGATGCTCTTCTTGGCTATGACCGCGGGCAACACGCCGGCCGAGCGGCGCGCGATGGCCAAGCGGGCCGCGTGGGTGAGTCTGGGCGTGCTGCTTGTGTTCCTCGCCGGAGGGCGGGCAGTCCTCTCGCTGTTTTCGATTTCACTACCCGCTTTCCAGGTCGCTGGCGGGATCGTTATCGGCATCATGGCTCTCGACTTACTGAAGGCTACCGACACAGGGGTTCGGGCGACGCAGCGAGAAGAAGACGAGGGGCTCCACAAGGCCGACGTTTCGGTAACACCGATCGCGGTTCCGATGCTTGCGGGTCCGGGTGCGATTTCGGCCGTGGTGGTCCTGTCGTCGGTCGGTGGCGCCGAGCACGCCAAGCTGATTCTGGCGATCGACATCGCCCTGGTTGCGGTGACGATCTATGCCATGCTGGCGGCCGCCGACCGGATCCTCGACGCACTCGGACAGACCGGGGTGAACGTGATCACGCGATTGATCGGCCTAATCGTGCTCGCCGTTGCGGTCCAGTTCGTGTTGACAGGGATAAGTACGTTTTGTAAGTGACCGAAAAATAAAGGGTTGTGCACATTCGCACAACCCTTTATTTTTCGGTCACTTACAAAACGTACTTATCCCTGTGGCCGCACGGCGACGAGACCCGCCAGGGTGCCGACGTAGACCGTTCCGTCGGGACCGATCGTGATCGGCGCCCAGTTGTTGTCGAGCTTGCGGCCGGTGCCCACCGGAATCTTGTAGGCGGTTTTACCCGTGCGAAAGTCGAGCGCCGCCAGGAACCACCGTGGTGGATCTCCGGCGCTTTTCGCTTCGAACGTGTAGAAAAACGCCAACCCGGTGCGTGCCGACAGTTTGGGAACGCACGAGGGTGCCTTCTCGGGCGAGCGCCAGACCACCTGGCATCCGCCGCGAGAGACGTCGATGCGGACGATTCCTCCCGCCACGTCGCGGTAGTCGGTCTGCTCGATCGCGTTTCGATATCCTGCATTGTTCTCGACGATGATCGAACGACCGTAGGCGATCGCAGAGTTGTCCGTCGCCGAGGCTCCGGCCTGAAAGAGCGGAACCTTGCAGTGAAGCCGAGGCCCTGTGGCGCGGAGTCGGCGGTCGTAGACGAGCAGGTGGATCCGTTCGTCTGCGTTGTCGGTGATGACGATATAGCGGCGCCCGAGGAGCGTAGGGGTTGTACCGCTCCCTTGGTCGATCGAGCCGCGCTTGGGCCGGGTCGCTCGCTGGTACGGCTCGCGCCAGATCGTGCGCGGCCGCCCGCTGCGCCCGCGCCGCAAGGCGTACAAAGCGTGGTCCGAGACGATGTACACGGCGCGCCGGTCGGCGGCGAAGCCGTTTTGGATCTCCTCGCCGGCAAGACGCACCTCGGCAACGCGGCCGCTGCGGGGATCGAGCGTTCCGATGCGGCCGTGGCGGGTCACCCACCAAATGAAACCGCGCCAGTCGGGCAGCACGGCAGTGATGGGATCGCACTCTCCGGCCGGAAACCAGTTGCCCAGGGACATGCAGTCGTGCGGCACCGCGCGGGACAGATCCCAGGCCCGCTCCAGATAGAACTCCCAATTCCCGTCGGGGCGGCGCCGATGCGCGATCAGCAGGATCCTTTGCCGGCTGTCGGCAAGCACGACGCGGTCCTCGGCGTCCAGATAAAAGTAGGCGCCGCCCGACGTGTCGGTCATGACGATGCTCGGGTCGCGCTTGACCAGCGCCTCGAAAGTGGACGGACGAGGAGGGAGGCGGTAATGGGCGAGCAGCTCGAGGGTGGATGGCTCGAGGAGCTCGATATCGAAGCTCAGGAGGTCGGCGCACAGCGCGACGAGATGGCCGCCGCGGTCGAACGTCACGGTGGCGCACATTCCGCCCGGCAAGGGCGAACCATCGCGCGTCAGGACGACGGCACGGCCGCCCGTGGGAGCGCCATAGGGATGGACGTCGGAGTTGTACGAGTCGGCGTGCATGGTCGCCCGCCCGGGGGGTGCGAGATACGGATGCTTCGGAACGCGGCCGTGCACGGCCCGCACCGAAGGCGGGCGGCTGATCGGCACGATGCCCTCGAGGGCTCCTGCGATCGGCCGGCGATTGCGGCTGGGGCCGCAAGCGGCAGCTACCACCAGGACGGCAGCCAGCAGGAACAAACGGTCGTTCCTTTTCGGCATGGTCGCTCGCGCGGGCGGGCCGAGCGGCCCCCTGCAAAGGCTAAGTTAGAAGAAGCGAAAGTAAGCCGCCAGCAGTTTCTTGACCCGCGGCGTCAGCTTGCTGCGGCGCCAGGCATCGGCCGCTTTCTTGACGATCTCGCCTTGGGTCGGATACGGGTGGACGGTCTTGGCGATCTTGGCAAGCCCGATCCCCGCCGAGACGGCCAGCGCGAGCTCTCCAATCATGTCGCCGGCATGTTGAGCCACGAGTGTGGCTCCGAGAATCTTGTCGGTGCCTTTCTTCAGATGCAGGCGCAGGAACCCGTCGGCCTCTCCATCGAGCACGGCGCGATCGGTGCTCGACAGCGGTTCGGTGATCGTGTCCAGCGCCACTCCGGCTGCCTCTGCCTCGCGCTCGTAGATTCCCACGTGGGCCACTTCCGGACTCGTGTAGGTACACCAGGGGATGACGAGGCGGCTGGCCCGCGCGCGGCCGAAGAAAAGAGCGTTTTGAACGACGATGCGCGCCTGGGCGTCGGCGGCGTGCGTGAACTTGTATTTCGAGGCGACGTCGCCGCACGCAAAGATCCGTTTGTTCGTGGTGCGCAGCCGGTCGTCGACCAAGACGCCGCTCGTATCGTAGGCGACGCCGGCCTCTTCGAGACCAAGTCCCTCGACGTTCGGCGCCCGTCCAACCGCCAGGAGGATCTCGTCGGCCGTGACTTCGTCGCGAGCACCGCCGCGCTCATAGACTATGGTGCGGCTGCCGTCGGCGTTGCGGCCCACCGATACGATCCGCGCTTCCGACACGTAACGCACGCCGTCGGCCTCTAGCGCGCGCTCGACGATCAGGGCGGCATCCGGGTCTTCGCGCGGCAGCACGTGCTGCCCGGCATCGAGGATCGTTACCTTGCTACCGAAGCGGGCGAAGGACTGAGACATCTCGCATCCGATCGGGCCGGCTCCGACGACGGCTAGCCGGCGCGGCAACTCGACGAGCGAGAACAGGGTTTCGTTCGTGAGGTAACCGGCTTCCTCGAGCCCTGGAATCGGCAGGCCCGTGGCGCGCGCGCCGGTGGCGATGACGGCACGCCGAAACCGCAGGACGGCTCCACCGACGGTCACCTCACCGGGGCCGAGAAAGCGCCCGCTGCCCAGGAATACGTCGACGCCGAGGCGGCGAAAGCGTTCTGCGCTGTCGTGCGGGCTGAGCTCGGCGCGCAGCCGGCGCATGCGCTCCATTACCGCGGCGAAGTCACCGGTGCCCGAAGCCTTCGGTGCGCCGAACCGATCCGCTCGGGCGACTTCGTGCCAGGCGCGAGCGGCACGAATGATTCCTTTCGAGGGCACGCACCCGACGTTGAGGCAGTCGCCACCCAGAAGGTGGCGCTCGATCAAGGCGACGCGCGCTCCTAAGGCAGCCGCCCCGGCAGCGCTCACGAGCCCGGCCGTGCCGCCGCCGACCACTACCAGGTGGTAGCGGGGAGCCGGCCTGGGATTGACCCAGTCGGCCGGGTGGACGTTGGCGCGCAAGCGTTCGTTGTGCTCGTCGCGAGGCGAGAGTAAGCGGTCGATCGCGGCGTCAGTCACTCTCTGTCACCTCCTGAAGGGCCTTGCGCGCCAGTCGTGCCACCACGGCTGCGACTGCGATCGTGGCCAGCAGTCCTGCAACCGTGACGGCGTAGTAGCCGACTCCGCGCGCGGGCGCCGCGCCGGAGGCAGCGGCTGCGACCTCGCCGGCTACCTTGCCGTAATAGACGTAGAGGAGAGTGCCTGGGAGCATTCCCGCCGAAGCGACCAAGTAATCGACGAAGCGGACCTTGGTGAGGCCGAGCGCGTAGTTGAGCAGGTTGAACGGAAAGACCGGGGACAGTCGCAGGAGAAAAACCAGCTTACGGCCTTGGCGCTCGACGGCTCGATCGATGGCGGAAAAGCGCGGGTTGGCGGCAATCTTTCTCTCTACTGCGCCGCGGGCTGCGTAGCGAGCGATGAGAAACGCAGCGGCAGCGCCGGCAGTGGCGCCCGCAAGTACGTAGGCGGTGCCTGCCACGAGTCCGAACGTTGCCCCGGCCGCCAGGGTGAGGATCGAGCCGGGCACGAAGGCAACCGTGGCTAGCGCGTAGGCACCTACGAAGATGAGCGGTGCCCAAGCGCCAAGAGTGCCGACCCAGGCGGCGAAAGCAGGCAAATACCCGCCCAGTTGGCGGCCCGCCCCAGCCAGGAACGCTAAGGCCAGCAGGACGCGGGCCAGGCGCCGCCACGAGCGGCTGCGCCAAGCGGCGCCGCGGGAGGGTGCCATCGGCCGTCGGCCAGCTGAAACGGCCCGGGGTGTCGTCATCGGCTCATCCTTTCGCTCGGAAGTGCCCGGTGCCGCTGGCGCGCGCTCGGTTCTTGGGCGTGCTGGCGGCGCCGGGAACCCGCCGGTTTGCCTTTTTTACGGCCGCCAGGTGCGAAAGTTAGCCGATGCTCCAGCAGTTACTCAGTGTTTGTGCAGACCATTACCGTCTTGCCGGCGTCGAGCGCACAGCGCATATCGGGGGCCGTGTCGTGGGTGATCGTGCCGTCCGGGGCGACGAGAAGTTTGCCGACCGTCACGTGTGGTATGCCGTCGCTTGCATCGAGCGTTCCCGACAAGGCGCCGTCCGCCGCTATCGTGACCAGGCCGCGAAGCCAAAGTGAGGATGAATTTACGCTCAAGGCATGCACCAGCCAGTTGCCGGTGAGGTCTGCCTGCGAATAGGACGAAGCCGGGCGCAGCAGAGCGCCCAGAGTTTGATCCGTTGTTCTACTGCCGTCGGTCATGAACCCGGCCGTTTTGTCCGAGTCGAGAATTCCTTCGAAGTTCGGGCCACAGCCCGTGCACGAGGCGATCCCATTGCTTCCCAGGGTGAGGGTGACGCCGCTTACCGGGAAGTTGTTGCCGTCGCTGTCGGTCATGTTCCCGGTCAGTGCGCCGTCGGAGGCGATGGTCGCCGAGCCGCGAGTCCACCGGGGAGGCGGCGCGCCGATCTGCTCCATTTGCCAGTCTCCCGTCAGGTCGCTCTGGGCATAGCTTGAGGCCTGGCGAACCGCGACCATCAGTTCGACCGTACCGTCGTCCCAGGTGTCGGTCCACACCGAGACGGTGCGCCCTGCGCCGAGCGCCCCTTGGAACGCCGGGCCGCAGGGGTCACAAGTAATCGTGCCGTCGGGAGCCACGGTGAAGCGGATCCCGCTCACGTTGTCGACGGCGCCATCGATGTCCGTGAACGTTCCAGCGAATGAGCCGTCCGGTTGGGCCGTGAAGAAACCCCGGGTCCAGTCGGGTGCTCCCGGGCCCGCCGCCATCGACTCTACTCTCCAAGTACCCGCGAGGTCGCCCGTCGTATAGCCGGTTCCCTGCCGCAGCCAAACGGACCAGGTGATGACCGGGCCGGGGAGCGTCGTGCTGGTGCTCGAGGTCGAGGTGCTGGCCGTCGTATTAGTACTCGAACTTGCCGCCACCGTCGAAGTGCTCGTGCTGCTGCTGGCAGTGCTTGTGGTGACGGTCGAGGTCGTTGTGGCCGGGCATGGGCACGCAAGAGTCACCGGCTGGCCTACCGCCTTCTTCAAACAGAAAAGTGCGTCCGTCGCTGTAGTCGGCGGGCTGCCCTTCGGCTGGCAGATACACTCGGGCGTGCACGTAACCAACCCCACCGCGGCCTTCAGAATGAACAGGCAGTCGGTCGCCGTAGGCAGCGAACCGTTGGAGACCGGCTGCGCGCAATCGCCCCGCAGGGCAAGGGCCTGCTCGCCCGATCCGGCGAGCAGCACGACGCACGCAAGGACGGCACCCGCCGGCCTAAGCCATCGCCGCACTTGCCAGGGGCTTCCCGTGGCCGGCTTTACTCTCGCGATCGGCCGCTGCCTAGTTTGCTGGCCCGTACCGGGGCGCACCCGCCGTCCCATCATCCGCTTCCTCCCTTCCGTTGCCGACACCACACGCAAGGCGCCGGGTGCTTGGGGTTTGGGACAAAACCCTACGGCACTATATCATAGCGCCCGAAAACCCGCCGCGACACACCCGCCCATTAGCCGGGATTCTTGCCGACTCTCGGCGAGACAAGTGCCGCGCAAGACCGCGACGGCCTTGTTCTATGGCCCACCCGGGTCGGGCCCCGTGCAGACGAGAATGGTCTTGTCCGAGTCGAGCACGCACTCCATCGACGGGAGCAGGTTGTGCACGGCGATCCCGAGCGGCGACATGATGAGACTGCCCATTGCCGGCACCTGCGTTCCGTCGCTGGAATCGAGCGTTCCCGACAGAGCTCCGCTTCCATCGATCGTCAGCAACCCGCGCCGCCAAACCGCCAAAGAGCCCGAAGAAGCGGCGTGGCAGAACCACGAGCCCGCCAGATCAGCCTGCGCGTAGGGCGGGAGAACCCTGGCGGTCAAGGACATAGACTGCAGGGTGCTGGTCCCCTCCGTCGCGGCGAACAGCGTCTTGCCAGCATCGAGCACACCCTCGAACGCCACGCCGCACAGTGGACAGAAAACGATGCCCGAGCCGTTCAAAGTCAGGGTGCCGACGGGCGTGCTGAGGTTGCCCTCGCTATCGATGAACCTGCCCTGGAAAAGCCCGGAGGAGTCGACGAGCAGGCTCCCGCGGACCCACTTTTGCGCGGGGCCGGCCAGCTCGTGCATTTGCCAGCCGCCCGCTAGGTCGCTCTGGTTGTAACTCGAGCCTTGCTTGACCAGGACCGAGAGGCTGACCGTCTGCGGGGTGTCCGCATCGTTGTCCGATCCGATGACGACCGTCTTGCCCGCGTCGAGAATGCCGAGATAGTTCGAGCCGCATGTCTGGCAGGTCACGCGCCCATCGCTTGTTAGCGACAGCCTGCCGCTTACATTCTCGCTGCCGCCGTCGAAGGAAATGAGGGTGCCCGTAAAGCTGCCATCACTTCCAACGGTGATCGTGCCGCGCGTCCAGTCGGGCGCGCCCGGCCCGGTGACGATGGACTCCATCAGCCACGTACCGACCAGATCCGACAGCGCGTAAGAACCGGCCACGCGGCCGCAGCCCCACAGCAGGAGGTTCGGCTGCGCCGGCAGCGTGGTCGTGGTCGTTGGCGAAACCGTGGTCGTCGTCCAGCCGCCCAAAGTTGTCGACGTGGTTGAACTCGTCGTGGTGGTTGAACTGGTGGTGCTGGTTGAACTGGTGGTGGTCGATGAACTCGTGGTAGTGCTCGTGCCCTGCGGTGCCGTCGACGTCGTCGAGGACGTGGTCGTGGTCGCTTTCGGGCAAGGGCAATCGAGGGCAACCGGCTGCCCGACAGCCTTCTTCAGGCAAAACAGTGCGTCGGTGGCCGTGGTCGGCGGGCTGCCCTTGGGCTGACAGATACACTCGGGATTGCAACTAACCAGACCGACAGCCGCTTTGAGAATGAACAAGCAATCGGTAGCTGTCGGCACCGGACCGTTCGATACAGGCTGCGCGCAATCTCCCAAGAAGCCGAGGCTCGGCCCCGGCAGGACCAAGCTCAGTGCCAGCGTCGTGGCGGCGGCCACGCCCGCGCGCCGGCAGCCAGCAAGGATTCGGCGGAGACTAGCGGTTGCGGACATACTGCGAACCCCCAACAGCGACTGGTTGCGGCAGTGCGATCGCCGCAGATCCGGCGTCCCTTCGAGACACTATATTGTGTCGCGATTGCCAACTTGCCAACCTCGCGAAGCCGGTGCTCGAGCGTGCGGGGAGCCGCACGGGCTTGCGGGCGAGCTCGGGCTTGGAACAGTGCGGCTGCTCGGGTAACAAAGTCCGCTGCATCTGACTTGTATCGCGCAAAGCGCTGCGCGGCTTCCCAGCAAGAGGAGACCATGGACCTGCGCTACAGCGAAGAGTACGAGGCATTTCGCGCCGAAGTTCGCGCCTTCCTTGACGAGAACTGGACGGCCGAGGATCGGGCCGCCGCCGGAGAAGAACAACTCATCGGCGGGATAAGAAAACCAAACGAGCGCGAGACCGAGTTTCGCCTCAAGGCGATCGAGCGGGGGTACCTTTACCGGGACGTGCCCCGTGCCTACGGCGGCAGCGAGCAGCCGTTCGATCCGCTCAAGTCGGCGATCATTCGCGAAGAGTTCAAGCGGGCGCGCGCGCCCCGCGAGATGATCGGGCAGGGACCGAGCATGCTCGTTCCTACTTTGCTCGAACACGGCACCGAAGAGCAAAAGCAACGCTTCATTCGCGACACGATTCTGGGCCGGATCCTGTGGTGCCAGGGCTACAGCGAACCGAACGCGGGGAGCGACTTGGCTTCGCTTAGGACTCGGGCCGAGTTGGTCGGCGACTATTGGGTCGTCAACGGCCAGAAGATCTGGACATCGAACGCGCGCGAGGCGGACTGGATGTTCTGCCTGGTGCGCACTGAGCCGGACAAGCCCAAACACGAGGGCATCAGCTACTTGCTGATCGAAATGAACTCGCCCGGGATCGAGGTTCGGCCGCTGCGGCAAATGACCGGCGAGGCCGACTTCAGCGAAGTGTTCTTCGAAAACGTCCGGGTGCCCAAGGAGAACCTCGTCGGCGAGCGCGGCAAGGGCTGGCAAGTCAGCCGCTCTACGCTCAAAGCCGAGCGCGCGTTCATAGGCGGGACGGACTTCGTTCGCAAAACGTTCGACGGGCTTGCGATGCTCGCGCAAGCCGTCGAGCTTCGCGGCCAGCCAGCCAGCAAGGACCCGGTAGTCCGCGACATGCTCGTGCGGCTCGAGTCACGACTGCTCGCCGCCGAATACCATAGCCTGCGGCTGCTCACCATGCAGGCCAAAGGACAGGACCCGGGGCTCGCCGGAATGGTGACGAAGCTCGATACCAGCCAGCTGATGTACGACTTGACGCTGGCCGGAATGAACATTCTCGGCGACCGCGGCGCGCTGGCCAACGGGGAGATGACAGCCCCTGCGATGGGGATGTTCGTGCACGCCTACATGTGGTCGTTTGGAATGCTAATCGGCGGCGGAACGGCCAATATCCAGCGTAACATCATCGCCGAGCGCGGCCTCGGCCTGCCGCGCGATCCGGCAACCAAGCGGTGATCGAGTCATGGAGTTCGGACTTAGCCAAGACCAGGAGCTCTTCAAGTCGACTCTCCGGCGGTTTCTCGCCGAGCAGTGTCCGACCTCTCGGGTTCGCGAGATCATGGAGACGGAGACCGGTCACGATCCCAACTTATGGGCTGGTCTGGTCGAACTCGGCGTGACCGCCATCGGTGTGCCCGAGGACCGCGGCGGGGTGGGCGGAGACTTCTTCGACGTCGCTCTGGTTTCCGAGGAAATGGGTTATGCGGCAACACCGGGGCCGTTCTTGGGCAACGCGATTGCCACGGTCGCCCTGGCCGAAGGGGAGGCTGGCGAAGCTGCAGATTGGCTCGAGCGGATCGCTGCCGGCTCGGCGATTGCGACTGTTGCCATCGGCGAGGCCGGAAGCCAGTGGTCTCCGGACGCAATGCAAGCGCGCGTCGAGGGCGGGCGCCTGAGCGGCGACAAGCCAATGGTGCCGGCGGCGGCCGTGGCGGATGCGATCGTGGTGGCCGCTCGCGACGGCGACGGCCCCGGCTTGTGGCTCGTCGAACGAGAAGCGCCGGGGCTCGAGCTGCGGCCCCTCAAAGTAAACGACATGACGCGGCGTCTTTGGGACGTCGAACTGCGCGAGGCACCGGCGGTGCGCGTAGGCGGGCGGCGGGCGCTCGAGCGGGCCATCGACGCTGGGCTCGTCTTGGTTGCTGCCGACGCCTTCGGTGGGGCTGGCCGGTGCCTGGAGATGACGCGCAACTACGCGCTCGAGCGCGAGCAGTTCGGCCAGGTGATCGGGGCCTTCCAAGCCGTCAAACACCAGCTTGCCGACATGGCGGCGGCCCTCGAACCGGCGCTGTCGCTCTACTGGTACGCAGCTTACGCCTTCGACCACATCGTCGATCAGGCGGCCCGCCACGCGGCCATGGCCAAGGCCCACCTGACGGACCTCTACGATTGGATCGCGCGCATGGCGATCGAACTCCATGGCGGAATCGGTTTCACGTGGGAGTACGATCTGCACCTCTGGTTCCGGCGGGCGATCTTCGACCGCGGCTATCTCGGAGAAGCTGCTTACCACCGCGCGAGAGCGGCAGAGATGGCCGGCTGGTAGCGGCTGGGGATCGCGCTGGCAGCCGAGCCCGGTCCGCTACCGATCGGCCAGACATGCGCTGGCGCACGGCACCCGAGCGAATCCCCCGGTGGGGTATGGACAGTGCGCGCGGGCCGTGGTTAGGCTTGTCGGTGACGGCCACCGGCCGGCCGATCGATGACGAACCGTAGACTCTTGCCTAGGCGCTGCCCGGGCCGGCAAGCCGCCGCTATCTTGGCCGTCGTGGCCGTAGTAGCCCTGGCGGCGCCGGCTCGAGCAGGCACGATCGAACGCCTGCGCGAACGAGCCGAACGCGGGGATGCGCGCGCCCAGAACGACCTCGGGCTGGCCTACTATCGGGGCGAGGGCGTCCCGCAGAGCTACGAGACGGCGCTGTTTTGGTATCGAAAGGCCGCTGCGCAAGGACTCCCCGAAGCTCAGTACAATCTCGGGGTGATGTACGACGAGGGGCAGGGCGTTGTAGAAGACGACGCCGAAGCGGCCCGCTGGTACCGCAAGGCCGCCGAACAAGGCCTTGCCGCCGCGCAAAACAACCTGGCGGTCATGTACGAGGAGGGAACCGGCGTGGAGCGGGACGAGCGGCTGGCCGCCTGGTGGTACCGGCAGGCGGCCGAGCGGGGCGTGGCGATCGCGCAGAAGAACCTCGGAGTCATGTATGAGGAAGGACGGGGCGTCGAGCGCGATCCGGCCGAAGCGGTCCGCTGGTACCGCAAGGCTGCCGAGCAGGGGCTGGCCGACGCAGCCTACCGCCTCGCGCTGGCCTACCAGACTGGAGCCGGGGTGGACGCCGACATGCAGGAGGCGGTGCGCTGGTACCGCAAAGCCGCCGAGCAAGGGCACGTCAAAGCGCAGAGCATGCTTGCGGTAATCTACGACCTGGGAAAGGGAGTGGATCCGGATCCCCTCGAGGCAGTGCGCTGGTACCGCAAGGCGGCCGAACAAGGAGACGCCGCTGCCCAGTATGTGCTCGGGATGAAGTACTTGCGCGGCGAAGGCGTCGTCAAGGACGACGTCCGCGCATTCCTGTGGCTGAGCCTGGCGGCCTCGCAAGGAGTGGAGCAAGCCGCCGAGTTCCGTGACGAGGCTGCCGCTCACATGACCCCCGAGCAGATCAGCGAAGCTCTCGGCCTTGCCACGGGCGCCCCGGACAGCTCGCGCCGCTGAAGGCTCGCCACCCCGCGCAAATGAACTAGACTGGCCATTAATGGCGACCGACCTCGACCGCCAAACGATGCTGGCCCTGGATTGGCCGGCGCTTTTGGAGGCTCTCGGCGACCTCGCCCGCACTGCGCTGGGGCGCCGGCGCGCCGGCCAGCTCGAGCCGGCCTGTGACCCCGAGGAGGCCAGCCTATTACTCGAGACTACCGAGGAAGCCCTGCGCTTGATCGAGGCCGGCAATGGACCGGCCGGCCTTGCTGAGGTAGCCGACGTTGTCGAGCTACTTGCCGCCTGCCGGCGCGGCGAAGCCTTGGAAGTCGAGGAGCTCCGCGCTGTTGCGGGGACCGTGGGCGGGCTCGCGGCGCTCGCCCGCCAGCTTCGCTCGTGCGGGGAGGGCCCCCGGCCGCTTGCGCCCACACTGGCGTTGTGGGGGCGCCGGCTGCACCTCGATCCAGTCTTGGTCGATACCCTAACCGGCGCTTTCGACGAGCGTGGCGGTCTGAGCGAGCGTACCTATCCTCGCCTTGGCGAGTTGCGCCGCGAGGCCGCCGAACTCGAGCGCCGCGCGCGGCGCTCGATCGAAGAGCTCCTTGACAGCGCAGACTTTGCAGAGGTGCTCCAGGACCGCTACGTGACGGTGCGCGACGGTCGCTTCGTGGTTCCAATCAAGGCCCACGCCAAGAGCCTCGGCCTCGGCATCGTCCACGATACGTCTCGCAGCGGCCAGACCGTCTACCTCGAACCGAACAAACTGGTTCCGCTGGGCAACCGGCGCCGGCTTGTCGAAGCTGAGATCGCACGCGAGGAGCTGCGCATCCGCCGCGAGCTGTCCCGGCTCATCGGGGCGCAGGCCGATGCGATCGAGGCAGCGATCGAGCAGGCGGTGGCCGTCGATTTGGCATTCGCCAGGGCCGAACTGGCCAGGCGGCTGGACGCTGTACGGCCAGTGGTGGGGCGCGAAGGAACGATTGCGCTGCGCGCAGCGCGCCACCCCCTGCTGGTGCTTCAGGGCACCGACGTTGTCCCAAACGACCTCGAGGTCACGGCCGAGCACCCGGTCCTCGTGCTGACCGGCCCGAATGCTGGCGGCAAGACGGTGGCGCTCAAAACGATCGGAATCTGCGCGCTGCTCGTTCGCAGTGGCTGTTTCGTCCCGGCTGCCGAGGGCTCTAGAGTCGACTTCTTCGACAGCGTGCTGGCCGACATTGGAGACCGCCAGAGCATCGCCGAGGGGCTGTCGAGCTTTTCTGGTCACTTGCGCAATCTGCGCGAGATGGTCGAGCGCGCCGGTCCGGCTGCGCTCCTTTTGTGCGACGAAATCGCATCGGGCACCGATCCCTCCCAAGGCGGGGCGTTGGCCCGAGCGCTGGTGGAACGGATGGCCGAGGCCGGAGCGCGCGTTGTCGTTACTACGCATTACGCTCAGCTCAAGGCGATGGGGGCCGCCGACGAGCGAGTTGTGGTGGCGGCCATGGAGTTTCACGGCGGGCGGCCTACTTACCGGGCGCGACTAGGCGTAGCGGGTGAGAGTCACGCACTAGAGATCGCGCGCGAGACGGGGATCGACCCGGCGCTGGTTGCCAGGGCGCGCTCGCTCATGGACGAAGGCGAGCGTGCTTTGGGCGACGCGCTTCGGGAGCTCGAACGCGAGCGGACGCGGGCCGAGCGCTTGGCCGCCGAGCTGGCGGCCGAGCG
>CAYZHO010000051.1:0-909 GCA_964478045.1 uncultured Myxococcales bacterium | reverse complement strand
GCCGAGCGCCGCCGCTTGAGCCAGCGCGAGCGCGAGCTGAGCGCCCGCGAGGAGCGGCTGCGCCAGCGTGCTCGGGCGGTCGAGCGCGAGGCTGCCGGAGAGTTCCTGGCGGCACTTGCGCGGGCCGAGCAAGAAGTGGCGCGAGTCGTTGCCGAGCTCCAGCGCCAGCCGTCGCACGCAGGAGCCGAGCGAGCGCGCAGAGCGCTGCGGCGCATGCGCCGGGAAGTGTCTTCCTATGTCGCCGGGCCGGCGCCTGCGCGCCGGCCCCAGGTAGGCGACCGCGTGCGGATCGAGCGACTAGGCACAACCGGTGTCGTCGAGGCCGTCCAAGGCGAGCGCCTTGAAGTGCGGGCGGGCGGAATTGCTGTGCGAGTCAAAGCGGACGAGGTCACGCTCGTGGAGCCTTCGGCGCAGGCCGAAGGCCGCGGCCTGCGTGCGGGTGAGCCACCGTCGCCTGCGGCGCCAAGCACTTCCGGCCAGCAGCTGGGCGGAGCACGCCGCCCAGGGGACATCGTGCGCACGGCGAGGAATACAATCGATTTGCGAGGCTGCCGCGTCGGCCAGGCCCGCGAGCGCCTCGAAGCCTTTCTCGACCGGGCTACGCTCGAGGGTCTCGACGGCGTTCTCGTGGTTCACGGGCACGGAACCGAAGCACTCAAGCAAGCCGTGCGCGAAATGCTGGCCCACTCGCCTTACGTGCGCGAGTTCGCTCCCGGCGACCAAGCACAGGGAGGAGACGGGGTGACGGCCGTCGTGCTGCGCTGAGCAGCTTTTCTTGCGCGACGACTACCGAGCGAAGCGCCCCGGTGACAAGAGCTCGGCGGGAAAGCGATCGGTACTGCCGCCGGCGACCAGGTCGGCCGTAATCTGGCCGAGGATCGGGCTGGTTTCGATCCCGCAACCGCCTTG
>CAYZHO010000050.1:12361-14444 GCA_964478045.1 uncultured Myxococcales bacterium | reverse complement strand
TAGCGAAACGGCTGCGCGAGCCGCCACGTTGGCAGCGTGTTGGTGCTGAAGCGCGAGTGCACCAGGGCCAGGGCGCTCTTGAACGACGGATCTCTCAGGTCGGGAAAGAACCCGAGGACCTGCGGCGCCATTAGCATTCCCTTGTACACCATCGTCCGGCACGACAGGCTGCACACGTAGAAGTGGCGCGCCACTTGCCCGCCCGTGGCGACGGACTCGTGTTCGGCGATCTTGCGAGCCAAGAACAGGCGGCGCTCGAGTTCTTCCTCGGACAACGGCTGCCGCGGCTTGACGAAGATTTGGGCGATTGCTGGCTTGGCCGATAGCGACAACCGGCCGCAGTGGCGATCGTCGGTGGGTACCTCCCGCCACCCGATGACCTCAAGGCCCGCGGCTCCTACCGCTCGTTCCAGCATGCGCATCGCCAGGGTGCGATACGACGGATCGGGAGGGAGAAACACCATTCCGGCGCCGTAGCGCCTGGGCTCCGGCAGCCGCAGTCCGAGCTCGCCACACTGGCGCTCGAGAAACTCGTGGGGAAGCTGAACGAGAACGCCCGCCCCGTCGCCCGACTCGGGGTCGCAGCCGCAGGCGCCCCGGTGCTCGAGGTTCTCGAGGGCCTGAAGCCCCATAAGAACGATCTCATGGCTTGCGACTCCGCTAACGTTGGCCACAAAGCCGACGCCACAGGCATCGAACTCGCGCCGGTCGGCGGTTAACGGGCTCGGTGTTCTCTCGATCACTTCCATAGGTCTCGCTTGCCGTCTCAGAGCGTTGGCGGGCAGGGAGCCAACGGCGAGCGGCGACACTACTCAACTAGCTGAAAAATGTCAAATAACACGAAGAGTTGGTCCGTATCGGACGCGCGGCTTGCAAAGGTGGCCTACATAGGCCAGATTCCGGGCCATGATGCAGAAAAAAGTCAAAGCTGGGCGCCCTCTCGATCCGCAAGAGACGATCATTGCCAAGGCGCTGATTCGCAACCCCCGGATTTCAGACAATCGCCTGGGCGAAGAATACGGTATCCCCGTGCGCACGGTCAGCCGCAAGCGCGCCCGTCTCGAACGCGAGGGCATCCTTCGCTACTTCACCGAGGTGGACATGTCCCCATCGGGGACCGGCTACTTCATGTGCCGGCACCTTTACATCATCCGGTTCCGCGTGGGCATCAGCGTGCGCCGGGTCCTCCAAGACATTGCCAGCGAGCCAAACGTTTCGACAGTCTTCACCCGGTCCGTGTACGAGTCGCACGTCGCCGAGCTTGAAGGGCGAGTGGCCTTGATCATGATGCTCGAAGGGGAATCGGACGCCGACATCGTGGACCGCTTCCAAAGCGAAATCGTGCCTTCGCTCGAGCGCACGCACGGCAAGGACGCGATCGAGGATGTGGAAACGATTCGGGTGCTGCAAACGGTTCGGCTGTTGCACAACTATCTGCCCAGCGTGAACATGGAAAACGGCCGCATTCGCGACGACTGGAGTTCGGATGCCCTCTTTGTCGCCTGACGTCAGCCCCCTGCTCGCCCGCTATGGTCCTTGGGCGCTCGTTACGGGGGCGTCGGCCGGAATCGGGAGGTGCTTTGCAGAGCGATTGGCGCGCGAAGGCTTTGGGGTCGTCCTTGTCGCGCGCCGGCGCGAGCGTCTTGAGAGATTGGCGCGTGAGCTTGAGGCCAGCTACGGCGTGCCGTCTCGGGTGGTGGTGGCCGACCTCACGCGGCCCGAGGCGGCGCGGGCGCTCGCCGAGGCCGTTGGCGACATCGATGTCGGTCTGTTGGTCAACAACGCGGGTACGGGCTGGATCGGCCGTTTCGATCTTCAGAAGCCGGAGTATCACGCGGGCTTGGTGGACTTGCATTGCCGGCTTCCCGTCGAGCTCACGGCGCGCCTGCTGCCGCGGTTTTTGTCTCGAGGCCGCGGTGGGATCGTGCTGGTGGCTTCGGCGGCGGCCTACGTTCCGCTGCCTTACTACGCCGTTTACAGCGGCACCAAGGCGTTCCTCGCCACGTGGGGGGAAGCCTTGGCCGTAGAGCTTGAAGGAACGGGCGTGGACGTGCTCGTGCTGTCTCCAGGTGACACGAAGACG
>CAYZHO010000050.1:0-12351 GCA_964478045.1 uncultured Myxococcales bacterium | reverse complement strand
GTCGACCCCGGAGGAGGTGGTCGAGGCGGCGCTGGCTGGCCTCGGACGGCGCACAACGGTGATACCGGGTTTGGAGAACCGGATCGTTCTGGCGTTGGCGCGGTTTCTGCCTCGGCGTTTGGTCGTTAGAATGGCAGCGGCACGCCAGCGGGCGCAGACGCCGCCCGAACGGCGCTGAGAAACGGGCATCGCCATGGGCTGCTTGAGATGGACGGCCGCAGGCTTGGTAGCTGTGGTGGTGACCTGTGCGCTGTCACAAGTGGCTGCGGCGCACGTGGACCGGATCGAACGCCGTGCGCGCGAGTTGGCGCTGCCCGATCCAGTGCTCGACCCTTCGTGGCCGGAGGTGCGGCCGCTGGAGCGAGAGCCGGCCTCCGCCCAAGAACAGACTGCTGCGCCGGAGGAACGGGACCACGAGTTGGAAAATGGGGCCGCCGGGCCCGTGCAGGAAGACGCGGTGCCGGACCCGCTGGACGAGCCGCTCGATCCGGTAGAGCGGCCGAGTGCGGCCGACGGATTTGAGCCAGACCCCCAAGAGTGGTGAGAGAAGAATGCCGAACCTGCGCCATCTGATCCGGCTGACGGACGAGGAAATCCGGCAGTTTATCGAGTCGTCCAAGACCGCGATCGTGGGAACCATCAACCACGACGGATGGCCTCACGTCGTGCCGATGTGGTACGCGGTGATCGACGGCCTCATCCACATGCACACCTACAAGAAGTCCCAGAAGGTCCGCAACCTCGAGCGGGATCCCCGCGGTTCGATCCTCATCGAGGATGGAGTGCGTTACGAGGAACTGCGGGGCGTCTTCATGCGAGGCCGCTTCGACGTGATCGACGATCAGGAACTGTGCTACCGCATCGGCATCATGAACGCGGCCAAGTACATGGGTTCGACCGAGGAGCAGGCAGCCGAGTTCGTTCGCCATCAAGTACGCAAGCGCGTCGCACTGGTCTTCCACCCTGAGAAGATCTCGAGTTGGGACCACCGCAAGCTGCCCTGACGAAGCGGTTAAACGTAGATTCCCCCAGCGAAAGTCCGGTCTTGCCGGATCATCACGTTGACGCACGCCGGCTTACCACTGGCGAATGCCCGCTCGAGAGCGGGGCGGATCTCCTGCGGTTCGGTGACGAGTTCGCCATAGCCGCCGAGAGCTTCAACGACCTTGTCGTAGCGCGTGGGTGCGAGCTCGGTCGCCACTACGCGGTCTTCGCCGTACATGTTGATCTGGGGTCGCATCATCTGGCCCCATGCTCGATCGTTGCCGATGATTCCGACGATTGGGAGGTTGAACCGCACGGCGGTGTCGTATTCGAACCCGTTCAGCCCGAAGCTACCGTCGCCGTAGATGATCAGCACCCGCTTGTCCGGGTGCGCAAGCTTGGCCGCTAGCGCGAACGGCATGCCGACGCCGAGGGTACCGAGCGGGCCAGGATCCATCCACGCACCGTTCTTGGGCACCGGCACCACCTTGGCCGCCTTGGCGACGATGTCGCCACCGTCGCCGATGATGATCATGTCGTCGTCGACGAACTCAGCGATTTCTTTGCAAAGGCGCATCGGGTCGATGGGGACCTCGTCGGAGTTCAGTTGGGCGGCAAGCTTTTCTTCTTCCGCTCGTTCCTTCTCGCGCCACTCCGCGACCACATGGGACCAGTCGAGTTCGAGGCCACGAGCCGCCATCCGGTCGACCATTGCATCGAAGGCTAGGCCGATGTTGCCGACCAAGCCCACGTCGGCCGGCCGGTTGTGCCCGATCGAGGTCGCCTCGAGATCCATCTGGATGATTTTCGCCCCGGCTGGGATCGACTGCCCAAAGCGCATGCGAAAATCGAGCACGGATCCCGCAAGGATGACGCAGTCGGTCTGCTCGAGATACTCGCGGCGAGTGCGGTTGAAAAAGTAGGGCGAATCGTGCGGGACAGTCCCGCGGCCCATGCCGTTGCAGTAACAAGGCATCTTGGTCGCGGCGAGGAAGCGGTTGAGAGCAGGGGCGCCTTGCGACCACTTGACGCCTGTTCCTGCCATCACCATTGGGCTGCGGGCTTTGGCCAGCAAGTCGAGCGCGCGGTCGACGTCGGCTGGGTCCGGAGCCACGCGGGCAGGCCCGAACGGCGCCGGGCACGGCGTGCGCTCGAGGTCGACACTCCCAAACAAGACGTCCATGGGGATCTCGAGGTAGGATGGCCCCGGATTGCCCGCCAGCGCATAGCGGATGGCTTCCTCGATATACTCGCCGATTCGTTCGGTGGCGTAACAGGCTTCGGCCCATTTCGTGATCGGGCGCATGACGCTGATGTGATCCATTTCCTGGAGGGACCCCCGGCGGATGTTCACGAGTGGCCCTTGGCCGCCGATGATCAAGACCGGCGAGTTGGCCCTCCATGCGTTGGCGATGCCGGTCACTCCGTCCGTGGCGCCAGGTCCCGCAGTAAGCAGTGCACAGCCGACGCGGCCAGGGTGCAGGCGGGCCCAGGCATCGGCCGCATGGACGGCTGCTTGTTCGTGGCGCACGTCGATGATCCGGATGCCTTCGTCAAGACAGCCGTCGTAGATCGGCATGATGTGGCCTCCCGACAAAGTGAAGACGCACTCCACGCCTGCTTTCTTTAGGGCGCGGGCGGCAAGCTTTCCTCCGTGCATGGCGCTCCGATGTCCTCCTGAGATCCTGGTGCTGCCGAACGTGGCGCGTGCCGCAGGTATACACGCTTGCGAGCGAGAACGAAACACGGCCGGTTCCCGAGTCGGTCCGACCGAGCGTACTCACGCTCGGCGAGTGACAGGCCTGGCGGTCTCGGGCGCGCGAGGCCGCCGGCGCGGCCGCAGCTGGGACCGCGGGCCTGGAGAGACGGCCGGCGTCTGAGGTTGACTCGGCCGGCTTCGAGCCATACGAAAGCTGCGGAGCCGTTCGGGAAAGAGGTGAGAATCCTCTACTGCCCCGCAACTGTGAGGGGGGACGAACGCCGCAGCGAAGCCACTGGGCCGGTCCTGGGAAGGCGCGGCAACTAGGACGATCCCCGAGTCAGGATACCGCAGCGGCTCTAGTTGGCTGGGTCGAGCCTCTCGAGGGGGAGGTCGCCGGCACACGGTCGAGTCCGTTCCGCTCTACCTGACTGCCGCGTCACAATCCCTCGAAGGCTCATGGCTTCTGTTCCCGGCGCGGGCCGGGTGAAGGAGGCAGAGTCATGCGAAAACTGGAACTTTCCTGTGCGGCGATGGCCGCGATCCTCGTGACTGCGACGGCGGCGCCGGCAGCGGTGACCGTCGCTCCCGACTACTTGTACGCTTCGCAGTACGTCGGCGAGACTACCCAGAGCTGTGTCGCCTCGGCGGCCGGAGGAACGTTCGTAGCAGTCGGCCCTGGTTTTACTGCGGGAGGACAGCGTGTCGTTTTCGTTTCAGAATCCGGCGCTACGCGCGATGTGCTGGTCGGGCTGAGCTCGGTGGGTGATTGCGCGTACGACCGTGCGAACGACGTTCTATACGTTACGGACAATGGGCTCGAAACCGGGGCCTCGACGGGCGATACGGTGTACGCGCTGCCTTTTGCTTCCGCGGCAACTGCAGTTCCGGCCGCCGGGCTTGAAATGGTCCCGGCAGGATCGATACCCAACGCGGCGAGCGTGGCACTAGCGCCGGCCGGTGTCTACGTCGGAGATGCTTCGGGTTCGGGCGCCGGTACCGTTGATCTAGTGAGTGGAGGATCCGTTGTGCCGGTGGTTACCGGCCTCGACTTCACGGGAGGAATCGCCGTCGAGCCAGGTGGCAACTTGCTCGTCGCCCAAACCTTGGCCTCGTTTGCGAGCGACTTGCGGCGTTACGCGGACGACGGGACGCTGCTAGCCGTGTTGTCGGGGCCGACGTTCGATCATGGCTCTTACGACATCGCCCGGCTCGAAGACGGGCGAGTGGCGATCACCGGCGTCTGGAACGGCGACGTCGTTGCGCTCGATCCAAGCGACGGCAGCACATCGGCGCTGGTTTCGGGACTCACGTTTGCCACCGGGATCGACGCCGACCCGGCCACCGGGCGGATCAGCATCCTTTCCTCTTCGTTTACCGGCGCCGAGGAAGACCTTACGATCCACCGCCTAGTTCCGATCGACCGCCTCGTTGCCGGACGCGGTTCGGGCAAGAAAGAGTGCCTCGCCGAGGTGTACGGCGTCGAGCTGGTTCCGAAAAAGCCCGGTAAGAAGGCGCGCCACGCCATCTGCTCGGACGGCGCGTCCTGTGACGCCGACGGGCGTGCCGACGGAACCTGTACCTTCCCAGTTGGAGTATGTCTCGCCGTCGCCGACCACCGCCTGCCCGATTGCCCGGCCGCTGCGATCGCAGCCATCGAGCTGCGCAAGGCCAAGCCGCCGATGCCTGCGGTTGAGACTATGGTCGCCTCGATCCAGGCCAGTCTCCCGGTGGCGGAAGGATCGTGTTTCTTCAGTGATGGCGTGGCGGTGCCGGTGGTTACCACGCGGCACGGTAAGACGAAGGCGGGCAAGGCGATTCTGAAGTTGCGCGTGGTGTCTGCTGAGGGCAAGCCGCGCAAGGATACCGACAAGGTCAAACTGGTGTGCGAGCCGGCGGCCCCCTGAGACGCCCCGGGCGGGCCGCCTAGGCGGCCCGCCCATCAGGCCCGCCCGAAGCCGCCGTTCACGCTGATGGCCTGGCCAGTGATCCACGAGGCGCGATCGGAGGCCAGAAACGCGACCAATGGCGCGATATCCTCGGGCTCCCCGAGACGTCCGAGCGGATAGTGCTTGATCGCCGCCTGCTCGATTTCCTCGGTGAGATAGGACGTCATCGGCGTGTGCGTGACGCCGGGGCAGACGGCATTGACGTTGATGTTGAAACGGCCGAGCTCGACGGCGAGCCCCCGCATCAGCGAGATGACGCCACCTTTCGTAGTACCGTAGACCACCAGGCGCTTTTCGTTGCCCTTGCCGGCTTCCGAGGCCATGGATACGATCTTGCCGTAACGGCGTTCGATCATGTGGCCAACGACCGCCCGGCAGCAGTTCATCACGCCGATGAGGTTGACGTCGATCAAGTCGCGCCAGTCGGACGGTTCGGTGTCGGCGAAGAAAGCAAGCGGCCCTCCGATGCCGGCCGAGTTCACGAGGATGTCGACGTGGCCGAAGGCCTCGATAGCCCGGGCGACCATGTCCTGGCAGGCTTCGTACGAGCGCACGTCGGTTACCACTGCAACCGCCCGCCGGCCAGGGTCGTCGAGTCGAGCGGCGGCCTCGGCGAGTGCCGTGGCGTTTACGTCGGCCATGACAAGCCGGCAGCCTTCCTCGTACAGGAGCTCGGCCGTGCACAAGCCGAGCCCCGAAGCGGCGCCCGTTACGATCGCAACTTTGTCCCTCAGTCCAAGATCCATGGCGAGTTTGCTCTCCCTTGAGTGCCCGCGGTGGGGCTGGTATCGCGTGCCAGGCCGGAGCCTACCACCGAAAGGTGGACAAGACGACGGCGACGCCGGCGGAGGAGACGAACTCATGGAGTATCGCTGATGGGAACCGGAATGGGCCGACTGCTCATCGTGGCTGGAGTGCTGATGGTCCTGGTCGGCTTGCTGATCGAGTTTGGCGGCCGTTTCTGGCCCCTGCCCGGAGACATCGTCATCGAGCGAAGGCACGTTACGGTCTTCTTCCCCGTCGTGACGTGCCTGGTCGTCAGCCTGTTGTTGACTATCCTTCTGAATCTTCTCCAGCGCTGAGGGAGCCAGGGCTCCGCCGAACCGGGGACAACGCCCGCGGCGAGTGGTTACTGGTGGCCGTGCTTTCTGTCGCCGGTCCAGGGCTGCGCCGCACCGGGGGCAACGGTTGCGGTCCGGGTGCGCGGGGCAGGCGCGCTCGGGAGCACCGCGCCGCCTCAGTTAGAACGGGCAGTTGAGTTCGATCGGCTGGCCGGTGGCGGCTTGAAGAACGAGGAGCACGTCGGCGGTCGCGATGATGCCGTCCCCGTTGACGTCGCACACCGCCAGGTCGCATGTGTCGAGACCTACGGCAGCCCGCAGAATGAACTGAGCGTCGCTTGCCGTGAGCGATCCCGAATCGTTGGCGTCACCGCAGGCAAGCCGCCGGCAGCTCGCGTTGCATACCTCCCCGAACTTCCACGCGGCCTCGCCATCGTCACACTGCTCGTGGGGCTCGATAATTCCGTTTCCGCAGGTGAGCGAGAGAGGCGCCGGGCAGACTAGGTCGACGGCGATCCCGACGACAAAGCGCAACAGCGTCAGCGCGTCGGTAGCCGTGATGTGGCCGTCCGAGTTCACGTCGCACACTTCGAGCGCACACGAGGCGAGGCCCACCGAGACACGCAACACGTACAGGACGTCGTTGATCGTCGGCAGCCCGGAGCCGTCTGGATCACCGCAGTTTCCGTTGACGCGGCAGTCGGCTAGGCACAGATCGCCCGTGTGGAAGGCGATATCGCCGTCGTCACACTGCTCGGTGAAATCGATTCCTCCGTTGCCGCACTTGCTTCCCGCGGGATCGAGGCGGTCGAGCACTCGCATGAGGTCGCCGTGGTGGGTGTCGAACATGCACTCGACGAGTGCCGCAAGCGGGTAGACGGTGCCCGCCACGACGTTCGTGCAGCGGTGGGGAAAGCCAAGTTCGGCAAGGTCTACCGCCGTGCAGTGGTTCGCAATCCTCTGGAGAACCTTGTCGTGCGCGGCCACGACGTTTCCGTCGGTGCGATTGTCGCCGGTGCCGGGCGCGAGCGGATCGGCTTCCGCGCGGCAATCCACAGCAGCGCTCAGCCGGCCTTTCGCCTGTTTGCGCAGGCACGTCGCGCGGGCGTCGAGCTCGCTCGTGAACATGCGCGAAGCGCTGCGGGCTACTAGCTCCCCGCAGGCAAGCGCGCTCGCGTCAGGTTGACCCGGGGGCAGCGGGCGCTCGATGTCGAGCAGGTTGGTGACTACTTCGTCGGCGATGTCGGCCAGACACAACTCGTGGTCGAACACGGTGTACGGCGGTCCGTCGAGGTCCGGGCAGAAGGCGGGAAACCCGAGGTCTTCCATCACGACGCCCAGGCAGTTGCGCGCAAGTTTCTTGGCCAGCGTTTGCCGCGCTAGGCGCAAGCGAGAATCTATCTCATCGTCTCCGGTTCCTTGATCGAGTGAAGCCAAGCAGTCCACGCCGACCTGCTCCGGAGCGAGCCCGGCCACCGATGCCAGGCAGTCCTGGCGTGCCTCGAACACCGCCGTCAGGTATTCGCTCCCGGCCGACAGGGAGGCGGTCAGGCATGCGAGCTGGTTGCTATCGAGCGCCCGGCTGATACTGGGCGCCGAAATCCAAGCGGCGGCGGCGACCGCCGCGAGCGTCCGTTTGCTTGTCCTCGCGAGGATCATTTTGGCTTCCTGCGCGCGCAGGCGTCGGGCCGGTTCGCTGCCCACGGCCGACGTTAGCTGGCTTTGTCCGAAGGCGTCAAGGTGGCTTGCGGGCGCCGGGCCGACGCGTGCCGCCGGAGGCGTTTGACATCCCGGAGCGCGCAACGTTCCTAATGCCAAGCGCTGCGGCGGGGTCCGCCGCGGTTCCCCCAGATGGGGGTGCGACATGACGCCGGAAGAGATCAAGAACCGCCTGCGAGAAGTCAAGTATCCTGGTTTTTCCCGCGACATCGTCTCGTTCGGTATCGTGCGCGAAATCGTGGTGGACGAGCGCCGGACCCAAGTCCGTCTGGCCCTGGCAACCGAAAACGAGGAAGTGGTTCGGGAAATCGTCGAGCGGGTGGAGCAAGTGCTTGGGTCGATCGAGGGCCTGGCCCCGCCCGACATCGTGGTCGAGCGACCGCGCCGGCCCCAAGGGCCGGCCGAAATGGCTCGGGCGCTCGGACGCGGCCCGAAGCGCCTTGAGGGCATTGCCCGCACGATCGCCGTAGCGAGCGGCAAGGGCGGCGTAGGCAAGTCGACGGTGGCGGCCAACTTGGCCGTCGCCATGGCGCGGCGCGGGCGGCGGGTCGGGCTTCTCGACGCTGACCTCTACGGGCCGAGTATCCCGACGATGTTCGGGCTTCAGTCCAGCGGCCAAGTACCCGCCGAAGAGGGCTCGGGCATTGTTCCGGCCGAGCGTTATGGCGTTCGGCTGGTTTCGATGGGAATGTTCGTGCGCGACGGGATGCCGCTGATTTGGCGAGGGCCGATGCTCAGCAAGGCGTTGGCCCAGTTCTTCGACGACGTGGCCTGGGGCCGGCTCGACTACCTGGTGATCGATCTGCCCCCTGGCACCGGGGACGTACAGTTGACGCTGACGACGCAACTGGCACTCGACGGTGGTCTGATTGTCACCACACCGCAGAAGGTAGCCTTGGCGGATGTCGGCCGCGGCGTGCGCATGTTCAAGGACGTCGGGGCACCGGTGCTCGGGGTGGTCGAAAACATGAGCTACCACGTCTGCCCGGGCTGCGGCCGGCGCACGTACTTGTTCGGCCAGGGCGGTGGCCGCCGGATTGCCGAGGAGCAGGGGATTCCCTTCCTTGGGGAGCTGCCACTCGTGCGGGCGGTCCGCCAGGCCGCCGACGAAGGGCGGCCGATCGTGGCCGCCGACCCCGAAGGTCCAGCCGCGCGCCCCTGGATCGAACTGGCCGAACGCGTGGAGCTCGAAGCGCCGGTGGTGGAGGCGGGCCATGCCTGAGGGTGGACAGGCCCTGGAGACGCGGCTCGACGGGGTCAGGCGCGTAGTGGCCGTCTCCAGTTGCAAGGGAGGCGTGGGCAAGTCGACCGTTGCCGTGAATCTAGCCCTTGCGCTGGCCCGGCGAGGGCGTGAGGTGGGCTTGGCCGACGTGGATATCTATGGGCCAAGTGCTCCGCTCCTGCTCAATATCGCGGAGAAACCAAGACCAGCGACCGGTGATCGCATCGCGCCGGTACGGGTCCACGCAGTGGCCGTCATGTCGATGGGTTTCTTCCTCGGGGAGGATGCGCCCGTGGTATGGCGCGGCCCAATGGCCATGAGCGCCACGCGTCAGTTCCTGCGCGGCGTGGCTTGGGGAGATCTCGACTATCTCGTGGTCGATCTCCCACCCGGCACCGGCGACATCGCCCTGACCCTGGTTCAGGAAGTTCCCGTCGACGGGGCAATCGTCGTGACGACGCCGCAGGATCTAGCGTTGGCTGACGTCCGCCGGGGGATCGCGATGTTTGGCCGCGTCAACACGCCGGTTCTCGGGATCGTTGAGAATATGAGCACGTTCGTGTGTCCGGATTGCGGCACGCGCGACGACGTTTTCGGCAGCCGCAACCGAGAGCAGCTCAGCGCCGAGCTCGGCATTTCGGTCCTGGCAGAGATTCCCCTCGACGAGCGGATCTGCCGCGGCGGGGACGCCGGGATTCCGATTGTGGCCGAAGCGCCCGAGCACCCGGCTAGTTGCGAGTTCATGCGGTTGGCCGAGGCGGTCGAGGAGCGCATTGGGACAGCTCGCCCCCGCGAGCCCGAGCCGGTCGATGTCGAACACGACGCCGAGCGCGGGACTTTGCGCATTCGCTGGAGCGATGGTTCTACAACTGCCTACCGGCTGGAAGGCCTGCGAGGATGGTGTCCGTGCGCCGAGTGCCAGGGGCACACTGGGGAGCGTCGCTTCGTGGAGGGTGGCGATGCTCGGCTCAGCCGGGTCGAGGGAGTAGGGCGCTACGCCTTGCGCTTTTACTGGGCGGACGGCCACTCCACGGGAATGTACCCCTTCGCTTATCTCCGCGAGCTTGCCGAAGCTCCCGAGTGCCGGGTCGCCTGAAAAGGGCCGGGCGCCTTTCAGACCTTCGGTTCTTTCCACCAAGGGTAGAAGTCGGGCATTTCGTTGGCGCTCATGCGAAACGCCGGCGGGCGCTTCTCGAGGAAGCTTTGCACTCCTTCGTAAGCATCGGCCTGCTTGCCGGCCCAGTAGATGCACTTCGAGTCGATCAGGTGCACGCTCTGGGGATCCGCCTCCCCGAGCCCGTGCCAGAGCAAAGCCTTGCCGAGGGCGACAGAGACCGCCGATGTGTTTTCGGCTATCTCGCGTGCCAGGGCCATTGCCTTGTCGAGTACCTCAGCCGCCGGCACGACGTAGTTGAACAAACCCGAGCCGGCCTCTTCGGCGGCGCGGAAGACGCGGCCGGTCGTACACCACTCGAGCGCCTTCCCGATGCCGACGATCCGCGGCAGGAACCACGACGAGCACGCTTCTGGCACAATGCCGCGGCGGCTGAAGACGAACCCGATCTTGGCGTCCTCGGCCGCAATGCGCATGTCCATCGCCAGCGTCATCGTGATGCCGACGCCTACGGCAGCTCCGTTGATCGCTGCGATCACCGGTTTGCGGCAAGAGAAGGCGGCTAGCGCCACCCGGCCTCCACCATCGCGGTGGCCACTCAGGCCCGGATCCATGCCCCGGGCGCCCGAGTCGAACGTGGCCCCACCGCCGCCTAGGTCTGCGCCAGCGCAGAAAGCACGTCCGGAACCGGTGACGACCACTGCGCGAACCGCGTCGTCGCGATCAGCGGTCGCAAACAACTGAACCAGCTCCTCCATCATCCGCGGCGTGAATGCGTTCATGCGCTCGGGTCGATTGAGCGTGATGAGGCCGACTCCGCCTTCGACTTCGAACTTGGTCTGCTCGAGCTTCATGAGAATCTGTTTGGCACGTTGGCCGAGCAGTGGGAAGAGGACCTTGCGCGCTGCCCTAAGCGCCTTATATTTCGGGCAGAAATCGGGCCGCAGGGACAGGCGGCCCGGGGGATTCCTCGGCAGGGAGGTGCGAGCATGTTCGGAACGTTCGGCGACCCGTTTGGCTGGAGTCCATGGGAGCAGCTCGAACGGCTTCAAGAAGAAATGGACCGGCTGTTCGCGGCCCGCCGCCCAGGCGAAACGGCCACGCCTCCGGTAAACGTGTGGATCGGTGAGAACGACGCTCTAGTGACGGCCGAACTGCCTGGGTACGACGGGAGCAACCTCGATCTTTCGGTGCACGGTTCGACGCTGACGATCAAAGGCCGGCGCGAGAACGGCCATGAAGACGACGTGCGCTATCTGCTGCGCGAACGGCGCAATCAGCGCTTCATGCGGCGCCTCGAACTTCCGTTCGAGATCGACGCCGATCACGTCGAGGCGCGCTTCCAGAACGGCGTTCTGACGATCAAGCTGCCGCGCAGCGAAGCCGATCGCCCGCGTCATATCGCCATTGAGGCCTCGTGAACGCGGCGCGGAGCGAGATCGAGGCGAAGGAGGTTTGAGCCATGACGAGCGGCACGACGAAAGAATCGCCCCGGCGGGTTTACCGCCCGCGAGTGGACATCTTCGAGCGTCAGGGCGAGTACGTCATCGAGGCGGAGCTGCCCGGAGTCGCGCCTGACGCTGTGGATCTCACGATTGAAAAGGACAGCCTGACTTTGCGCGGCAAAGCACCGAATGAGGAGCGTGAGGGCTACAAACTGGTGCATTCCGAGTACGCGCCGCGCGAGTTCTCGCGGACCTTCGTGCTTTCCGATGAGATCGACATCGACGGAGTGCACGCCCGTATGAAGAACGGCGTGCTGACCGTGACGCTGCCGAAGGCCGCTGAGAAGTACGCGCGCCAGGTGACCGTCGAAGCCGCCTGAGCCAGGCTGTCCTGGCGACGAACGACGACCAAGGAGGTGATGGTTCGTGGCGATCAGGGATCTGATTCCGCGCAGGTGGACTGAGAAGAACGTCCCGGTTCGTCGCGTAGATGATCCGTTGCTTTCCCTCCAGCGTGAGATCAATCGCCTATTCGACGAACTCTGGGACGACTTCATCCTGCCGGCTGGTCCGTTCGCCCGAGCGTTCGGCCGTAGCTACATGCCGAGCATGGACATCGCCGAGACGGACGATGGCCTGCGCATCGACGTCGAGTTGCCGGGGCTTGACGAGAAAGATATCGATGTGACCATCTCGCCGACCTCGCTGACCATCCGGGGCGAGAAGTCCGAGGAACGGAGCGACGAGCGTAAAGATTACGTCTTCCGCGAGCGCTCGTACGGCTCGTTCGAGCGGACGATCCCGCTGCCGGAGGGCGTCGATATCGATCGCGCTAAGGCCACGTTCCGCAAGGGCGTTCTGACCATCACGCTGCCGCACACCGAGGAGGCCAAGCGGCGCAGCCGGCGGGTTCAGATCGAAGCCGCCTGAACGAGGCGGCGCGGCGCCCGCTGAGGCGGGCGCTTTTTTTTTTGCGCGAAGTAGTCAGGGCGACTGTTGGCAAGCCTCTCAGGCGGCCTGTAGACTAAGGTGGTTGGTTTGGGCTTGAGGTTCGCCTGTCTCGGCCCGGGGAGGATTCGACGGCATGAGCCTTCATCGTTTTTCGACGGGACTGCGGGCGCCGGGGGCGCTGTTCTTGTTTTCTGTCTCGCTCGTTTT
>CAYZHO010000049.1:11592-14497 GCA_964478045.1 uncultured Myxococcales bacterium | reverse complement strand
CGGGAAGCCGGGCCGGGGCCGGCCAAGGCCCCGAGCGGGGCGGTAACGCAGCGTCCGGCGGCAACGCCTGCGCGTGCGGTGCCGCTGACGCCTCCAGCGGCGGCCAAGCCGGCACCGACGCCAGCGCCGCCTGCAAGCGCTGCGGTTACGGGCAAGGGAGCTAAGGCGCCAGCGGTAGGCGCGCCGGCGGTTGCTTCTGCGCCGGCGGCCGGTTCCGAATCGGCGCCGGCTGGTCCAGCCCGCGCGAGCGGCCCGCCGCCAGCAACTCCTTCCGTAGGAGCAAAAACCGCAGGAGCAGCGGCAGCGGTGACTGGGGCCGTTGCCAAGGCCGGTACGGCGCAAGCTAAGCCGACGCCTCCCGAAAGTGTTGCTCGCGCCGCAGGGCGAACGACTGCACCGGTAGCGGCAGGCGCGAAGCCCGGCGAGAGCCAGCCGCAGTCTGCTCCGACTGCAGCGCCGAGCAAGGCGCCGGCGGGGGCGAAGCTAGCCAAGGCCAGGGAGCCAGCGGGCGAAGGTCCGCTCATCAAGCGCGTCACCGAGGTCGACCGCGTAAAGGCGGCCCGACTTGCGCCGGCCAAAGGCGTAGCGGTGCCGAGGCGTTACACGGTTCAAATTGGCGCCTTCGCCAACAAGGCAAACGCCGAGCGCCTTCTGGCCAAGCTGGCCGCACACTTTGCGGACGGGCGAATCGTTCCCGCGGACGTCGGCGGCAAGCGCGTCTACCGGGTGGTCAGCGGAAGCTTTACCACGAAAGAGCAAGCCGCTGGTCGGGCTGAGGCTTTGAAAGCCAAAGGCTACAACACGTTCGTCCGGGTGCTAGCGGACTAAGGTCGTCGTTCCGCTGCGGGGCGCAACTCGTCGGCGAGCCGCTTGCCATCGGCGGGACGGGGCGCCGGCGCTGCTTCACGATCGAGCTGCGCGAACCTTGCGCACGATCTCCTGCCACCAGTCTTCGTCGTTTCCGGGTCGGAACGGCATGTACAGGCAGATCCGATCGAGGCGGCCGCGGTACTTTTCGATCAGCAGGTCACCGATGCGGTCCTTGGGACCGATCACGGCAAACTCGGCAAGCATCTCGTCGGTGATGAGCGAGCCCATCGCATCCCAGCGCCCTTGTCGCGAGAGCTCGTTCAAACGCGGAGTTAGGTCGCCCCAACCGTGAGTCTCGAGGACGGCGCGGTAGGTCCTGGTAGAGGCGTAAAAGGCGATTTGCTGCCGGACGGATGCCGCTGCCAGCTCGAGCTCCTCGTCATTTTTCCCCGTTACGACAAAGCACGCGCTGGCCAGTTTGACCTCGCGTGGATCGCGCCCCGCGCGTTGGGCGCCCTGCGCGATCAAAGGGCGTACCACCTCGTCGAGATACCGCTTGGTATGGAGCGGGTGAACGTGAAAGCCGTCGCACAGCTCCCCGGCCAACCGGCACATGTAAGGGTTCACGCCGGCGATGTAGATCGGCACGTCGGGGCGTTCGTTCGGTCCGGGGTTGAAAAACGGCGTCATCAAGTCGAACCGGTAGAACTCGCCGCGATAGTCGAGCTGGCCACCGGTTTGCCAGCAACGCCAGATCGCTCGCAGGGCTAGAATCAGGTCGCGAAGGCGCGGACCAGGCCGATCCCACGGCACGCCGAAGCGGCGTTCGTTGTGTCCCTTCACTTGGGTCCCCAGCCCGAGAATGAAGCGACCGCGACTGTAGCGGGACAAGTCCCAGGCCGTGTAGGCGGTGATCATCGGGCTGCGGGGAAATGCTACGGCGATGCCCGTGAGTAACTCGGTTCTCGTGGTGTGCTCGGCGGCGATCATGAGCGGCAAGAACGGTTCGTGTGCCGCTTCGGCCGTTACCAGCCCGTCGAAGCCAATCTCTTCGGCGCGCCGCGCGGTGGCGGCCATGTCTTCGATGGTGGTCTGCAAGAGCGTAGTGTCGATCTTGAGCATGATCCGGCTCCTTTGCGCGAAGCGCTGGCAAGAGGGCCGGAGTGTACCGGTTTGGAACAGTCGTTGAAAAACTGACGGAGCCGGCTGAGCCGAAACCGGCGCGGCAGGCCGCAACCGGATCTTTTCGGCGCGGGCACGCGCCTTGCACTCCGGTGTGCGTGGGTGTGAGCAGGGCGGAGCAGGAGGCAGGGCACCGGATTCTCATCATCGAGGACGACCCGGACGTGCGGCGAAGCGAGCGCCGTTGTCTCGGTCGCCTGGGAGCCGAAATCGACGAGGCAGGCAGCGCAGCGGTTGGGGTCGAGCTGGCCCTCGGCAGGACCTACGACGTAGTCCTACTCGACCTCGGCCTTCCGGATGGCGACGGACTTGAGCTGCTCGAACTGATCAAGTCGGAAGCTCCGGGGACCTCCGTCGTGGTGGTCAGCGGCCGGGAGTCGATCGAGGCCGCCGTGACCGCGATCCGGCGCGGAGCCGAGGACTACATCACGAAACCGTTTACGCCCGCCCGGCTGCGCACGGCGGTGCGCAATGCGCTCAGGCTTTCGGTGCTCGGCCGCCGCGTCGAGCAACTCGAGTCGGTGGTCGGAGGCTCGGCATTTGCCGGTATGATCGGGTGCTCGCCGGCGATGCGCCAGCTCGTGGCTTGCGTTCGCAGGCTTGCTCGCAGTTCGGCCACGGTTTTGATCGAAGGGGAAACGGGTGTGGGCAAGGAACTCGTCGCCCGCGCGCTGCACGCCGAAGGCGACCGCTCTGGCGGCCCGTTCGTGGCGGTCAACTGCGCGGCGATCCCACCGGATCTACTCGAAAACGAGCTCTTCGGTCACGAGCGCGAAGCCTACACGGGCGCCGAACGGGCGCGAGCAGGCAAAGTCGAGGCAGCTCACGGCGGCACTCTGTTTCTGGACGAGGTCGGCGAGCTGGCGCTGGCGTCGCAGGCCAAGCTCTTGCGACTCTTGCAGAACCGCCGCGT
>CAYZHO010000049.1:0-11582 GCA_964478045.1 uncultured Myxococcales bacterium | reverse complement strand
CTTCCACCGAGCGGCTTGGAAGCAACCGCTCGGTGGAAGTGGACGTGCGGGTGGTCGCCGCGACGAACCGCAACCTGAAGGAAGAAGTCCGAGCCGGACGGTTTCGCGACGACCTGTACTATCGGTTGAGCGTCTACCCGATCTACGTTCCGCCCTTGCGCAAGCGGCGCGAGGACATTCCTGCGCTGGTCGAGCACTTCGTTGCCCTGGCGGCCGAAGCTGAGCGGCGACCACGGCCGAGAGTCTCTCCCGACGCGCTCGCCGCCCTGCAGGCCTACGACTGGCCCGGCAACGTGCGCGAACTCGAAAACGTGGTGCGGCGGGCTGTCATTACTTTAGAGGGAGACGTCATAACGGCCGCGTCCCTTCCGGACTACGTGCGCTGCCGCAGCACCACAGAGGTGGTGCCGCCTGCGCTCGAGCGAGCCACCAGCGGCGGCGATATCGTTCCGTTAAGTCAGGTCGAGCGCGAGTACGTAGAGCTGGCGCTCAAGCGCTGCCGCGGCAACCTCTCGGCGGCGGCGCGCCTGCTCGGCATCGGGCGAACAACCCTGTATCGCAAGCTCGAACGCTACGGCATCCGCATCGCCAGTTTCTGACCGGAGCGCAGAAAACCGCGAACCAACGGCGGGGCAACGCCGCCGCAGGGCGAACGAGCTGCACCGCAGCGGAGCCTTGCCGCAGCGCCCGGGTTGGAAGTTCGGGCACGCGAGTGCCAAGGCCATTGTGAACTCCGAGTCGTGCAGCGCTGCACGGGAATCGGGCGTTTCGGCAACTCTGCATCCTTCGGCTGGCCGCATTTGCCCTTGGCCGAGCTCTCAATAGGCATGAGCGAGTCTGTGCGCAATGGGCAGGCAATCGAGCGGCGCCACAGCGTCACGGCGGCCGGAGCCCGTGTTTTTTGCGACAAAATCGTGCACCCCTGTGCAGCCGCCCTAGCACTTGCGGGGGAGCTTCTTCCGGCTCTTGGTCCTGGCACTTCCCTTGCGACTTCCCCGGGCGCAGCGCGCTACGGCGCGAGGGAGAAGCAGCAAGTCATGATCATCGACGACGAGACCTTCACCCAGATCACCGTCCACATCCGCCGTGCCTCGGACGGGCTCCTGGGCGCGGCTCGCCACATGGCCGTTTTGTGCAATCCCGAAGAGGGTGGCGCTGAGCGCCGCCAGGGATTGACCGAGGCAGTGGAGTCGCTGGTCGCGATGAACGAGGAGTTCATCATTCTCGAACGGATTCTCCGAGCCGTTTGGGAAGCCAATCGCCTCGAGAAAAAGCTGCCATCCTGAGGGGACCTGAGCCATGACGCCCGATTTGGTGCTGATCGCGATTGCTTTGGCTTCCATCGTCGTAGGAACCTTTTCGATCCTCGGTCGCTAGACGTCCTCCCTCCATGCGAGCAGTCGGACGGGCGGTCTTGCAGGGCCGCCCGCCTGCTTTTTTGCCACTGCGGTTGCCGCCCCGCCTTCGTTGCGGCATTGATGGTGGGGCGCAGGGGCGATGTCACGGTTGGCGTGGAGCAAGTGGGGCGGAGTAGCGGCGACGCTCGGGCTGATGGCCCAGTGGCTCGTGCTTCACGCCAGCGGCGAGCACAGTCACGTCACGGTTGCACTGTCGGCCGGCGTGGGAATCTTCGGTGCGGCTTTCGCACTTTCGTGGGCGGCCGAGGCGGCCCAAATCGACATTCCCCCGGCTCTCTCCATCGCCTTCATTGCCTTGATCGCGGTACTCCCCGAGTACGCGGTCGATGTCTACTTCGCGTGGGAGGCAGGCAAGGATCCCGCCTACGTCCATTACGCCACTGCCAACATGACCGGCGCAAACCGCCTGCTGATTGGCGCCGGCTGGCCAGTGGTTCTGCTGGCCTACTGGTGGGTCTCGGGAAAGCGGGCGATCGATCTTGCGGCTGAACAGCGGACCGAACTCGGATACCTGCTTGCCGCTACTGCTTACTCGTTCGTCATACCGATCAAAGGGACACTCAGTGCCCTCGACGGCATCGTTCTGATTGCACTCTTTGTTGCCTACATGGTCGCGGCAGCGCGGGCGGGCGTGGTGGAGCCAGATCTCGAAGGTCCGGCCGAGACGATTGGACGGTTGTCCACGGGAAGAAGGCGCAGCGTGTGTGCCGCTTTGTTCGCCGTGGCTGGGCTGACGATTTACGTGGCGGCCGAGCCGTTCGCCGAGGCGTTGTTGGGCATTGGGGAGCAGTTCGGGATCGACCGCTTCCTGCTCGTTCAGTGGCTGGCTCCGCTGGCGTCGGAGTCGCCGGAGTTCATCGTAGCGATCCTGTTTGCCACGCGCCTCAAACCTGGCGCCGGCTTTTCCGCGCTCGTTTCCTCGAAAGTCAACCAGTGGACACTGCTCGTCGGCATGCTGCCGCTCGTCTACATCGTCTCGCTCGGTCACGGTGCTCCGATGGTGCTCGACGCGCGTCAGTCCCACGAAATCTTGCTCACATCGGCTCAGTCCCTGTTCGCCGTCGTGGTTTTGGCCGATTTTCGGCTTTCGATGCCGGAAGCCATTGCGCTTCTCGTGCTCTTTTCGATCCAGCTCGTGTGGCCGGACGCGACCGTCCGCCTGGTTTTCGTTGTCATCTACGTTGTTGCGGCCCTGGCGCTGGTGCTGTTCCGAGCCAAGACGCGCGCCGGTGTCGTCAGGATGATTCGAGCGGGAGTCGGCGCCGCCCGTTCCTCGGCGGGCTGAGCGAGAGCGGTACATGGCGGATCGGAGCGAAGGCAGCGATTTGTCTCCGGCGCCGGGAGCGCAGCGCAAACGACCGGGCGTTGCACCGGGGACGCTCGAGTTCACGGGTAGGGTTTCGACAGGCAAGGTCCGAATCGAGGTGTTCAGCTACGATGCGTCGGTACTCGATCGAGCCGAAGTCGAAGATGCCGCAAGCCTCACAAACTGGCTCGTCCCCGGACGCGTCGCGTGGATCAACGTCGTCGGGCTTCACGACGTCGACCGAGTTCGCGCAATCGGTGAGGCGCTCGATTTGCCCGACTTGCTGCTCGAGGACGTTCTCAACGTCCGGCAAAGGCCCAAGTGTGAAGAATACGGCGAGCGGCTGTTCGCGGTCGTACGCATGCTTCGCTGTGGCAAGCGCCCGACCGCGGTCCACTCCGAGCAGCTTAGCATCGTGCTGGCGGAAAACTTCGCCGTGACGTTTCAGGAAAGAGGCGGCGACGTGTTCGACCCGCTGCGCGAGCGGATCGAAAAGAGCCGTGGTCGAATCCGCAAGGCCGGTAGCGACTATCTCTTTTATGCCATCCTGGATGCCGTTGTCGACGAGTACTTTCCGGTTACCGAACGCCTCGGCTCGCGAATTGATGCGCTCGAGGACGCGGTTTTTGAGCAACCCGGTCCGGAGCTGCTGCGGGAGCTCCAAACCATCCGTCGCCGTCTTACCTTGCTACGCAAGGCCGCCTGGCCGCTCCGCGACGTGGTCACGCAGTTGCTGCGTGACGGAAGCCCGCTGATCAGGGAGGAAACCAAACCGTTTCTGCGCGACGTGCACGACCACATCCTGCGTGCAATCGACGCAGTGGAAAGTCAGCGCGAGATCGTTGCCGGCGTCCAAGATTTGCTGGCGTCGGTGATCGGCAATCGCATGAACGAGGTCATGAAGACGCTGACGCTGATCGCCACTATCTTCATTCCGCTCACGTTTCTAGCCGGTATCTACGGAATGAACTTCGAGCACATGCCCGAACTAACCTGGCCATGGATGTACCCGTTTGCGTTTTGGGGATTGTGCGTCGTGATCGGCGCTGGAATGCTAGCCTACTTTCGGCATCGGCGGTGGCTATGACGTCCGCCAACCGGTCTCCAAGGCGCCGCACCTCCTGACAAGAGAAACGGCGCGTCAAAACTGGCGTCCGACGAGGTCTTCGACGAGCGTTGCGAGACTGTCGCGGTACGCGCTCGGCGGCAGCGTTGCAATCACTGCGGCGGCGGCGCGCGCGTGCTCGACCGCCTGCTCACGGACGGCCGCCGGGATGCCCGCGGCCTTGAGCGCCTCGACCGCCGCCTTAATTGCCTCGGACGGGCAAGGCACCGACGTGAACGCTTCGTGCACGGGTGGCAGAGCCAAACCCTTGATCACCGGTAAGGACGGGTTCCCGTCGACGAGGTCGGTTCCCACGCGCTTGCCGATCTTGCGGGGATCGCCTTCGACGTCGAGGACGTCGTCGATCATCTGGAAGGCGATGCCCACCTCGAGGCCGGCGCGGGCCAGGTCATCGACCAGCGCGGGAGGGGCCCCAGCCAGATAGGCCGCAATTCGGGCGCACGCCGAAAAGAGTGAGGCGGTCTTGCGGCGGACGATTTCGTAGTAGTCGGCTTCGGTAACGGCGGGATTCCGCCGGAAGCGACCTTGCATGATTTCGCCTTCGGTCAGTTGGACGCAGGCATCGGCGGCCCAAGCGACGATGCGCGGTTCGAAGCGCCCGCAAACTTCGAAAGCACGGCTGAAGAGAAAGTCGCCGGTGACCAGCGTGTCGGCCACGCCGAAACGCAGCGGCGCTGCATCGCGGCCGCGGCGCACGTCGTTTGAGTCGATGATGTCGTCGTGGAGCAACGTGGCCGTATGAATGAGTTCGAGTGAAACGGCCAGGTCGATTACGTCGGTCGGGTCTTCGCCGCCGCAAGCGCGAAAAGTGAGGAGCGATACTGCCGGGCGAATCCGCTTGCCGCCCGCGTTGATCAGGTAGTCGGAGATTTCGCTCAAGCGCGACTCGCGCGAGACGATCACTTCGGCAATGCGCTCTTCGACGCGGCGAAGTTCGTCGGCGACGACCGCCGTGGGTCCGGCCGGATGGCCGGCTGCGCTTGCTGCAACCGTCGTTCCGCTCACCGCTCGTCGGCGCTGGTGCCCGGCACCGCTGCCCGGCTACGTTGCGACGAAACCTGGTGCCAAGTCAAGGACCCCTTCTTTACTACGCGGCGCGCATGTGGCAGGTTCGGAAAATCTTCGAAGGAGGAGAGGCCGCAAATGGCGACAAAGATCACCGAGGAATGCATCAACTGTGGTGCATGCGAGCCTGAGTGCCCCAACACCGCCATTTACGAGGGCGGCGTGGAGTACGAGCTGAACGGGGAGATGCACCCGCCGCTGTCCGACGACATCTATTACATCGTCCCGGAAAAGTGCACGGAGTGCGTCGGATTCTTCGATCAAGAGCAGTGCGCCGCCGTTTGCCCGGTCGACTGCTGCATTCCGGATCCGGACCGCCCGGAGACCGAGGAAGTCCTCCTCGAACGAGCCAAGCAGCTTCACCCGGATACGGAGTTTCCGGATCCGCCTCCTTCGCGGTTCCGCACTTGATCTAGGGCCGGACTTTTCGATCCGGTGGGAGTGACCGGTCCGAGCCGGCGGTGGCTCCAAGTCACCGCCGGCGTTGGCCTGTCGGCCCTGTTCTTGTTCCTCGCCCTGCGTGGCGAGGATCTCGAAGCCGTTGCCGAAAGCCTCGAGGCGGCCGACCCGCGCTATCTTGCCGCGATGGCGGGGATCGGCGTCTATGCGCTCTACGTTCGTTGCCAGCGCTGGCGCCTTCTTTTAGAGAGACCGGCAAGCGGCCGGCTGCCCATGCTGCCGCTGTTTTCCGCCGCGGCCATTGGCTTCATGGCCAACATGGTGCTGCCGCTTCGGGTGGGAGAGTTCGCCCGGCCCTACCTTGTCAGCCGCAATACCAGCGTGTCGCTGAGCGCAGCCTTGGCGAGCATTATCCTCGAGCGGATCCTCGACCTGGCCGCGCTGTTCGTTTTTGCCATGTGGGTCGTATCGGCGGCCGAGGTGCCCGCGGTCGTCGTGCGCCTTGCCTGGATCGCCGGGGGCGTGGTGGCGTGCCTGCTGGCTGGACTTCTCGTGCTCCACGCCCAGCGCGCGCGCTTACTGCCTGTGATCGACGGCGTCTGGCTTCGCCTCCCGGCGCGAATCGGTTCTCGGATCGTGCGGGTCGAGCACGAGTTCCTCGACGCCCTGGCCGTGCTTGGCGACTTGTCGGTGTTCGGCCGCGCCGCGCTGTGGTCACTTTATCTCTGGCTGGTCATCGCCGTTGGCTTCTCCGTCGGTTTTCCGGCGGTCGGGATCGACGTTCCGTTCCTCAGTGGTGGGGTGGCGGTTACGACGATCGTTGCCCTTGCGGTTTCTATTCCTTCGGCGCCGGCGTTCGTCGGCCAGTTCGAGTGGGGCTGCAAGGTGGCCCTGGTCCGTATTTACGGGGTGTCAGGTGCCTTGGCACTTGGCTATTCATTGTTCACGCATGCCTTACAGTTTTCCGTGCAAGTGATTCTCGGTGTTGTCTTTCTGGTTCGCGAGGGGCTAAGCTTGGGCGAGTTGGGCCAGCTCGACGCGCGCGAGGCCGAGGGGGGCTCGGCGAGCAAGTGAGAGAGCTGCGGAACAAAACCGTTCTGTTGTGTGTGGGCGGCGGAATCGCTGCCTACAAGACCTGCGATCTCGTGCGCCGCTTGAGCGAGGCGGGGGCTGCGGTCGAGGTGGCCATGACGAAGGCTGCTACGGCGTTCATTACTCCGCTGACTCTGCAGGCCCTAGCGCAGAGGCCGGTTGCCACGGAGCTGCTTTCGCTCGATCAGGAAGCGCAAATCGGCCACATCCGGCTGGCCCAGCGAGCCGATGTGGTTCTCGTCGCTCCGGCGACGGCCGACTTGATCGCTCGGCTCGCCAGCGGCTTGGCCGACGACGTGGTTACGGCCGTGGTTTTGGCGACGCGCGCGCCGGTTATCGTGTGCCCGTCGATGAACACGAACATGCTCGAACACCCGGCTACGCGGCGCAATCTCGAGAGGCTGGCGGATTTCGGGTACCGAGTGGTCGAGCCCGACAGCGGGGATCTCGCCTGTGGCGTGCGCGGCCCGGGCCGACTGCCGGATTCGGACGTTTTGGTCGAAGAGGTGCGTGCGGCACTGGCGCCGCAAGACCTGGCGGGAACGCGCGTGTTAGTTTCGGCTGGACCGACGCGCGAGCCGATCGACCCAGTACGCTGCATTACCAATCGTTCGAGTGGACGGACGGGCTACGCGATAGCTGCGGCGGCTCGCCGCCGCGGTGCCCGCGTTACGCTGGTCAGCGGCCCGGTGGCCTTGCGCCCGCCGCGCGGCTGCCAGGTGGAAGCGGTGGAGACCGCCGAGCAAATGAACGAAGCGGTCCGCCGGCTGGTCGCCGATGCCGACGTGGTCGTCATGGTTGCGGCGGTCGCCGATTACCGCCCAGTGCGCTCGGAGCCTCAGAAGATCAAGAAGGACAAGGAACGGCTGACGATCGAGCTCGAGCGCACGCCGGACATTCTGGGAGGCCTGCGCGAGTTGGGAGGCCAGCGCATCCTAGTAGGCTTTGCCGCCGAGACGGAAAACGTGCGCGAGCAGGCGCTCGAAAAACTTCGCCGCAAGAGCCTCGACATGATCGTGGCCAACGACGTTGGCCGCGCCGATGCCGGGTTCGACGCGGAAACGAACGCCGCGGTTATCATCGACCGCTGGGGCCGTGAAGAACAGACCGGCCTAGTGGCCAAGGAAGAGCTAGCCGAGCGGATCCTCGATCGCGTGGTCGCCTTGCTCGGTGGCCCTCCCGCGGAGTGAACCCGGGTAGCGCCCGCACCGGAAGGTCTAGCAGATCGTGTTCGCGAGGAGCGTTCCGGCGGCAGCGGGGGTGCGCCCGTAACTCGCCTACGCGGCCGGAGGCAACGCCAACTCTGGCAAAACTTCCTCGATCATCCGGCGCGCTGCCGCCGGCCCGAGCCGCTGGCGGCGCTTGAGAGCGCGCAGGCGGCGCCGGAGGGTTGCCGCGCGGCGCAGGATCTCGCGTCCGGTGGGGTCGAGCTGCTGGGTATAGGAATCGTGCTGGCGAACCAATAGGTCGGTTGCCGAGGCGATAGCGGCTTCGTTGTACTGTTCGATGGTCTCCCGGCGCAACGTGTAGCGCGAGCGCCGGTTGAGGGTGGCGATGAAGGCCTGCCAACGGCCGAGTTTGCTCAACGCCATCAGCGAATCGAAGATCCGCTTGTTTGTCTTGAACGAAAACAACGTGTGCCGGACGGCGCGTTCAACCAGCCGATCGCAATCGTGGTAGTCCTTTTCGAGAACGTGCCGCACTTGCCTCCAATACCGGCTCTTCTGCAGGGCGTCGGCGCGGGCCTCCCAGTAGGCGTGGCCGGCCGCCCGTGAGTCGAAGCTGCGCAGGATCTGAGCCGGAACAAAGTGGTTGTGCGAGACGATGTCTGCTCCAAGGTGGGTCAAATAGCCCCATGCGAAGGCACGCTGCGCGTCGGTGCGGGCGCTGTGCAACAGTTGCCAGGCTACCGGCCAGCTATGGCAATGCGTGGCCAGATCCTTCGTGTAGGATTTTGCCTGGATGATGTCGGCTCCGATGCAACCGTACAGGTAGCGGTCGGCGTGTGCTTCCAACAGTGCTTGAAGGGCAGGGGGCAGGCTGGTAAGGTTCGCCAGGATCGTGCTGCCATGAACGATGTGGGTGACCGGGCCCCAAGCCCATGCGTGGCTCGGCAGCAGGACGAGGCCCACCGTGACTATTGCCACCCAGACGACGATCATGTGAATGTTCCGCTGCGGCGCCGCTCGGGCGGCGGCTGCTCGTAGGGAGTCTACAGTGGCCAAGGACGAGTCACAATCGAAGCCTGATGACCCTGTGGCCGAGGCCGTCGCTTTCTTGCGCCGTGAACTCGACCTAGGCTTGTCGGCCGTCCCGCTGCCGCGTGTGGCGGACGCAAGGGCGGCTTCCACCGGAGAAGCCCGACCCGCTGCGCCAGCGCGCGAGCGACGCGGAGAGGGCGCGCGGGCGGCACGCTTGCAGGCGGAGTCGCCAAGCCGCGCCGAGCGCCCAGTGGTCCACGAGCTTTCCGACTTGCTGGTCGAGCCGGGGGTACGCGCTGCGAAGACGCTCGAGGAGCTGCGCGAGGTGCTCGGCGACTGCCGCCGATGCAAGCTAGCGGCCGGGCGCACGAACATCGTCTTCGGAGTCGGTAACCCGCACGCCGACCTGATGTTCATTGGTGAAGGCCCTGGAGAGGAAGAGGACCGCCAGGGGCTGCCTTTCGTGGGCCGCGCCGGGGCTCTTCTGACCGACATCATTACCAAAGGAATGGGACTGCGGCGCGAGGACGTCTACATTGCCAACGTGATCAAGTGCCGTCCTCCTCAAAACCGCAACCCCCAGCCGGATGAAATCGTCGCCTGCGAGCCGTTTCTGCACAGGCAGATCGCGTTGATTCGCCCCCGGGTGATCGTGACCCTCGGCACCTTCGCGACGCAGGCGCTGCTTCGCAACAGAGTGCCGATTTCCAAGCAGCGGGGCCGCTGGGCGGACTATCAAGGCGTGCCCGTCATGCCGACCTACCATCCTGCTTATCTCCTGCGTAACCCGGGGGACAAACGCGTGGTCTGGGAAGACATCAAGCAGGTCATGGCTCGCCTCGGACTGCAGCCCCGGCGGCGCAAGCGCGGGTGAGGCCGTGTCGGTGACCGGGCGAATAGGCTTGCCGGAGGCCGGCCGGCCACCGCGGCGCCGGTGGCCGATACTGGCGAGCCTGCTTCTGACCGCTTGCCTTGTGGCTGCAGCGGTCCAAACCCCTGGTGCTTCACGCGTCGTGTGGCGGATCCGAGTCGACGGGCCGATCAATCCGGCCGTGGCCGACTTCATCTCCACATCGATCGAGAGGGCCTCGGCGAGCGGTGCTTCGATGCTGGTCGTGGAACTCGACACCCCGGGCGGACTGCTCAACTCGACCAAGACGATCGTCAAGGACATTCTTGGCGCGCCGATTCCGGTAGCAGTGTATGTGGCGCCGGCCGGCGCGGGCGCTACTTCGGCCGGGGTGTTCATTACACTGGCAGCGCACGTGGCGGCCATGGCGCCCGGGACCACCATCGGCGCCGCTCATCCCGTGAGCGGACAAGGGGGCGACATCAAAGGCGACATGCGCAAGAAAGTCGAGAACTACGCGGTCTCCTTCGTCGAATCGATCGCCGGCCAACGCGGGCGCAACGTGGAATGGGCAGAGAAAGCGGTGCGCGAGAGCGTTTCGGTAACGGCGCGCGAGGCGGTCGAGCTCGGCGTGGTGGACTTCTTGGCTTCCGATCTCAAAGAGCTCTTGGTGAAGGCTAATGGGCGCAAGGTCGAGGTCGAAGGGCGGGAGACGGTCATCGATCTAGGCAGTCTGCCCGAAGCGATGCCGGTGGTTGTCGACGTCGAAATGTCGTTCCGCCAGAAAGTGCTCAACGTGATCACCGACCCGAATATTGCCTACCTATTGATGATGGCCGGAATGCTCGGGTTGTACGTGGAGTTCACGCACCCGGGAGCAGTGTTCCCCGGCGTCGTCGGGACGATCTGCCTGCTCCTCGCGCTGCTTGCCGTGCAGGTCCTGCCGATCAATCTCACCGGCGTGTTGCTGATCCTGCTCGGCATGGCGTTTCTCGTTGCCGAGCTGTTCATGCCGAGCTTCGGCGTGCTCGGTTTTGGGGGCATCGTCGCGTTGACGCTCGGTTCGTTGTTCCTTTACACTCCGGAATCGCAACTGATGGTGGACCGGTCGTTAATCGTGGCGACGGCGATCGTGTTTGGAGCGATCCTCCTGTTCGTCGTCACAGTCCTCGTTCGTGACCGGCGGCGCCGGTCGGTGACCGGGGCCGAGGGGTTAGTTGGGGAAATCGGCGTCACGGTGACGCCCGTACACGCAAGCGGCAAGATACGAGTTCACGGGGAAATCTGGAACGCCCGCAGCGAGGAGCCGATCGACAAGGATCGGCGCGTTCGTGTCGAGTCCGTCGAGGGGCTGCTCGTGCGCGTCAGAGAAATCGAGGGGTGAGAAGATGGTTGGAATGTACATGTTCTTGTTGTTACTGGCGATCGCAGCTAGCGGCCTCAAAGTCATGAAGGAATACGAGCGAGCCGTCATCTTACGGCTCGGCCGGCTGGTTGCCCACCGGGGCCCCGGAATTATCTACGTAATCCCCGGAATCGAGCGGATGTTTCGGGTCGACATGCGCACGATCACGATGGATGTTCCCTCGCAGGACGTGATCACTCGCGACAACGTTTCGGTCAAAGTCAACGCGGTCGTCTACTTCCGCGTGGTCGATCCGAACAAAGCAGTGGTGGAGGTCGAGAACTATCTCTACGCGACCTCCCAGCTCGCTCAGACAACCCTTCGCAGCGTTTGCGGCCAGGCCGAGCTGGACCACTTGCTGTCCGAGCGCGACCGCATCAACCAGCAGATTCAGGGCATCCTCGACGAGCAGACCGATCCCTGGGGGATCAAGGTTGTTTCGGTCGAGGTCAAGCACATCGATCTGCCCCAGGAGATGCAACGCGCGATGGCACGCCAGGCGGAAGCCGAGCGCGAGCGCCGGGCTAAGGTGATCAACGCCGAGGGTGAATACCAGGCTTCGGCCCGCCTGGCCGAGGCGGCCGAACGGATGGCCAAGCACCCGGTTGCCGTGCAGCTCCGTTTTCTGCAGACGCTGGGCGAGATTGCTTCCGAGCACAGCTCGACGGTCATCCTGCCCGTGCCAATCGATCTGTTGAGCCCCATCATGGAGGCCGTGGG
>CAYZHO010000048.1:0-14587 GCA_964478045.1 uncultured Myxococcales bacterium | reverse complement strand
CCGAGGGCCCGCGGGCTTCGATGCGCTCGGCCTTGCGATCGTAAGCAAGCTCGGCGGTCTCGAGCTCGAAATCGGCAAGGCGCAAGCGAACGGCGCCCCGCAGGGAGACGGCGGCCACGTCGTTGCCGTCGAGGACGATGCGGCCCTGCCCGCCGGCGATTTCGGCGACCGGCTGTCCGGCGTCGAAGAATACGATCTTCGGCTCGATGATCTCCACTGCGGTCTCGTCGCGAAAGTAGCGTGCTTCCTTTGCCGACACTTCGAGCAGCCGCTGGCCGTTGCGGGTCACAACGCGGTGAAAATCGCGAATCCGCTGGACTAGCTCGGGCAGATTGGTGACGCGGCGCCGCGCCACCGAGATCAGGTCGTCGAGCGCGACGCGACTGCCCCCGCGGATGAAGACGGCGGGGACGCCGATGACCACGACTGCAATCAGGAGGGCCCGGAGGATGCGGCGGGTCACGGCCTCACGCTTGCCGGCCGCTCCTAGGCGATTCCGGCTTTGAGCAAATCGTGCATGTGCACCACGCCGAGCGGGCGGCCGTCGGCCTCGTCCACGATGAACAGGGAAGTGATGGCGTATTCCTCCATTCGCGCGAGCGCTTCGGCGGCAAGCGCGGACGCGGCGATTCGCTTCGGATTGGACGTCATTACCTCGCGCACCGAGCGTTCGGGAAAATCGCTGAGCCGCAAGACCCCCCGGCGCACGTCGCCGTCGGTGATGACACCGATCAAGCGCCCGGCTTGATCGACGACCGCGACGACCCCGAGTCCTCCCTGGGTCATTACTTCAAGGGCTTCGCGAGCCGTTCGGTCCGGGGTGATCACTGGTACGGCCGGTTGCGTGTGCATGACGTCCCGCACGCGCAATAGCTTGCGGCCAAGGGCGCCTCCGGGGTGGAGAAGCGCGAAATCGCGCTCGGAAAAGCCTCGCCGCTCGAGCACTGCCACCGCCAGGGCGTCCCCGAGCGCCAGCGTGGCCGTCGTGCTCGCCGTTGGCGCAAGATCGAACGGGCAGGCTTCGCGCTCGAGAGCAAGGTCGAGCACGACGTCGGCGGCCTCCCCGAGGGGTGAGCGAGGATGGGCGGTGATTGCAATGAGCGGGAGCTGAAGCCGCTTGACAGCGGGTAGGAGCGCCAACACCTCGCGGGTGGTTCCGCTGTTCGAGACTGCCAGACACAGATCCCCCCGTGCGAACATTCCCAGGTCGCCGTGGACTGCTTCCGCCGCGTGGAGAAACAGCGCCGAGGTTCCGGTCGACGCCAGGGTCGCGGCGATCTTGCGGCAGATGAGACCCGATTTGCCCATCCCCGTGACGACGACGCGGCCCCGGCAGTCGAGAATGAGTTCCACGGCACGCTCGAACTCCGGTCCGAGCGCCCGGGCGCAGCGGTGGATGGCTTCGGCCTCGATTGCCAGGACGCGGCGCGCAACGCCAAGCGAATCACCGCCGCGGTCCGGTGCTTGGTTGGCTGTTGTGCCGCTTGGGCTGCTGCCTTTCGCGCCGGCGGTCATGCCGCCCCCTTCGCAATGCTGAGTCACGCTAGCGCCTCCCGGCGGCCGGCTGCCGCGTGCAGGGCAAGCAACTGCTCGGCAAGCGCAGGAAGTTGCTCGAGCGGCAGTGAGTTGGGGCCGTCACTCAGCGCCCGGTCCGGGTCTTCGTGGACTTCTAAGAAAAGACCGTCGATCCCCACCGCGACGGCCGCCCGCGCGAGTGGGGCGATGAAGCGGCGCTCTCCCGAGGATACTGCGCCCCCAGCGCTCGGGAGCTGGACCGAATGGGTGGCATCGAAGACCACCGCGACTTCCAGCTCGGCAAGGACGGGCAGCGAGCGAAAGTCCACGACGAGATTGCCGTAGCCAAATGACGTTCCCCGTTCCGTGGCCATGACGCCGCTCGCGCCCGCACTACGCACCTTTTCAACTGCGTGGCGCATGTCCCAAGGCGCCATGAACTGTCCTTTCTTTAGGTTGACCACCTTGCCCGTGGCGCCCGCCCGTTGCAGAAGATCGGTCTGCCGCGACAGCAATGCTGGAATCTGCAACACGTCGGCCACCTCGGCCGCGGCATCAACTTGGCAGCACTCGTGTACGTCCGTCAAAACCGGCAGAGCGAACCGATCCTTGACCTCGGCTAGGATGCGAAGCCCCTCTTCTAGACCCGGTCCCCGGAAAGAATGGAGTGAGGTGCGGTTGGCCTTGTCGTAGGAAGACTTGAAGATGACCGGAAGCCCGTAGCGGTCGCAGATCCGTGCTATTTGTTCGGCGTGACGCAGCGCCGACTCCCGCGACTCGATGACACACGGCCCCGCGATCAGGAATAGGTTGCCGTCGCCGGCGGTAACGGCCCGCGGGCCAGTACCCACCTGGAATGGGGTGGTGATCACGTGCCAGCCTCCGAGCTCTGGGCTACCCGCAATCCTTTGAGTGGCGGCGTCTCCCGGCGCTGGCGCGCGCGGCTCAAGGCGGCGCGCACGAAGCCCTTAAAAATCGGGTGGCACGCGAGCGGGCGGGACTTGAACTCGGGATGGAACTGGCACGCCAGGAACCAAGGGTGGGAGGGAATCTCGACGATCTCCACCAGCGAGCCGTCCGGCGATGTGCCGCTGAGCACCATCCCATGGCGCTCGATGGTATCGCGGTAGCGGGAGTTGAACTCGTAGCGGTGGCGGTGGCGCTCGCTGATGTGCTTCTTCCCGTAGATGCGATGGGCGAGGGTTCCTTCGCGGATGACGCAGGGATAAGCCCCCAGTCGCATGGTGCCACCTTTTTCCGCCAAACCCCGCTGCTCGGGCATTAAGTCGATCACGGGATGCGGGGTCTGCGGCTCGACCTCCGAAGAGTTTGCGCCTTCGAGGCCGCAGACGTGGCGGGCAAACTCGACGACTGCCATTTGCATACCAAAACAGATCCCGAGGAACGGAATCCCTTGCTCGCGCGCCCAGCGGACCGCCTCTATCTTCCCCTCCGCCCCACGCGGCCCGAATCCCATGGGAACGAGAATGCCGTCGGCCGTCGCAACTTCCGGTGGAATCCCGTGTTCTTCGATCGATTCGGAATCGACGTGAAGGATGTCGACGGCCGTTTCGTTGACGATCCCGCCGTGCGCGAGAGCTTCGTTGAGCGATTTGTAGGAGTCGACCAAGTCGACGTACTTGCCGACCATGGCGATCCGTACTCGCTCCTTTGGGTTCTCGGCGATGGCGGCTACTTTTGCCCACTCTTCGAGGTGGGGGCGTCCCGTCCAGATGCTCAGTTTTTCCGTGATTCGATCGTGAAGCCCTTCTTCTTCCAGCAGCAGGGGTAGCCGGTAGACGGTCGCCACGTCCCGCGCCGTAATCACGGACTCCGGTTCCACGTTGCAGAACAACGCGACCTTCTTCTTGATCGCCTCGTCGATGTCGCGGTCGCAGCGCAACAATAGAATGTCGGGCTGGATTCCCAGGCCTGTGAGCTCCTTGACGCTGTGCTGGGTAGGTTTCGTTTTCAGCTCCCCGGCGGTTCGGATGTAGGGTACCAGCGTCAGGTGTACGTACAGGACGTTTTCCTCCCCTTCGTCGATGCGCATTTGGCGGATCGCTTCGAGAAACGGGAGGCTTTCGATGTCGCCGACCGTCCCCCCCACTTCCCCGATCAGGATGTCGTAGCCTTCGGCAGCCGCTCGAATCCGCTGCTTGATCTCGTCGGTGATGTGAGGGATCACCTGCACCGTCGCGCCGAGGTAGTCCCCGCGGCGTTCCTTGCGGATCACCTCGAAGTAGACGGAGCCGGTGGTTACGTTGTTGGCACGGCTCATTGGCGTCGTGACGAAGCGCTCGTAGTGACCGAGGTCGAGGTCGGCCTCGTAGCCGTCGTCGGTGACGTAGACTTCGCCGTGCTGAAAGGGGCTCATGGTGCCGGGATCCACGTTGATGTACGGATCCATCTTCAGCATCGTCACGCGCAGGCCGGTACCTTCGAGCAGCGCGCCGATGGAGGCCGAGGCTAGACCTTTGCCGAGGGCTGAAGCGACCCCGCCCGTTACAAAGATATACTTGGTTCGCCGTTCCCTGCCGTGCCGTTTCTTGCGTCGAGTCACTGTGTTCCGTTCCGCTGGCGCTCTTACCGCGGCGCGGCGTGCGGAGGGCCGCTGCCCGCTTCGCGCAATGCTGCCCGCGCCCGCTCGAGGTCGCGCGGAGTGTCGACTTCCAAAGGCGCGGGACCGTCGACGACGATCACACCGATTCCTATACCGTTTTCGAGTGCGCGCAACTGCTCCAGCCGCTCGATTTGCTCGAGTGGGGAAGGCGGCAGCAGCGCCAGCCGCAGTAGCGTTTCGCGCCGGAAACCGTAGATACCTACGTGGTGCAGTGCCCGCCGGAACGAGCTCGGGTTGTCGCGCTCGTGTGGAATTGGCGCGCGCGAAAACAAGAGCGCCCGGCCGCGGGGGTCGGTCACGACTTTGACCACCGCCGGGTCCTCGAACTCCTCCCGGGACCGGACCGGAACCGCGCACGTCACTACTCCAGCGGCTGGTTCTGCGCGCAATCGCTCGACGATGGCGTCGATCCAGGCGGGCTCGAGCAGGGGCTGGTCGCCTTGGACGTTGACGACGATTTGGCAGTCGAGCTCCCTGGCTACCGCCGCCACGCGATCGGTGCCGCTTGGTAGCTCACTCGGCGTCATCCGGACATCGACGTGCGGCGCGAGCGCCGCGCGCACGCGCGCGTCATCGGTTGCCACCACCACCGCGCTGACGGTTCGGGCGCGGCAGGCGCGGCGGTACACATGCTCGATCATCGGGCTTCCGCCGATGTCGGCAAGCGGCTTGCCGGGAAGCCTCGTTGAAGCGTACCTTGCGGGAATGACGACGATTGCGCGCTGTTGGCGGGGTGCGGCGCTCATCAATAAAAAAGCCGCGGCCGGACGGTTCCAGCCACGGGGTTTCCTTATAGCGCCCGAGCGCGACCGGGCAAAACTGCCTGCCGTCAATTTTTTGTCGGCACTGTGCGCGCCCGTCCGCCAGGGCCGTGGCGGGCTCTGCGCGGGCGGCGAAAGCCATTGAAACAGTGGAGGATTCTCCTTGGTGTCGGCTGGCACCGTACGTGCAACCCGTTCGGGCATGGCGCGCTGGTACGAGAACATTCGCCTGGAAGACCCGGCCGTCGGAACCAGCGATTCGGGGCGCCTGATCGGCGAAGTAAGTCACGCTGCGGGCAATCTCGTCCACCGGATGTACTACTGGACGGCCATTCTCGAGGATCGCCGGGAGCCGGCCGACGGCGAGGAGGCCGTCCGTGAGCTGCGAGAGACGCTCGCCGGCCTCCATCGGCTGGTCAAGCGGACCATGGACTTGCTCCGTCCCGTAAAACTGCGACTGATCGAAGTTGCCGGCCGGGACGTCCTGCGTAGCATCGCGTTGCGCCTGGGCGCCGCTCCGAGCGAAGAAGAAACGGCCGCGTGCGAGCAGGCGCTCGATGCGATGATCGCGGTCGATCCGGTGCAACTCGATCGGGCCCTCGGGCTGCTCGGAGAAGCCGTTGCCGCAGGCGGCGGTGGGCGGCGGGTTCGACTGGATGTCGAGTCCGGCGGGCGGGGCGGGCGTATACTCGTCGATCTCTCCGTGCCGTGCGATCCGGCCGAGCCCGAGGGGGTGCGCGTCGAACGGGAGGTTGCGCTGGCGCTGGCGCGAAAGATTCTCCTAGCCTTGGGATGGAGCACCGAAGTGATCGGGCGCGGCAAGCGCCTCGAGGTCACGATTTCGGTTCCCATCGGCGAGCAAGCGCGCGCCGAGAAATTCCAGAGATCGCGTTAAGAGACGTGGGTCAACTTGCAGCCGGATCGCGTACATCGCATTGCACCTGCGCACGCCGTACAAGCTTGACAGGGCGTGCCTCGCGTGGGTAGAGTGCAAGAGCCGCTCGGATTACCTAGCCACCCGGGCTGGGCGGTGGACGAAAAGGGAAACGGCTGCCTGCCGTGTCCCGAGTTGTGAAGGAGAAGGGGCTATGGGTTATCCGACTAGGTCTTTCCGACGTGCCTGTGCGGCGGTTCTTTCCGTATCGCTCGTCCTGGTGACGATTCCTCCTGTCGCTCCTGCGGATTCGGTATTTGGAACGGTCCAGGTAAGCGGCCCGGCGTGGGTGTCTTCCGGTGCGACCGATTGGTCGCAGCTATCGAGCACCCGCCCGCTGGTTGCCGGGGACCGGCTGCGTACCGGTTCGGACGGTTATCTGCTGGCCGACCTCGGTGAGGCAGGCGTCGTCGGTTTGTATGGAAACGCCGAGATTCGAGCGAACGACAGCGGACAGGGCCCGGTCATCGACGTGCTAAAAGGAAAAGTGGCCTTCCACTTGTCGCCGCGCTCGAACCTCCAGCTCAAGGCACAAGGCGCAGGGATCGGTTCGAAGGCGACGCCGGCTGACGGATACGTGGAGTTCGACGAGAACGGGGTGCCGGTGGTCGTAGTCGAGGAGGGCTCGCTGCGGGTGCAGTATGCGGGCATGGAGCGCGAGCTCAAGCGCGGAGAACGCTTGGCGCTCAAGTCGGACGCAGAGCCCGTGCAGGTTGCAGCCAGCGACGAGGAAGAAAACCGCAAGAAGGCGGCGGCTGTTGCGGCCGGTGGAGCTGCAGCCGGCGGCGCCGGGGGTGCGGCGTTCGGCGGGCTCTCGGCAGCGGCGTGGACCGCGATTGGAGTGGTCGCGGCTGCAACTGGTGGAGCGATCGCGGTTGCCAACGAGGACAGCCACGCGAGCCCGAGCGGGAACCAGTAGCGCAGCAACGTCTTCTTGGATCTTGGGCGAGGTCCGGGAAGGGGGGACCCTGTGATACGACAGACCCGGTGTGTCGAGCGCGCCGGGCGGCTAGACGCGGCCGCCCGGCGCTTTTGCCTAAGTCGAGCGGTGGCCAGTGGGCTCTGCCTCGCTCTGGCGGCGTGCGTGCCGGCTCGCTATGCGGCAGTCGCCCCGGCGGAAGAAGAACAAGCCGCGCGCGAGCTCGAAGCGTTCAACGAGACGCTGGCGCTGATGGCGGCGCGGTCGGATGCGCCCGGCGATTACCGGATCGGTCCGGAGGACCTGCTCGAGGTCACGTTGTTCGACATCGAGGATACTTCCGGCGAGCCCCGCATGATTCCGGCTCGCGTTTCGAACTCCGGGTACATAACGCTTCCGTACGTGGGCAAGATCAGAGCCCAGGGGATGACCCCGCTCGAGCTCGAAGACGCCCTGAAGCAGGCTTTTCGCCGCTACATCCGAGACCCTCAGATCACGGTGTTCGTGCGCGAGTACCGGAGCTACCGCGTCTCGGTCGTCGGGTACGTCAATCAGCCCGGCGTGCTCGAACTCAAGGGGCGCAAGACGCTTCTCGAGGCGCTAGCGATGGCCGGCGGTGTTTCCGATGACGCTGGCCGGGAGGTCAGAGTGAGCCGGGAAGCGGGCGGACAGGTTCAGACCATCCTAATCGATCTCGATCGGCTTGCTCGCGATGGCGACATGAGTCTGAACATCGCGCTGTTGCCTGGAGACGTGATCAACGTTCCCCGGGCCGGAACGTTCTTCGTCGAGGGGGAAGTGAACAAGCCGGGCGCCTATCCGCTCATCGAAAAGACGACGGTTACGCAAGCGCTGGCAACGGCCGGTGGCCCAGATTTCAAGCTCGCGAAGATCGGCGGGATTACGTTGTTCCGCAAAAAGGAGAACGGAGAGCGCGTGGCCATTCCGGTGGATCTGGAGGCCATCCGATCAGGCCGCGCGGATGACTTTCTGGTCGCCGAGGATGACGTCATTCTCGTTCCGCTTTCAGGAGCCAAGTACTTCGTCGACCGCGTAATGGGCCGGCTCGGCTTCGGCTTCACCGCGCCGCTGTAAGGAGCTGCGGATTGCTTGGAAAGCCTGTGCGCCGCGGGCTTCGGAACGGCGACGGCGGACGCTAGTCTGGCCCTCAGGGTTGCGGCTGTAGTGGGTTAGGACGGGATCGGACGATGAACGACGAGCGGGAACCGACGGGTGGGACTGGCCGGAGCGGGAACTCGGGTGGCTCCGGGTTAGTCGATCCGGGCACTGGGCGCCTTCCGGCCGAGCGCGAAGAAGAGCAGATTGCCACCGCCTATTACGAGCTCGCGGACGAAGAGGAGGTCAACCTCCGCGACTACATCGGGGTCTTGCTTCACCGGCGGTGGACGGTGGCGACAACGTTCGTCATTTGCGTCCTTGCGACCCTGATCTTCAGCCTCGTTGCTACGCCGATGTATCGGGCGACGGCGCTGTTGCAGATCCAGCCTGGCGGGCCGAACCTCCTGAGCTTCGAGGACATCGAGGAGTCGATGGCTCTGTCGCAGGCGTACAACGACTTTTTCCAGACGCAGTACGATATTCTCTCGAGCCGGACCCTGGCTGCGCGAACGATCGATGCGCTCGGGCTCGACAGCGATCCGTGGCTCAATGGCGAGCTGGCGCGATCGAGCTTGGTGGGTAGGACCAAGGCGTGGCTCCGGCGGCTCCTTGGCAGCGAGGAAGACCCGGAGCTGGCCGAGATCGCGCGGCGCCAGGAGATGATCGACAAGTTCATCGATCACGTGCGGATTAAACCGCGCCGCAAGTCGTTTCTGGTGGAGGTGAGCTTCAGCTCCCCGGATCCTGAAATGTCGGCCAAAGTGACCGACACACTGGCGCACGAGTACATCGACTTGACGCTCGACCAGCGGATCGAGGCCGCGGCCCAGGGCCGCGACTTCATCGCGAAACAACTCGCGGTGATCAAGGCGCGGCTCGAAGAGTCCGAGGAGGAAATGCAGGAGTTCGCGCGCGGGCGCGATCTATACGCTCTCGAGCAGGAAGAAAAGGTCATCCACGAACGCCTTGCCGATCTCAACAACCGGCTGACCGAAGCTCAGGCTCGGCGGATCGATCTGGAAGCACAGTATCGGCTGGCCACCGGGCCCCAGCGTTCGGCGCTGCCGGCCATCGTTGAGAGCCCGCTGATCAAATCGCTCAAGGAGGAGCTCGGGCGCGCGGAGGCGGAATACGCCGAACTCAGCGGTCGTTTTACCGATGAGTATCCACGGGTGCGGACGCTGAAGGCTCGCATCGATCAGATCCGCTCGACGATCGAGCGCGAAGAGCAAGAAATCGTATCGAGCATCCGAGCGGATTACGAGGCGGCAGTGGCGCGGGAGGAAATGCTTCGCGAGCAACTCGAGGCGCAGCGCAAGCTCGTGGCTGCCTACGAGGAGAAAGCGATCGACTTCAAAATCATGAAGCGCGAGGTAGAGACGAACCGCGCGATCTACGAGAACTTGCTGCGCCGTCTCAAGGAGGTCGAAGTCACCGAAGCAATGCGGGCGAGCAACATATCGCTCGTCGACAAGCCGGAAATCCCCTTGGAGGCGGCTTCGCCGAACATTCCGCTCAACCTAGCGCTTGCGAGCCTGCTCGGTTTGTTCGCAGGAGTCGGTGTCGCCTTCTTCCAGGACTACATGGACGACTCGCTCAAGAGTCCTGACGACGTCGAAAGATACCTCAGGTTGCCGACGCTGGGGGCGATTCCGCATCTCAAGCCACCTGCCGACGAGAAGGAAAAGGGAGAAGATTCGCCGGGACCCGACCTGGAGGTTATTGCCCGCCCAACTTCTTCTGGCGCGGAGGCGGTGCGCACCTTGCGTGCCTCTTTGTTCCTGGCGGCGCCCGGCGGAGCGCCAGGACGGCTACTCATCAGCAGTGCGAAACCGGGCGAGGGCAAGACGTGCATCGCGATCAACCTAGCGGCAGCTCTCGCTCAGATGGGACGCCGCGTGGTTGTGGTCGACTGCGATTTGCGCCGGCCGCGAGTGCACAAAGCCCTTGGATTGTCGCAGTCGCCCGGCGTGACGAACTTCCTGACGGGTAACGTGACGATCCGCGAAGTGATCCGCGACTCGGGTCAAGTGGGCCTCGACGTGGTGACGGCGGGTCCGATTCCGCCCAACCCCGTCGATCTACTCGACTCGGTGCGGATGGGAGAACTGATCCGCGAACTTGAAGAGCGCTACGACCACATCGTAGTCGACACGCCGCCGGCGCTCGGTTTCGCCGACGTGCCGGTCCTCAGCAACCGCCTCGGCGGTGCCTGCCTGCTCGTGACTCAGGCGGGCGACACTTCACGGCGGGTGGCGCGCCAGGCCTGCGAGTACCTGATCCGCATGCAGTCGAAACTGTTGGGCGTCGTGTTGAACCGGGTGGCGAGCCGCTCGAGCGGGTACTCGTACTACGGGTACTACGGCTACTACGGCTACTACAGCCACTACGGCGAGTACTACAAGCGGCGGCCGGAGGACGAAACCCAGCCCGCCCTCGAGAATACGGCTTGACGTAGCCCATGCGGTCCAAGCAGCGAGAGGGCGCCGCACTTGCGGCTTCCGCGTTGCTTGGCCTGTGTTGCCTGCTTGCCGTCGTGTCCTCGGTCTCGGCGATCGCCGGGCGCCTTGCGGCGACCGCTCTGCCTTCGGATCCGTTGCGCGCGCTCGCCGCAGCGAGCCGCTACGACCCCCTCGAATGGCTGTACCCGTACAAGTTGGGCGACCTGCTCCAGCGTATGGGGCGGCGCGAAGCAGCCGCCGATTTCTATCAGCGGGCGCTTGCTCGCAACCGCGCGTGCGCACTGTGCTGGATTGGACTTGCAGAGGTGGCACAAGCCACGGGGCGCGATCCGTTGCCTTTTCTGCGCGGAGCTGTTCGCTACGGGCGGGCGAACACGTTGGTGCGCAAGCGCGCCGCGGTCGTCTACGCGATGATGGGAAAGCGCGACGAGGCGGTCCGAGAGTTCCGGGCTGCGCTGGCCGGGCGCATCACCAATCGGTTCGATTTCTATGCCCTTTTGCTCCGGATTTTTTCCCTCGACGAGGTTCTTGAAAGCGTTGTGCCGGACTCGGCGCTCGAGTCGCTGTTTGCGTTTGCCAGGCATCGGCTCCCACCGGCAGCGACCCGACGCGTGTGGGAACGTTGCCAGCATGCTGGAAAGGTTTCCGCGCGGATGCGAGATGCCTATGTGGCCTACTTGCTCGGCCGCGGTCTGGTGTCAGAAGCCCGCCAGGTTGGTTTCGAGGGGGCCGCACAGGTGCCCGATGGCCTGATCGACCCGGGATTCGAAGGAGCGCAGACGCCCCCGCGGCTCGGGTGGAACCTGGCCGAAACCGAGGGGGTAAAAGTCGAAATTGCAGCGTGCCCGGATTGCCCCCGCGGTAAGCGAGCTCTTCGCGTGGCGTTCGATGGCGAACACAACCCGGCGTTTTTCGGCGTGCGCCAGTTCGTGCCAGTGACGCCCGGCGCTCGCTATCGGTTGTCGGCGCTCGTCAAATCCCAGCATATTTCGTCCGCCCAGGGGCCATCCTTGTTCGTCAGCGGGGCCCAGGGGCGACCCGGCGACCCGACGGAGGCCTGCAAGCTGTACGCCTGGAGCGAGGATGTTCGGCTGACAACCGGCTGGCACGAGATCGCGGTCGAGTTTGAAGTGCCGCGGGCTTGCCGGGGCATTCGCGTGCATGTGGCACGGCGGCCGACGAAGAAGCTCAACAGGTTCATCGGCGGGGAGCTGTGGGTCGACGAGGTCCGGCTACAACGCCTGCCGGTGCTTCCCGAACAACCGTCCGAGAAGGCTGGTGCGAGCGCCAGAGCGAGAGCTCCCCGTGCTTGGGGCGCGGCCAGCCGGAGGCACCACGGTGCGGCCGGCCAAGAGAGCCGCGGGTGCATCTTCGACCAGCTTGCGAGCGTCAGGACCTACCACCTCGGTTGCTCGGGCCAGCGCCTCGCGCAAGCGCGGGGGCCTGCGGTCGCAGGAATGCGCGTCGGTTGCCAGCATGTGCGCGAGCCCAAGGGCGAGCAGAGCCTCAGCACAGCGTTTTGTCCGCCGCCCCCAAAGACCCAACAGCGAGTCCGCGTCTAGTTGCAGCAACGCCCCGGTTTGCGTCCAGCGGCCTGCCATCTGGGGCTGTTCCTGGAGGAGCTCGTTGCGCTCGGGATGTGCGATGACGGGCACCATTCCCCGCGCGCGCAGGGAGAAGATGGTTTCGTCGATGGCGGGCGGAACCACGGCCACGGGCATCTCTAGAAGCACGGCCCGAGAGCGCCCGAGCGTGGGGAGGGTCTCGTCGCCGGCGGCCACGCGGCGGGAGGAGAAATCGACTTCGGCGCCTGGGAGGACCTCGAGGGGCACACCCGCTTTTTGCAACCGGCGCTGCAACTCCTCGACGAGCGGGCGCACCCGGGTCGAGTCGTTTTCATAGACGCCGTCAATCAGGTGCGGCGTCGCCACAGAAACGCGAACTCCCTCGGCGGCGATGAGCTTGCACAGCGCAATGGCTTCCTCCCAGCTGCGAGGGCCGTCGTCGAGACCGGGAAGGAGGTGCGAGTGAACGTCGATCATTGGGTGTTCGGGAATGTCACTGTTCGCCCGGCGGTGGCGGCCGCATCGGCCAACTCGCAGGCACGCGCAAACAGTGCAGCAACGTAGACGAAGGTAAAGGCCACCGCCGTGATCCGCAACCCGAAGTCTGCCAGCGAATGGAGTAACACAGCAATAATCGCCGCCGCCAGCCACAGAACCACACGCCGTTCGCGCGTCCGGTGGCAGCTTGCGAGCGTGCTGAACAAGCGCCGCAGGAAAACCGCAATCAGAGCGGCAATCGCGGCAAGCCCGGCGATTCCCGCTTCGGCTGCTATTTCGAGGTAGTCGTTGTGTGCGTGGTCGAAGCGAACGCCGCTCGGCATCAGGCGGTATCCGGGAACGAGCGTGGCGAAGGTGCCGAAACCGTGACCGAGCAGGGGTTTTGAAGCGGCCATCCGGGCGGCGGCCGCCCATACCTCGCGCCGGCCGCCTTCCCCAAGGTCGCGTTCGAGTCGTGCGAACCGTTCCACGACGGGGTCGATGCCGATCGCGAAGGCCACTGCAAGCGCGACCGCTACGAGCAAAACGCCGGCTGCCCGCGAGCGACGGGCCGCTTGCCGCTGCGGCCCGAACGTGCGGTCGAGGATAGCAACGGTTGCGCACGCCAGCGGAAAACAAACGATTCCCATCCGCGACCGCGAGAACAGCAGGGCCAGCAGTTCGAGCACGCAGACGGTGCCCAACAGGAGGGCGCGGGCCTTTCGCTCCGATTCCGGGACTTGCCTGGTGCCCGGCGCTTCCTGGGCCCATCCCATCGCTACGAACGTGGCTGGGATGGTCATTTCCATCAGATAGGCAAAGTGGTTGCGGTTCACTAGCGTTCCGGTGGCGCTGTTCAGGTAGGCCGTTCGCTTGTAGAAGAGCAGGCGCTCGTTGCCGGCCAGCAGATTGAGCAGCCCGTAGCACGCTTCGACGCCGCCGATGACGACGAGCCCGGCGAGGAGAAAGACGAAATCGGAGCGCCCGCGCGCTGCGTGGCGCACGACGGCGAAAAACGCTACCAAACTGGCCAACCGAGCAGTCTCTTGGACCATGGCGGCCAGTGGCCCGTCGCTCAGGCGCACGGTTGCGTGAAGCACCACCTGGACGGCCCCGAGCACCGGCAGGGCCGCGAGCAGAAACGGGCGCCCACCGAGAAGGTCAGCCATGCCGGCCGCCGCGCGGTTTGCGAACCGGTTCGCTGCTAGCACGAGGAAGGCGAGAGCCGCCGCTGTGCAAACCGCCGGGCGGGCTACGGGACCCTGGGCGCCGAGCGATAACAGCGCTGCGGCGATGAGTGCCGGCGGAAACCAAACTACCCGGCCGAACGGCACCTTCCTGTGTTCCCCTTGCTCGCAGAATCGCACGGATTGCGGGCTAGCGAAAGGCCTGACTGCGCAACTTTGCTAGGGAGCAACCGTTGCACGGAGGTCTCGCCCGTGCTCTCGTGCCTGCCCTGGGAGGCACGCTGTGAGTTACTGGCGGCAGAAAAGCGTGCTCGTGACGGGCGGGCGAGGATTCCTGGGACGGGCCGTCTGCCGGCTGCTCGAAGAAGCAGGATGCCGCCGCCTCGTGGCGGTCGGCCGCGCCGAAGCCGACTTGTGCCGGCAGGAGGAGACTGAGCGCCTGATGCACCGCGAGCGACCCGACGTGGTGGTGCACCTTGCGGGAAGCGGTCGCGGGATCGCGGATCACCTCGCCGGACCGGCGCGTGATGCCTACGCCAACCTCGCGATGGGGCTCCATGTAGTTGAGGCGGCTCGAATCAGCGGGGTCGAGAAGCTCGTGTACGTTGCTAGTGCCGACGCCTACCCTCGGCGCGTTCAGCCGCCTTACCGGGAAACGCAACTCTGGGAAGGGCTTCCGGACCCTTCCCACGCCGCTTACGGAATTGCCAAGCGCGCGATGCACATCGTTCTTGAGGCGTACCGCCGGCAATACGGCCTCAAGAGCGCATACCTAGTCTCGACCAACCTGTATGGTCCCGGTGCAGACTTCACCGAGGGCCGGGCCCATGTGGTGGCTGCCCTCGTGCGGCGATTCTGCGAGGCAGCCGAACGCGGCGCAGAAGAGGTGGTGTGTTGGGGCACGGGCAGCGCCACGCGCGATTTCCTCTACGTCGATGACGCGGCTGTGGCCGTCCTACGGGCGGGGGAGAGGATCGACGCGCCGGCACCCATTAATATCGCGAGCGGAACCGAGGTTTCGATCG
>CAYZHO010000047.1:0-14669 GCA_964478045.1 uncultured Myxococcales bacterium | reverse complement strand
CCTTGGAGTCGTTTGGATATTCCCGCAGGAACTGGCGCCACGCGGCGGCGGCCTCTCGAGTTCGCTCCTCTCGCTCGAGCAGCAGGGCCAGGTTGTAGAGGGCGAAGTAGTCGGACGGATCAAGCTCCAGGGTTTTGCGGTAAGCTGCCTCGGCGCGCTGGTAAGAGCCCAGCTCGAATGCTGCATTGCCGAGGTTCAACCAGGTTCGCGGATCTTCGGGCGCCAGCTCGCTGGCGCGTTCGAATCGCTCGAGCGCATCGGCCAAGCGGCCCCGCCGGACTGCGATGAATCCAGCTTCGAGCCATAGTTCGGCCGCACGCGGGTAGGTACGCAGAAACGCCTGTACGCCGCGCTCGGCTTCATCGAGGTTTCCCAACCGTTCGTCCGAAACGATGCGGGCGTACAGGGGCAACCCCTCGACGGCAAAGCGCCGCAGGTCTCCCCGGCCGCCGCTCTGGGTTCCACCGAGGTAGCCCAGTGAACGAAGGCGCTCGCGAAGTTCGCGCGAGACCAGCGGCGCGGCCTCCCGTATTTTGCCTGCTACCTTCTCGCGCTCGGCCCGAAGCTTAGCCACGACGCTGCGGTGCCTGGCGGCCACGTCGTCTCGTTCCATGTCGTCGCGCGCTACGTTCCATAGGTGGTCGGCCGGCGAGCTCTCCCACAGCCACGGTCCCATCCGCGCGCCGATTGCCGGACTGAGTCCAAAAGCGCGCTGGCCGTAGACGCTCTCGAGCGGAATCAAGCGCCCGGCCGGCGGCGGCTCACCGAGCACGTCGCGACCGTCGCACCCGGACAGGCGCAAACCAACTGCCCGAAGGACGGTTGGCATGACATCGACGGTGGTCACCAAGCCAGCTAGGCGCCCGCGGCGTCCCGGACCATGGATCAGGAATGGAATCCGTATCGTTGCCCCGTGCAGCAAGAGCCCGTGAGTCGCCTCCCCGTGCTCGCCGAGTCCCTCTCCGTGGTCGCCGAGCACTACCCACAGCGACCGCGCCTTCGCCCTACCCAGTTCGGCAAGTCCCTCGTAGAGCCGCTCGATTTGGCTGTCGGCAAAACGAACCTCGGCCTCGTAGGCCTCGCGCGCCGTCGGCGCCGATCGCGCCCTGCGATACGGGTAGTGCGGGTCGAACACATGAACCCACAAAAACAAGCGATCCCTGGCAGCGACGCGCTCGCGCACCCACGCGAGGACTCGCCCGACGGTCTCGTCGGCCGGCCGCTCCGCGATGAATTGCACCGCCGTTCCACCCGCGTGTCCTGCCTCGTCGTCGTAGTGCTCGAAGCCCCGAGCAAAACCCAAGCGATGGTCGAGCACGCTGGCCGAAACGAATGCAGCCGTCCGCCAGCCCCGGGCCGCCAACACTTGGGGAAGCAGCGGCGCAACCGCGTTCGGAATCACGTCCCCGTTGTTACGAACTCCCAACTTCCAGGGCCACCGGCAGCTCAGCATGCTCAGGTGACTCGGACCCGTGAGCGGAACCGGCGCCACGGCGTCCTCGGCGACCACGGCATCCTCGGCGAGGCGGTCGAGAAACGGCGTCGGGCTCGGCCGGCGCCCGCCCAGAAAGCCGCTTGCGTCGCGCCGCCAGGTATCGATGGTCACCAGCACGATCGTATCGAGACGGCGCTCGCCCGCCGCCCCGTGGCAACCGCCGAGGACGGCGCCGCCTGCCAGCAAATGCGCCAGCAGTAGACGCAAGCCGAGTCGTAGAAAGTTAGCGGCACCAAGCCGCCGGCCGTTCGAAAATGTCACGAGCGCGGTGCCCCCAGCCGGGCACTGCCCGTCCGCGTGCCCAGCCGTTCGGCACTTCTCCTCGCGCCCGCAAAGGCGCGATTTTTGCAACGCTCTTTGGGCAATGGTGCGCTTCATACGCCGGACCTTCGAAAATCACCCGAAAAAAGACGAGCGCGGCGCGGCCATTTCCGAACACGTGCTCGTGCTGGCCCTCGTTGCCATTGCTTCAATCGCAGCGATCGGCCAGCTAGGCGGTTCGGTTCGCTCTGCCCTCGGCGTCGATCTCGTCGGAGCAGCAGGCGCCTCGGGAAGCACCGCGGCAGCCACCAAAGCCTCCAAGGGGAGTAAAAGCAAGCAAGGTAAGAAGGCCAAGAAGGCCAAAAAAGCCAAGGGGAACAAGGCAAAGAAGGGAAAGAAAGGAAAGAAGGGAAAGAAGAAAGGCAACAAGAGTAAGAAAAGCAAGAAGGGAACGAGCGGTAAGCGCAGCAAAAAGAAAAGCAGAAAAGGCAAGAACCAGGGCTAGGCGGGTGTGGCACCCTTAGGCAGTCCTAGCCGGTAGCAAAGAAGATCGATCGCTGGGCTAGCTCGACGAGCGGTGCCCAGTAGACGCCGAAGACCAAAGTCCCCGCCACGAGGGCACCGACAAGCACCGACTGGTGTGCGCCCAGCTCAACGGGCGGCGCTCCCTCGTCCGGGGCTTCCAAGTACATGGCCCGAAGGATCCGCGCGTAGTAGTAGAGCGCCACGACGCTGTTGGCGGCAGCAACGACCGCGAGCGTCCACATGTGCCGCTCGATGACCGCCGCGAACAAATAGAACTTTCCAATGAATCCGGCCAGCGGCGGAATCCCGGCAAGCGAGAGAAGAAAGATCGCCATGGCCGCAGCGGGCACGGCTCCCCCGCGCCAGGCCAGTCCTCGCAATCCGGCGATGTCCTCGCGCCCGCTCCGGTTGACGACCGCGAGAAGGACCGCGAACGCCCCCAAGTTCATCAAGTAATAGACCACGACGTAGAACAGGACCGCCATGAGCCCCGTGTTGGTGAGCGCCACCACCCCCATCAGCATGTAGCCGGCATGGGCGATCGACGAGTAGGCGAGCAGCCGCTTGACGTTGTCCTGCCTCAAAGCCGCAAGATTGCCGACCGTCATCGTCACCATCGCCGCCACCGCCACCAGATCCGGCCAGTCGATTCCGGCAAGGCTGTTCCAGAGTTCTTCGCCGCCGAAGGTGGAAATCCCCGGGTAGAAAAAGCGTACGAGCATCGCCATGCCCGCCGCTTTCGAGCCCACCGCCAAATAGGCCGCGACCGGAAGCGGCGCGCCCTCGTACACGTCCGGCGCCCACATATGGAACGGGACCATCGCGATCTTGTAGCCGAACCCCACCAAAACCATTGCGATCGCGACGAACGCTGCCGGAGCGGCCGCCGAATCGAGGCCCGCCAGGCCCGCGCCCAGTGCGGAGTAGTCAAGCGAGCCGGTGAGGCCATAGAGCAGGGTCATACCGTAGACCATGACGCCCGAGGCAACGCCGCCGTAGATCAAATACTTGAGCGCCGCCTCGCTCGAGCGCCGGCTGCCTTTGAGAAATCCGGTCAGGATGTAAGAAGTCTGGCTGACGAACTCGAGCGCGAGGTAGGCCACCAGCAAGTTGGTCGCGGCGGCCATCGTGTACATTCCCAGGGTGCACGACAGGAGCACAACGTAGTACTCGCCCGGATGCTGGCCATCTAGTTCGCGCGCGCCGATCGACATCCAGATCGCCCCGAACGCCGCCAGCCCGAGCACGATCTTGAAGAACACGGCAAAAGAGTCGAGAGCGACCATTCCGTTGAACAGAGATCCGTAGGGACCCCCACCCCGCGCAGCAGCGGCGAGGACCGACGCTGCAACCGCCAGTAAGGCGACCTCCCCGAAAAGGTCCTTGCGGCGTACCAGCAACTCGAGCAGCAACAGCAGCAAGACGCCGGCAACCAGCGTGAACTCCGGAACCCAGTAAGACAGGCTGTCGGTAACGCCTAGGGTCATGGGCCTACCGCAACATCGCGACCGCCGAGCTCGCCGAGGCAACGGTCTTGTTCAACGCCACAAGGGTAGGATTGATCAGGTCGAGCACGGCGTGTGGATAGACACCGAGAACGATCACGATGACGGCAAGCGGCGCCAGGGTTGCAATCTCGCGGGCCGTCACGTCCGGCATCGAAGCATACTTTTCGTTCACCGGACCCAACCACACCCGCTGGAGCATCCACAACATATAGCCCGCCGTCAGGATGACGGCGCTGGCGGCCACCACCGTGAGCCCATGGTGGTACTGCCACGCACCGAGCAACACCAGTACCTCGGAAATGAACGCGGACAGCCCCGGCAATCCCATCGCCGCGAAGAAGGCCACGGTCATCAGGCCCGTATAGACCGGCATGACGGAAGCCAGGCCCCCGAACCCTTCGATCTCCCGGTGATGGGCGCGGTCGTAGACGACGCCCACGAGCAAGAACAGCATGGCCGTGATCGTCCCGTGGTTGAACATCTGGAATACGGCGCCGTTGATTCCTTGGGGCGTCAGTGTCGCCATGCCGAGCATCACGTAGCCCATGTGCGAGATGCTCGAGTACGCGACGAGCTTCTTCATGTCGGCTTGGGCCATTGCGCAGAGCGCGCCGTAGACGATGTTGAGCGTCCCCAGTGCCGCCAGACCCCAAAACGCGTAATCGAGAGTGGCCGCCGGCAGGATCGGGTAGCAGATCCGCAAGATTCCGTAGGTCCCCATCTTGAGCAGGACGCCGGCCAGAATCACCGAAATAGCGGTCGGCGCCTCTACGTGAGCATCCGGCAGCCAGGTGTGGAACGGAAAGGCTGGAATCTTGATCGCGAACCCGATGAAAAGCGCCAGCCAAGCCCACTGCTGGAAGATGCGCGAGTAGCCGCTCGAACGCTCGGCCAACACCATCATGTCGAACGTATGCGGCTCGGTGTAGAAGTAGAGGGCCAGCATCGCGATCAACATGAGGACCGAGCCGACCAGCGTGTAGAGGAAGAACTTGATCGCCGCATATTCGCGCCGCGGGCCGCCCCAGATGCCGATCAGGAAATACATCGGCAGGAGCATCACTTCCCAAAAAATGTAGAAGAGGAAGAAGTCCAAGGCGCAAAAAACTCCCATCATCGCGCCGTCGAGCAGCAGGAACAGCGCGAAGTAACCTTTCACGCCCCGGTCGATGTTCCACGAGGCCAAGATGCACAGGGGGCACAGCAGCGCGGTCAGGAGCACCATGGTGACGGACAGGCCGTCCACCCCCATGATGTATTGGATGTTGTACGCTGGAATCCAGGCATGCCGCTCGACGAACTGCAAGCCGGCGCTCGCACGATCGAACGAAGCAAACAGCCACACGGCCAGCGCCAGGGGCGGCAGCGTAAACACCAGCGAGGTCAAGCGGATCGCGTTGTGTGCCGTCCGCGGCAGCGCCAGGACGACGAACATGCCGGCGATCGGGATGAACGTCATGTAGGTCAATACGTGGTCCATCGACAAATCCTTGCCCCCTCTACCAGGTCCGCGCGAAGAGCAGCACCGTGACTGCAAAAACGATGACGTACAAGTACGCGTTGATGGTTCCCGTCTGCACGCGCCGGACTAGGCCGCCGAGCGCGTGCAGGAAGTCGGCTACGAAGTTGACGATGCCGTCGACGATTCCCAGGTCGAAGCGCCCATTGACGGCCGATCCGAGCCGAACCACGGCAGCCGAAGCGTTGACGATTCCGTCGATGACGACGCGGTCGAAGGTCCCAGCCGCTCGCGACAACGCGAGGGTTCCGCGCAGGAACGTTCCGTAGTAGATCTCGTCCACCCAGTACTTGTTGTAGACCAACCAGTAGGGCCAGCCCCCAGCCACTTGCGCCAGCACTTCTGCACCGATCGAACGGCGCTGGTAGACCAAGTAGGCGAAATAGATTCCCCCTAAGGCCAGCGCCACGGAAACCACCATCATGCCCAGCTCGAGCGCGCGCTCTCCTCGAGCCTCTTTGGGAGCGCGGGCGTTTGGCGCCGTGGCACCGGCTGCTGCCTCTCGCACGGGTACCTCGGTGGTGCGGGCGAGCGCCGCTCGCGATGCCAGGCCGGCGGCCGCCTCGTGCCAGCTGCGGGCCGAGGGCTCAGCGCCAGCATGGTCGCTAGCGCCGCGGATCTGCGCCGCTTGCGCGAAGACCGGCTCCAGCCATGCCTCGAAACGGTTGCTGCCGCCAAGGGCCGGCGGCAAGCCAACGTATCCTGCCACCAGGGACCCTGCGGCGAGTACCACCAGCGGCCAGGTCATCCATCCAGAGGACTCGTGCAGGTGGGCGCGCACGTGCGGATCCACCCGGCTTTCCCCGAAAAACGTCATGAAGACTTGCCGGAACATGTAAAAGGCTGTCAGGACCGCCCCGGCTGCACCGGCGGCCCAAAGCCGGGGATCGTAGAGGAACGCGTGCCACAGGATTTCATCCTTGGAAAAGAAACCGGCGGTTCCCGGCACGCCGGCGATCGCGAGCGTAGCAATCAGGAACGTCCAGAACGTTCTCGGCATGTACCGGCGCAGGCCGCCCATCTTGCGCATGTCTTGCTCGTGGTGGAGGGCGTGGATCACGCTACCGGCTCCCAGGAACAGGCACGCCTTGAAAAACGCATGCGTCATCAAATGGAAGATACCCGCCGCATACGCCCCCACCCCCATCGCCAGGAACATGTAGCCGAGCTGGCTGACGGTCGAATAGGCGAGAACTTTCTTGATGTCGTTCTGCGCCAGCCCGATCGTTGCCGCGAAGACGGCGGTCGCGGCGCCGACCGTTGCGACCACCGCCCCGGTGGCCGGAGCCATCGCGTATAGGAAGCTGAGGCGCCCGATCATGTAGACCCCGGCCGTGACCATGGTGGCGGCATGGATGAGAGCCGAAACCGGCGTTGGGCCGGCCATCGCATCGGGCAACCAAACGTAGAGCGGGATCTGAGCCGACTTGCCGGTGGCACCGACGAAGAGCAAAAGCGTGGCAACTGTTGCGACCGGCAGCCCCCAGACCGTCATTCCCTCGAGCACCCGCGCGTGCTCGGCCAACTCCCGGAAAACGAGAGTCGCGTGGCCGGCCGCCGTCATCGACCAGAACAGGAGGAAGACGCCCAGGACGAAGCCGAAGTCGCCGATGCGGTTGACGATAAACGCTTTGTTGCCGGCTTTCGCGTTGGCCGGGTCCTGATACCAAAAGCCAATAAGCGCCCATGAACACAGGCCGACGCCTTCCCAGCCGACGAACATCAGCAAGAGGTTGTCGCCCAGGACCAGCGTCAGCATGGCAAACATGAAGAGATTGAGGAGGGCGAAGAAGCGCCACAACGACGGTTCCTCGTCCATGTAGCCGACCGAATACACGTGGATCAGCGTCCCGATGCCGGTGACGACGAGCGCCATCACGGCCGACAGGGGATCGAGCTGGAAGGCGATATCGACCCGGAGCGCGCCGACGTGGATCCACGGCAGCACTCGATCGAGCAGCAACCGCTCCTCCGGCGGCAACCCGCACAGGTTGCCGAAGCCCGCAACCGCCAGAACGAAACTCGCTGCCGGAAGTCCGATCGCGATCGCCGCTACCGCCCAGCGCCCCACGCGCTTTTGGATCGCCGCTCCAGCAAGAAAGTTGACGATCGCACCGGCCAGAGGCAGCAGGACGATCCAGCGCAAGGCCGGCCAGTGACCCGAGGTTGCCAGGTGTCCGAGGTCTCCCATCTAGCCCTTGAGCTCCCTCATCGTCGCAACATCGATCGAGCGGAAGCGCCGGTAGATCCCGAGCACGATCGCCAAGCCGATCGCCGCCTCGGCCGCTGCCAGCATGATCACGAAAACGGCGAACACCTGCCCGTCCGGATTGCCAGCGCTGAAGCGCGAAAACGCGATTGCGTTCACGTTCGCCGAATTGAGGATCAGTTCGATTCCCATCAGTACGCCGATCGCGTTGCGCCGCGTCAGCACGCAGAAAAGCCCGAGCGCAAACAGGCCAGCCCCGACAACGAGATAGTGCTCGAGCCCGATCATCGCCTCTCGTCCCCCTCGGCGACTTCTTTGCGCGAGAGCACGACCGCGCCGATCAGCACAGCCAGGAGCACTACCGAGGCCAGCTCGAACGGCAGCAGGTAGCGGCCCAACAAGAGGTTTCCGATCGCCACCGTCGAAGGCCCAGCCGCACCGCCCGGGGCTTGCTCCCAGGGAACCCGCAAGAGCGTGGCGACTAGGAGCGCAAACGCCGCGGCAACGATCGCGAGAGCCACCGGGCGCGCAACGCTTCGGTTGGACACGTGGATGTTCGCAATGTGATGGGTCAGCATCACCGCGAACAGCGTGAGGACGACGACGCCCCCCACGTAGATCAAAACCTGGACGCCGGCAACGAAGTCCGCGCCGGCCATAACGTAAAGCCCCGCCACCCCGAGGAAGGACAACATCAGGGAAAGCGCCGAATAGACGATGTTGCGCGACAGAGCGACTCCGGCTCCGCCCAACAAGGCAACGCCGGCCAGGAAGTAAAACGCCGCGACCTGTAGCGACGGTTCAGTCACCCCTGTCCTCCTTGCGGTCGCCTGCGCCGGTTCCCGCGGCCGGTTTCGCTGGGCCAGACCCGGCTCCTCCGGCTTCCCGCTTCGGATCCGCGCCAGTATCCGCCCCGCCGGCTGGACCTGGTGCGGCCGGCGGCTTGCGCGCCTGCGCCGCGCCGGCGCGGGCGGTACCCGAAGCGGCCTGTTGCTTGGTGGCCGTCCCCGCCTTGGCCGGCTTTGCCGGCGCTTCCGGCTGCGCAAACTCGGCGATGTAGCGCTTGCCCCGCTCGAGAATCGGAACGATGGCCGGATCGTCCTCTCCGCTCTTCTTGGGCCGATAAGCCGTTACCGGCTCGACCACGAAACGGCGCACGAGGCTCTCGAGAGAATAGTCGGCCCCCTCGAACTCCCGAGTGTGATGAATCGCACCGGTAGGACACGGCTCGGAACAAAGCCCGCAGTACATGCACTTGGCCATGTCGATGTCGAAGCGCTCGAGGACGATCGACTTCGTCTCCTTGTCCTTCCTGGCGTCGATGACGATGCAGTGGATCGGACACGCCCGCTCGCACGCGAGGCAGCCGGTGCAGATCTGCAGGTCTACTTCGAGGATACCCCGGTAGCGATAAGGCAACGTGTTCTGCACGGGGATCGGAATTCGGTCGGGATACTGAACGGTGTAGGGACGCCGAAAGAAGTGGGAAAAAGTCACCGACAGCCCCTCGAAGCACGTGGCCAGCGCCACGTAGATGTTGGCCAAGTACTCGCGCATTCCTATCTCAGTGGCCCGCTAGCGCGCCTCAGGTGGTAGCGTACCCGCCGCGCGAACTGCACCAGGACGGCAACTACAACGGCGACCATCGCATAGCGCATCGGCCGCAGGCCGCCGGGAAACGCTGCAATCAATACCGCTGTTCCCACGACGCAAGTGAGGCCGATCGGCACCATGTACTTCCAGCACACCGCCATAAGCTGGTCGACGCGCACCCGCGGCAGCGTGGCGCGAATCCACATGGCAACGAAAGCCCAGAAGTACGCCTTGACGAAGAACGTCAGGAACTCGGCCGCCGTGCGCAGAGCGGGATTCGTCGTAAACGGCGGTACTTGCCAGCCCCCCATGTAAAGCGTGGCCACTAGAGCACCAATCAGGTAGAGGTTGCCCCACTCGGCCAAGAAGAACAGCAGGGAGCGCATGCCGCTGTACTCGGTCGCAAATCCCGCTACCAGCTCCGACTCGGCCTCGGGCAAGTCGAACGGCGTTCGATTACCCTCGGCAAGAGCGGCCAAGAAGAACAGCAGAAACGCGGCCAGCGTGAACGGGCTGTGGAACATGTGCCAATCGACGGGCGACCATCCCTGGGCGCGGATGATACCCTGCATCGACAGCGTCCCGGACAGCAGAACCGCCGGAAAGATGGCCAGTCCCGCCGGAATCTCATAGCTGACAATCTGCGTGGCCGAGCGAATGCCACCCAGCATCGACCACTTGTTGTTCGACGACCACCCGGCCATCAGAATGCCCACGACCACCAGCGAAGTGGCCGCCGTGATGTAGAGGATGCCGATGTTCAAGTCGGCGATGATCAAACTGCCGGCGAACGGAACCGCGACGAACGCCGCCACGAATCCCGTAACCGACACGTACGGGGCGATCCGAAACAGCCGGGGATCGACCGCCGCTGGAACCACGTCCTCCTTGAGCAGGTTTTTGATGCCGTCGGCGATCCACTGGAAGAATCCCTGCGGTCCTACCCGGTTGGGACCGATCCGCGATTGGATTCGGCCCCACACGCGGCGCTCCACCCAGCTGCTGACGCCCGCTACCGGCAGGATGAATCCGAAGACAACCAGGGAACCGAACACCAGCATACCGGCCAGGTAGACGAGCTCCCGCTCGATTCCCGACGTGCCGCTCGCGATCTGATCGAGGAACGCTTTCACGCCAAGGCCTCCGCGCGCCAGGGGCAACCGGCCGCCGCGCCAGCGTCCATCAGCGGTCCACCTCCGGCGCGACGATGTCGAAGCTGGCGATCACGGCGACGAGGTCGGCGATCATCAGCCCGCGGCTGATGCGCTCGATGATCGACATCGCGGCGAACGAGCCGGTGCGGATGTGGACCCGGTACGGGTACTCGGTCCCGTCCGAAACGACGTACCAGCTCATGTCCCCGCGCGGCGTCTCGACCCGCACGTGCACTTCGCCCGGCTTGGGCCGCAGAACCCGCGGCACTTTGGCGATCACCGGGCCGTCCGGCATATTCTCGAGCGCCTGGCGGATGATTTTCGACGACTCGAGGATCTCCCAAATCCGCACCATGTAGCGGTCCCAGCAGTCCCCGAGCGTCCCGCGCTCTCCGCGCCCGACCGGAATATCGAATTCGAAGTCCGCGTAAGCGCTGTAAGGCCGGTCCTTGCGCACATCGTAGCGCACGCCGCTTCCGCGCAGGTTCGGACCCACTAGGTTGTAGGCCTTTGCCAGTTCGGCACTGACGGGCGCAACGTTGGCCAGCCGGTCGACGTAGATCTTGTTGTAGGAAAGAAGGTCGTTGAGCTCGTGAACGATCGGCTCGAGGTGATCGAGGTAGCGGATCACTTTCTTTGCGAAGCCGGGTGGGAGATCCCAAGCCACTCCGCCAATCCGCATGTAGTTGAAAGTCAGCCGCGCGCCACAAAGCTCTTCGAGCAGGTCGTTGATCATCTCCCGCTCGCGCAGCGCGTGCGTAAACGGCGTGACCGCGCCGATGTCCATGCCCATTGCTCCGATTGCCAGCAAATGGCTGCAAATGCGGTTCAGCTCGGCGGCAATCACGCGGCAGTATTCGCCACGGCGCGGCACCTCGATCTCGGCAAGCGCCTCGGCCGCCATCGCCCACCCCTGATTCGCCGTCATTGCAGCGACGTAGTCGACGCGGTCCGTATAGGGCATGAAGCCGTGCCAGCCGACCTTTTCCGCGATCTTCTCGATCGAACGGTGGAGGTAACCGACGTCCGGCTTGGCAACGCGCATCACTTCCCCATCGGCGGACACGATGAACCGCAGGACCCCGTGGGTGCTCGGGTGCTGCGGCCCCATGTTGAGCGTCATTTCTTCGGTAGCCAGCCCGCCTTCGGCCAGTTCGATCTCGACGCTCACGTGCTCAGCTCCTTCCGGGGACGTTCAGGATGCTTTCGCGAATCGTGGAAATCCCGTGGTACTCGGGAGCTTCGACGTAGTCCTTTCTAAGGGGGTGGCCGATCCAGTCTTCTGGGAGAAGGATTCGCCTGAGATCACTGTGGCCCTCGAAGTGCACGCCGAGCAGGTCGAACACTTCCCGCTCGAGCCAGTTTGCTGCCGGCCACACGCGTTCGACCGTCTTGACCCGCGGGTCGTTGCGGTCCGCGTCGACTTTGATCGTCAGCTCGTGCCGGTGGCGGTAGGAAAACAAGCGGTAGACCACCTCGATCGAACCCTTGTCCGGATAGTCCACGCCGGACAGGTTGGACAGGCAGTCGAACTCGAGCTCGGGATCAGTGGCCAAGAACGCGGCAACTTCGTCGATCCGGTCGGCATCCACCTCGATCCAGCTCTCGAGCCGCCCCGGCATGACCGGCCCCACCGCAGGTCCGAACCGCGCGGCAAGCTTTTTCTGGATTGCGGAGACGTCCATCGCTCAGGCGCCGGCCTCCTCGCGGACCAACCACTTCTCCTTAGCCACCTTCTCCTGCAGCAGGAGTAGCCCCTGAGTAAGCGCTTCGGGCCGCGGCGGGCAGCCGGGCACGTACACGTCGACTGGAATCACCTTGTCGACGCCATCGCACACCGAGTACGCGTACTGGAACAAGCCCCCGCAGTTGGCGCAGCTCCCCATCGACAAGACGTACTTCGGCTCGGCCATCTGCTCGTAGAGTAGCTTGGTCCTGAGCGCCATCTTCAGGGTCAGGGTGCCGGCTACGATCATCAGGTCCGAGGTGCGCGGCGTCGCGCGCGGCGCCATGCCGAACCGGTCGAGATCGGCCCGCGGGCCGCCGGTGTGCATCATTTCGATCGCGCAGCAGGCCAGGCCAAAGAGCATGTACCACAACGAGGACTTGCGCGCCCAGTTGAGCAGCTCGTCGAGCTTCGTCGTGAGAACCATTTCGGGAACGGAATTGACAAGGGACACGGCACTACCTCCCCGGACCGCCAACCCGGTCCTCGAGCTCTCGAGGCGGTTCGGCCACGGTCTTGATCCAACGCAGGTCGCCCTTGCGCCAGACGTAAGCCAATCCCGCCACTAGAATCGCAATGAATGCCAGCATCTCGCCCAAGGCCAGGGCACCTTGCCCGGCCTCTACCCAGCGCGAAAACACCGTGACCACGGGATAAATCAGCGCGACCTCGACGTCGAACACGATGAAGACGAGAGCCACTAGATAGAAACGGATGTTGAAGTTGATCCAAGAGTCGCCCGTTACGAGCTCCCCGCACTCGTAGGTCGTCAGCTTGGTGCGCTCCGGGTTGGCTGGCCGCAGCAGTGCGCCAAGACCGAGCATGAGCGCGCACAGCGCAATCCCGAGTGCGACGAAGACGAGTACGTTGGCGTAGTCGAACAGCACTGGTTGCGTTCCTCGCCTCCCGCGGGCCTCGTGCCCGCCCGGCTTGCTCCCTCGGGCTCTGCGCCACGCCCGCTTCGGCCCGAGACGGCGCCCCTCCCGAAAGCGCCAAAGCCTTTTTGACGACTCTCCGAGCGCGAAGCGGGATGAACCGCCGGCGCCTAGCTGCTCCTGGGTCTTTGCTGCCCGCGCTTTTCTTGCGGTATTTGGGCCCTGGTAACACCCGCCCGGCCGGATGTCAAACGGCGATACATAAGGGCCGCCTACGTATGTTCTGGCCTTTGTTAAGCCAGGCTACTTTTTGGGAGCGGTAGAACGTTGAGTTTACCCGTGAGGTCGTTGATCGTCACGTACACGTCCGTCGCGAAGACTTCCCGGATCGCCGCGTAAGTGAGGACTTCTTCAGGACGGCCAACCGCGTAAAGGCGGCGCGGCCGCGGGCGTTTTCCTGGCCGCCCGACCACTTCAGGGCAGTCGCCCTCGGCTGTGGCGCCGTCCCCAATCGCCATCATGGCGACCCGGTCGAAATACAGCGCAACCAAGTTTAGATCGTGAAGGACCGAAATGATGGTCACCCCCGAGCGCCGATTAAGGTCCGCCAGCAAGTCGCACAGCGCGGCCTGCTGGCGTATGTCGAGGAACGCCGCCGGCTCGTCGAGCAGCAGGAGCTCGGGTTCTTGGGCCAGCGCCCGAGCTATCGCCACGCGCTGGCGTTCTCCGCTCGAAAGCGTATCGAAACAGCGACTCTCGAGTTCGGCTACACCGGTGGCGGCCATTGCGCGGCGTGCGACCTCCACGTCGGCTTCGCTCTCCAGGCGAAACCCTTGAACATAGGGAGCACGGCCCATCAACACTACTTCGAGGGCCGTGTACGGAAAGCCGATGGCGCCCTGCTCGCCCACCACGGCCACCCGCCGCGCCAACTCGGACCGGCGGCTGCGAGCCGGATCGAGGCCGCACACGCGCACCGAGCCGCGCTCTGGAACGAGAAGTCCAGAGAGCAACTTGAGGAGCGTCGACTTGCCTGCCCCGTTCGGTCCCACGACGGCTAGCCGTTCGCCCCGATGAACTTCGAGCGACAAGCCTTGGAGCAGGACGTCCGAATCTGGATAGCGAAACGTGACGTTCTCGAGAGCTACAATGGGGTCGGCAGTCACAGGCCTCGCTCCCTGCTTCGCCGCCTCAGCAGATACACGAAGAAAGGCCCCCCGGTCATGGCAGTGATCGCGCCGACAGGAAGTTCGCGCGGCGCGGCCGCTACCCGCGCCAGCGCGTCGCAAGCCACTAAAAACGTCGCTCCCCCGAGGAACGAGGCCGGCACGAGGAGTCGGTTGTCGCTTCCGGCCAGTCGCCGAAGCGCGTGGGGCACTATCAGCCCGACGAACGTGATCACCCCCGTCAGCGATACGACCGCCCCGACCAGTAGAGCCGACGCCAAAAAAACGCGCCGGCGGACCGCACCCAGGTCCACCCCGAGGTGCTCGGCACTATCGTCGCCGAGAGCCAACAGATTGAGCGCCAGGGCATCTCGCACCAAGACCATAACGCCGAGCGCGACCAAGACACCCGTCAAGCAAAGCACCGGATACGGGTAGACTGCAATTCCGCCCATCAGCCAGAAGACGATCGAGTGGGATCTCGACAAATCCACGAGCGCGCTGACCAGCAAAATGACCGAAGCGGCAAACGTATTGAAGATGACTCCTACGAGCACCTGCGTGACCGGTTCGAGCCGCCCCCGGACGAGCGAAAGCCGATAGACGAGCCCTCCGGCCGCCACAGCGCCCCCGAACGC
>CAYZHO010000046.1:236-14751 GCA_964478045.1 uncultured Myxococcales bacterium | reverse complement strand
GTCGAGCTCGGCGCGGATCCATCCCTGCTCGATCCCCCGCACTACGCCGCCACGCCGCTCGATCTCTTCCATGATCGAACGGGCTTCCTGCTCGATCCGGTCGGTCAAAGCCTCGACGTAGAAGCTGCCACCGAGCGGGTCGATCGTGCGGCCGACGTCGGTCTCTTCCTGCAGGATTTGCAACGTGCGCAGGCCGAGCAGCGCGCTCTCTTCGTTTGGAATCGCATAGGCTTCGTCGTAGCCCGCCACGAACGTGGCCTGCGCCCCGCCGAGCACGGCGCCGAGGATCCCGTAGGCTCCGCGCACGAGGTTGTTGAGCGGCTCGATCGCCTGAAAGTAGCGGCCGCCGGTTGCGGCCGTCGCCTTCAGGCGCATCGACTCGCGCTCCTTGGCACCGTAGCGGTCGCGCATCAAGTGCGCCCACAGCCGGCGGGCCGCCCGAAACTTGGCAGCCTCCGCGAAAATTTCCGGACCGCAGGCGAAGAAAAAGCTCAGCCGGCGGGCGAACTCGTCGATGTGCAGTCCGCGCTCGAGCACCCAGTCCACGTACGTGAGCGCGTCCGCCAGGACCAAGGCGAGTTCCTGCGCGATCGAAGCGCCGACGCTGCGGAAGTAAACGCCCTGGACGTTCAGCGGGTAAAAGTGCGGAGACATGTGGCGCGCCGCCCACTCGACCATGTCGGCGACCAGCTTCAGGTGCGCCTCGGGCGGAAAGATCCACGTGCCCCGGCACACGAACGTGGTCAGGATGTCGTTCGTGAACGCGCCCATGATCCCCTGAGGCCCCACCCCCTTGCGCTCCCCAACCACCACCAGCATGGCCATCAGGATCGGCGCGGCACCGGCCACGTTGAAGTAGATGGGAACCATCGGAAGGCCCTCGAGCAAGCGTTCAAGATCGTCGCAGCTGTCGATCGCCACCCCGGCCCGCCCGACCTCGGCCTCGGCGCGAGGATCGTCCGAGTCGAAACCCATTTGCGTCGGCAGGTCGAGGGCTAGATTGAAGACCATCTGCCCGTGTTCGAACAGGAAGCGCCAGCGCTCGTTGGTGTCCTCGGGGCTGCCGAAGCCGGCGTACTGGTTGATCCGCCACGGTGCCCGCCGGTACATGCCCGGATAGACCCCGCGGGTGAAGGGAAACTCGCCTGGGAAACCGAGCTTTTCTTCGTAGTTCTCGACTGCGTCCGTGTCGGCCGGGCCGTAAAGCAGTGCGTGCTCGACCCCCATTGCGTCGACGATCGGCTCGATCTTGGCGAACTGCGCCGCGTTGCGTTCGAGCCAAGCCCGGTGAAGTTCCTGGTAGCGTTTTTTGGCGTCCGTCATAGGCGTTCCCGCGGAATATCGAGAACGCGCACGGCGTTCTCGATGAAAATCGCTTCGAGCACGTCGCTCGCAAGCCCGAGCTGCTCGTACTCGGCGAACAGCCGCTCGTAGGGAATCAGCGGATAGTCTGAGCCAAACATTACCCGGTCTTTGAGCCGCCGGCCGAGATCGTGCTTGAGCGGCTCGGGAAAATATTTGGGGGCCCAGCCGCTCAGATCCATGAACGTGTTTGCCTTGTGCAAGAGGATCATGATGTTCTCCTCGGTCCACGGCCAGCCGGGATGGCAGAGCACGATCTTGAGATCGGGAAAGTCGGCCGCCACCCGATCGACATGGATCGGGCGCGCCCGTTCAAGCACGACCCCGCCGCCGCCGGGCGCCCCGGCGCCGAGCCCGGTCGTTCCAGTGTGAAACTGGACCACCGCACCCCAGTCGCGGCACGCTTCCCACAGCGGATAACAGGCTGGATCGTCCGGGGTGAAGCCTTGGGCCGACGGGTGGAACTTAAGCCCGCGAAAACCCCACTCGCGAATGCAGCGCTCGGCTTCTTCGAGCGCTGCCTTGCCCTTGCGGGGATCGACGCAGCCGAACACGCCGAGGATCGTCTCGGGGTAGCGCTCGGCGAGATCCCGCAGGTACTCGTTCGGCAGCGGCTTGTCGCCGGTAGCGAGCTCGGTGTCCCAGCCGACCAGGAAAACTTTCACGCCGGCGGCCCGAAAGTCCGCGATCATCGCCTCCTCGTCTTTGGCCAGGCCCTCTACTTGATCGTCGGCAACGTCCATCTTGAGGTAGTACTTGAGGAGCAACTTCTGGAAGCGAAACAGGCTTTGAACGCCCGGCCGGGTCGAAACGTGAGCGTGAACGTCGATCGCTTTCATCGGCTCTGCCTCCCGGGTCCCTGCAGCGCCGCGCCGTGCACCGGGGCTTTCCGCAAGGACCGCCTGCGCCTTGCGCCATTCTCGTTTGCTGGTCTAGCCTCTCGTCTCATCGCTGGCACCGGCCCCGATCGTTCACTCGCGCAGCAGCTCTCGCGCGATGCGCACGCGCAGAATCTCGCTCGCCCCTTCGACGATGCGCAGGACGCGCACCGTCGCGTAGGCTTTACCGATCGGGCTCTCGCGCATGTAGGCCGAGCCGCCGTGAACCTGGAACGCCCGGTCCGCCACGCGCCCAACCATTTCCGAAGCGAACACCTTGGTCATCGCCGCCTCGACGCCGACCGGCAGTCCGGCATCGCGGCGCCGCGCCGTTGCCCGCACCATCTGGCGTGCCGCATAGATCTCCATGGCCGAGTCGGCGATCATCGCCTGCACGAGTTGGCGGTGTGCGAGCGGCTTGCCGAAGGTCATCCGCTCTTTGGCATAGGAAATCGTCTGCTCGAGCAGCCGTTCGGCCGCCCCAACCGCCACCGCCGCTAGCCCGAGGCGGCCGTCGTCGATCACCTTCATCGCAGTGGCAAAACCGTAGCCGAGCTCGCCCACGACGTTTTCTTCGGGGACGCGGCAGTTCTCGAAAACCACTTCGCACGGTGGCACCAGGTCGCCCCCCAAGGTGTGTTGCACGCGCGCTACTTCGAGTCCCGGCGTGCCTCGTTCGACGAGGAACGCGGTGATGCCACCGAAGGCGCGTTTTTGCGGATCGGTCACGGCGATCACCAAGAACAAATCGGCCATCGCCGCCCTCGTAATGAAGTGCTTGGTTCCGTTGATCACCCACTGGCCGCCCTCGCGCACCGCTCGCGTGGTGATCGCCTGGGCGTCGCTGCCCGCGCCCGGCTCCGTGAGCGCGAATGCGCACAGGATTTCGCCCGAGGCGATTCGGGGAAGGTAGCGCCGCTTTTGCTCCTCCGTTCCGTCCAGGACGATGGCGCGACTGGCCAGAGAGTTGTTTCCCGAAATGAGCTCGAGAATGCACCCGTGCGCGCGCCCGAGCTCCATGAGAACTTCCGTGTAGGCCTGGATCGTTAGCCCGAGCCCGCCGTATTCCTCGGGAATCAGCATCCCGAACAGCCCGAGTTCCCTGACGCCTTCCACGATGTCGGCGGGAATGCGTTCGCTCCGCTCGATCTCCTGCCAGCGCGGATTGACCGAGCGATCGACGAAGCGGCGAGCCGCAGCCTTGAGCTCTGCGATCTCGCTGGGGACTTCGAACCCGCTGGCGTCAAGCTCGCTCACGGCGCTTTTCCTCCAGCCAATCGGGATCGTACTCGATCGCGAACAACGGCGGATCGGCGTTCGGCCGCGCTACTTCGACGGCAAAGCGCAACAAGCACTCGGGACAGAAAAACTCGCGCAAGAAGAAGCGCGGGCGCTCGGCCCGCACGAGCTGCCCGAAGGGGTGCCCAACGTCGTTGATCCGCCCCAGGCGCACTGCCGCCACTTGCCGGGGGTTGTCGCCGGCACCGCAGTAGACGTGGCCGCACTTGGTGCATGCCCACACCAGTCGTCCAGCGGCTTCGCGCACGCACAGCCCATCGCCGGCATCGACAACGATCGGTCCGTCCGCGCGCTCCCGGCAGACGGCCTCGGGCCGGCTGGCCTCCGCCCGCCGGCGCTCGATCATTTCCCCGCGCAGCTTGCGGGTCCCGGGGGCATCGACCGCGCCCCGGCCGTCGAGCGCTACTCCAAAGAAGTTGCGAGCGGCTTCCGGAGAAAGCCGCCCAAAGCGCACGTCGGCTGCCACCGCCTGCGGATCGCGCTCGAGAGGATCCCCGTAGCCCGCTCCGCCTGGCACCCCGAACAAGACGACGTCGTCCGGCCCGATCAGCGCTTCGGTTTTGGCCGGCAGCGCATCGAACTCAAACTCTTCGAGTTCAGTCGGAAGCCGCCCCTGGCTCCACGCCGCTTGGACGCCTGCATCACGCGCGAGCAGGAAGCGCGCGCCAGCCGAGGGACCAGCACCGCAGATCCCCAGGACGTTGGGCAGCTCGGCCCCGTGGCACCATAGCAGCAACATTGCCGCCGGCGTTCCGTGCAACTTGAACGCAAACTCGAGCGCCTGGCCGCCGCGCCAGCGGCCGAAGCTGAAGGCGTCGCGCGCCACTCGCCGGAACAAGTACAGGATCGGGTAGTTGCGTTCGGCCGACTCGACGTTGGCAAACTGCGTGTATGGAATGGCCCCTGAGCCGCACAGGTCGATCCCATCGCCCACCGAAGTGGCCGCTCCGCCCATCCCGATTGGATCCATCAGCAAGGTTCCCCACATGGTTCCGTCCGGGTTCATGCCCCCGAGCGTGCTTCCGAGGAAGATGCTTCCGGCCCCGAGGGTCATTCGCTCGCGCACGGGCGGCGCCCCGAGCACCAAGTGCCCGAGCGCACCGGCCGCTGCGGTCCCGGTGGAGATAGCCCCTTCGGTCACGCCACCGGAGACGGCGGCAGGCCACGTGGGGTTGTTTACCGTCTGCGGCTGCGATCGCAGCTCGAGCCGCGCGATGACTCCGCCGTTCCAGGGGATGTCGTGTGCCAACTGCTGCAGGAGCGATCCAAGAACGCCTCCCAGTTGCCCGCCGAATCCGCAGTTGACGAATCCCGACGCCTGGGGCGAGGTGCCCGAAAAATCGAACACGAGGCGCTCGCCGTCATTCACCAGGGTCAGATCGACCTCGTAGACCTGTTCGGACAACTCGGGAGCGTAGCCCCCGGTCTCGAAGAAATCGCGCGCGCGGAAGCGACCTCGGGGTAGCTCCCTGAGCCGCCGCCCGAAGGCCTCGTAGGAATCCGCCACCATCTTGCGCATCACGTCGCGGACGGTGGCGGCGCCGTAGCGCTCGACGATCTCGCGCAAATCGCGGTGGCAGGCGGCGTTGGCCGCAATCATCGACCGGATGTCGAGCGCGAGCACGTCCGGCAACCGGGAGTTGCGGCGCAGCAGTCGGTCGATGTCGGCCCGCAGGCGACCCCGTTCGACGATCTTCACGGCCGGATAGACCGTCGGCTCGGAGTGCGCATCGCGCGCATGCGGGCACACTCCGCCTGGATCGATTCCACCCATGTCGAGCTGATGAAGCGTGACCCCGGTCCAGGCCAGCAGCTCGCCGCCCACGAACAGCGGCGCCACGATTGCGCAGTCCGGCTGGTGGGCCACTCCCATCCACGGATCGTTGACGAAGTACATGTCGCCCGGGCGCACCCCGCCGCTTTCTCGGTTCACCCGCGCGGCGTTCTCGACCACCAGCGATGCAATTCCAGCGTGCAGCAGAACGTAGGGTCCCAAGAAAACCGGCGCGCTGTCGGGTAGCGTGATGTACGTGCTCATGTCCTGGGCCTCGGAGACGACGATCGTACCGGAAACCTTTTTGAGCGTTTCGCCGATCGTCATCCCCGCGTACCACAGGCGGTGGCGGACGATCTCGAAGGTGGCTGGATCGGGTACCGCCTCGGGCGGTGCCACCGAAAACGGCGCGCGCCAAGTCTCGACCGGCGGCAGACTGGCAAGCGGCTCGTGGCTCATTGTCCTCGCTCGAGCAAGACATGGCGGTGCGGATCGTAGCGCGCCCGCCACGCGGGCGGCACGAGCACCGTGGTCCCTTCCATCTCCAAAATCGCCGGGCCGGCCACTACGTTGCCGGGCTCGAGGCGGTCTCCGTCGTAGACCGCGGCGGTGGTCCAGCCGGCGTCGGCTAGATAGCAAGCGCGCTCTCCTTTGCGGGCGTGCTCGGGATCGCTGCCGGCCAGTGCGTAGCGCGGCAGCGGCGTGCGAGGGCCCGCCGCCACGCCATGCAAGTGGACCGCGACGACTTCCCGCCCGGCCTCTCGAAAGCCGGCTGCCTTGCCGTAGGTTCGCGTGTAGAGCCTGTCGAACGCGCGCGCCAGGCGTGCAACCCGCGCTTCGGTTAGGCGGCCGGCCGGCACGGGAACCTCGAGTTCGTTCGTCTGCAGGCGGTAGCGCAAGCTCGCCGAGCGCGTCCAGACCAGCGAGGCTGGATCGACGCCCTCGCGCTCGAGCGTTGTCACTGCCTTTCGCTCCAGCTCGGCAAAAGCCTCGGCGAGCGCGGCACTCTTTTCGCCTCTCAGGTCGAAGGTACAGCCGAGGGAGAACGTCCAGAGCCGATCGGCACGGGCGATCCCGAAAGCCGACAGCACCGTTGCGGCGCCGGCCAGCGGGACGACCACCCCCGCCACTCCTGCTTGTTCCGAGATCCCCGCCGCGTGCAGTGGAGTTGCGCCGCCGAAGCACACGATATGAAAGTCACGTGGATCCTTTCCGCGCCTTAGGGTGTGGAAGCGAATCAGGTCGGCCATGTGCGCGTCGACGATCCGCACGATCGCCAGCGCTGCTTCCTCGAGGGAGAGCCCGAGCGGAGCGGCAATGCGCTCGGCGATCGCCCGGCGCGCCGCTTCGGCGTCCAAGGCCATCTCGCCGCCCAGGATTGCCTGGGGATTGAGATAACCGAGCACCAAGTTTGCGTCCGTAACGGTCGGCTCGGTGCCACCGCGCCCGTAGCAGACGGGGCCCGGGCGCGCACCGGCGCTGTCGGGCCCGACCGTGAGGTTACCATGGCGCACGCGGGCAATACTGCCTCCACCGGCGCCGATGCTTTCGATGTCGACCATCCGCGTAGCCACCACGTGGCGGTTGTGCGTGGAACGCTGGGTGTAGGGAATGTGCCCATCGAGCAGGCACACGTCGAAGGAGGTCCCTCCCATGTCGCACGTAAGCACCCGGTCGATTCCAAGCGATGCAGCCACGTCGAGGCCGGCGACCACGCCCCCCACCGGGCCCGACTGTAGCAACCGAACGCTGTGCGCCACGGCGCGATCGGGCGCGGCCACGCCTCCGTCGGCCTGCATGAAAAAGAGCGGCAGCGCGGGAGCCTGTGAGCGCAAGCGCGCTTGCATCCGCTCGACGTAGCTCTGCACCTCCGGGCGCAGATAGGCATTCAACGCCGTGGTACTGAAACGTTCGTATTCGCCAAGGATCGGGACGACCTCGCTCGACAGCGTCACCGGCAGCTCGGGATAAAGCTCGGCTGCGATCTCTCGCGCGCGCTGCTCGTGAACCGGGTTGACGAAGGACCAGAGGAAACCAACCGCCAGCGCCTCGATCCCTTCGCGCTCGACCAGGGCACCGATGGCCGCGCGCGTGCCCTCCTCGTCGAGCGGGCAGAGAACTTCACCGTTGCGATCGATGCGCTCGGATACTCCGGCTACTCGCTCGCGCGGCACGACGTCGAACGGCCGCGGATTGGCTACCTTGTTGTACCAGGCTTGCATGGGCAGGCCTTGGCAATAGGCGGCCCCCCGCATTTGCCACAGGGTTTCTTCAAATCCCTTGGTGGTCAGGAAACCAACCCGCGCTCCGCGCTCGTTGATCATCGCGTTGGTGGCGACCGTGGTTCCGTGGGCCAGCCGCTCGCAGCGCGACAGTAGTTGCGCCGCAGACATCCCCAGTTTTCGGGCGGCCGCCGCCAGCGACTGCCACAGGCCTTCCTCGAACGCCGGCGGGGTCGACGGCGCCTTGGCAATCACCGTCTGGTCGCCCCCGGCTAGGACGACGCAGTCGGTAAAGGTACCGCCGATATCCGTGCCGACGATCCACCCCGTCACCGCCTCATCCTCCGGGCCGGCTGGCCCGCGACGCCACCGGCGGCCTCTAGCGCTTGCAGTAGTACCCGCCGGCGCACCGCCACCCACAGCCGTTCGGCACCTTCAAGGGCCGCCAGCACGAGAGCGCGCGCTTTGCGCTGGGAGACCCGGCCGAGCACGCGGCGATTGAAGAACTCGATCTCGCGCTCGACAAACCGCTCGATCGCGCGGGTGTACATGTCGATATCGCCGACTTCGAAACCAAGCTCATCAGTAAGCCCCTCCCGGCGCATTCGGCCGACCGCCACGGCTATATCCTCGCTGACCGAGTCGTAGCGGCCGTCGGCAGCTCGCACGAGAAGACCCATGCGTTCGAGCTCTTCGAGCTCCGCAGGCTCGAGGCCGCTTGCGGCCAGCAGTTCTTCCCGGGCGACCGTGCGCCGCGGGCTCCCGGACAGCCATCCTTCGACGAAGCGCTCCATCTGCTTCGTCTCGGCTACAATTCGCTGCAGAGCCTCGGGGCCCTGTTTGTCCAATAGTTCCTTGATCGCCGTAAGCGGCAGTCGCCGCCTGCGCTGCAGCTCCCGAATCAATGCGATCCGCTCGACGCACTCGGGATCGTAATAGGCCATGTTGCGCGCCGTCTTGGTCGGCGGCGGAAGAAGGCCCAGGGCCACGTAGTGGGCAACGGTAGCGCGACTTACGCCGGCCCGGCTGGAGAGCTCGCCGATCGTGATGCCGGGGCGCTTTGCCTTCCGGGAAAGGTGATCTCGTTTCTCGACCGCCTTGTGCATGTAACAGGTAGCACCTGCCACATATCATACTACCCGGTGGTGCGTCAAGCCACCGTACTTGCCAGCCACCGCGGCACTAGTGGAATCCCAAGGAGAGCTTGGAGCGATCTAAAAAGCTGCTTGCTCCGTTGCGTCACGCGGCGAGCCCCAACCTCCCGAGAGCCAGCCACCCACGCCACAGCCCGGCGCAAATGCAGTATCGGCGCCCGCACTCAAGGCCGTGCCCCTCACTTGGGTAGCGCCACTTAGTCGGGGCAAATCCGAAGCCCTCCTGGCTCGCCTGCAGCAATATCGCAAAACGCGGTACCGGCGGCCAAGCGGATATTATCGACGCCCACCGGCAGTAAGACTCGCCACCCGCAGTAAGACTCGCCAAAGTGCAACCGACATATGCCCACCGATGGAAGGCAATATTCTCGAGGTGGTTGACGAGATTGTCAGACCGCTGTTAGAAAAAATTCCGGGCCGCGCCTCGAACCGAGCGCTTCTCGGTACCCGGTTGGCGGAACCTTATTATACAGGGGGCTCGCCAAGAGCGTTTTAACTCGCCATGTGAGGTTTGACGCCCCCTTCAACACGGAAGTACGTGGAGCCCAATACCGCCGGTAGGAGATCCCCCATGGTACAAGTGAAGAAGTCGATAGTTCTTGGAATATGCGCCCTGATGCTGAGCAGCGCAGCGTCCGCTGCCGCACAACCTCTTTACAATCATATGAAGTGCTACAAGGTAAAAGACAGGGCCAGCTTCAAAGCCGAAGTCGATTTAGCGGCCCTCCAAAGCGAGTTCGGTCTTGAACACTGCCGCTTAAAAGGCAAGGCGAAGCTGTTTTGCGTTCCGGTCGACACGACTGTTACCAAGATCAGGTACAAAAAGAAAAACGAGGCTTCCGCAGCTCCATATAGTGGCCCCGAGTACACGAATGATCGGATCTGTTACGAGATCGAGTGCCCCTCGCCCGAGATTGGTTCGCTAGAAGTCTCCGATCAGTTTGGAACGCGAGAGCTGAAGGAGTTTGAGCCCGTTTTGCTATGCACGCCGGCGGTCAAGGGCGTTCCCGCGACAACGACTAGCACTACAAGTACTACCAGTACTACCACTACGACGCTGCCCGCGTGCATCGACGCCGACGGCGACGGTTACGGCGCTGGCTGCCCGGCCGGGCCGGACTGCAACGACGCCAACCCCAACATCAACCCTGCTGCGCCTGAAATCTGCGACGGCATCGACAACGACTGCGACGGGCTGATCGACGAAGAAGGAGCAGCGGGCTGTGCCTTCTTCTACCTGGACGCCGACGGCGACGGGTTTGGCCAGAGCGGCTCCTCGAAGTGCCTGTGCGCTCCGGCGGGCAGCTACACCGCAACCCTCGGGGGCGACTGCAACGACGCCAACCCCAACATCAACCCTGCTGCGCCCGAAGTCTGCGACGGCATCGACAATGACTGCGACGGACTGATCGACGAGAAGCTTTCCGGCTGTGGGCCAAACACGATGTAAACGGGCGGACCAACGTGTTGTTGCGCCGCCCAAGCGGCACGTCGCTCAGGATAATGATCCCGTAATGCGGGACGGGCTCCTGCCCCAAACGCTGTGCGTTTTGTCAGCGCAGACGCTACACGCATTGCGCCACCGAGCCGGAATCGGCGTCCGTGCCAGGTCTTGCCAGTGATTATTCTCGCGTCGCTCGCGCGCCCGCGCTTGTAGCCAAAAAGACGCGAATGCTAGGGTAGTGTCTGGCTAGCCCGAAGCAAGCCGTTGCTGTTCAGCCGCGTCGAACGCCTGGGAGCCGCCAACCAAAAGGACTCCGGTCCCACCGGTGGCAGCTGGAGTTCACGCAGCCTAGGGGTGAACTCGTGAAACGATCCTTCACGCTTGCGCTGCTCCTCGCCCTTACCTTTTCGATGAGCTTTCTTGGTTCCCGGCGCGCTTGGGCTATGCCCTGCGGCGACGTCGACGGCAACGGCGCGGTCCGCGCAACCGACGCGCTCATGGTGTTGCGTAAGGCGGTGGGATTGCCGGTCCAGCTCGTTTGTCCTTCCTGCCAGGGCTCGACCACTACGATCCCCGCGGCGAGCACGAGCACCAGTAGCAGCACGAGCACTACCACCGCACCGACTACAACCGTCCCAGCATGCACGAGCGGCGGCTGCGACGACGGAAACGTCTGCACGGACGACTCGTGCGATCCTCGGGCAGGATGCGTCCACACGAACAACACCGCCCCGTGCGATGACGGCAACGCTTGCACCACCGGCGATCAGTGTTCCGCCGGCGTCTGCCAGGGCGGCGCGCCGGCAAACTGCGACGACGGAAACGTATGCACGAACGACCTGTGCGACCCGAAGGTCGGCTGCGTCCACACCAACAACACTGCTCCCGGCGCTTATACCCACCTCACCCCGCCGACCATCCTGTGCTCCGGCGGCATTTGCCAGGGCGGGGCGGCCGTGGATTGCGACGACGGCAACCCGTGCACCGATGATGCCTGCGACCCGAAGGTCGGCTGCGTCCACACGAACAACACTGCTCTCTGCGACGACGGCAACGCCTGCACGACCCTGGACGTTTGTTCGGAAGGCGTCTGCACAAGCGGCGCGCCGGCAGACTGTAGCGACGACAATCCGTGCACGACCGACTTGTGTGACCCGGACTCAGGCTGTGTTCATCTTTACAACACTGCTTCCTGCGACGACGGCAATGCCTGCACGACGAACGACAGGTGCTCCGGCGGTACCTGCCAGGGCCAGGCAACCATCGATTGCGACGACGGCAACCCGTGCACGAACGACTTGTGCGATGCGACCTCCGGCTGCCTCCACATCTTCAACACCGCCCCGTGCGACGACGGCAACGCGTGCACGACCGGCGACCAGTGTTCGGCCGGCGTCTGCCAGGGCGGCGCGCCGACAAACTGTGACGACGGCAATCCGTGCACGAACGACTTGTGCAGTTCTGCCACCGGCTGCCTCCACTTCTTCAACACCGCCCCGTGCGACGACGGCAACGCGTGCACGACTGGCGACCAGTGTTCGGCCGGCGTCTGCCAGGGCGGCGCGCCGACAAACTGTGACGACGGCAACGAGTGTACCGACGATTCGTGCGATCCCGCCACCGGCTGCACCCACCACGTGAATCCCTACAACTCGTGCAGCGATGGAGACCCGTGCACGTGGGGCGACCACTGCCTTCCCGACGGTACTTGCTCGGGCACCGCAAGTCCGTGGTGCCAATAGGCAGTGTTATTCGAGGTACCAGCCGGCCGCGATTGCAGCCACTGTAAGAGCGCCGTAGCCCATTTCGGTGAAGCCGAGTCGGGTCGTTGTAATCGGCCGGCGCCAGGACGAAAGTCCCACTGCGGCACGCGCGCCGAGAACCCCAAAAGCGACCAGCGCAAGGCCGGGCAGGAGCCGGTACGCTACCAGGGCAGCCGCCGCCGCCAAAGCCCCAAGGTGGGCCAACAGCGGCCCCAGGCGGCTTGCCGGCCGGCCCCGTTCGAGTCGGATCCGCGCGCGCACGTAGGCCACGGCTGCTGAGGCTCGCAAAGCCAAGGCAGCCGAAAGGGCGAGCGCCGGGCCGAGCGGCCAGTTGCCCGCCCGGGCGATCGAAGCAGCAACCGACGCGAAGAAAACCGAGCCGGCCACCTCGGGCTGCCAACTCCGACTTTGGTTGCGCAAGTCGTAGGCGAGGAAGACCAAGACCAAGGGGCTGACGGCCAGCGTCGGCGCGAGGGGCGCGAGGCCGACGAGCAACAGTGCAGCAGCGGCGGCAAGAACCGCGACGGCGCCATATAGCGCAATGAAACGCAGCGCCACCGGCATGCGTTCGGGCCGCTCTCCAGCCCGTGCCGCCAATGCCACTTTGAAAGGCCGGCGCAAAAGGAACCCGGCAAAGGCGGCAACGGCAATGGCCAACCCGGCCGTAGAAGGTGCTACGGCTAGCCCGAGGGCGATCGGCTCGAGCACGAGACCCCAACTGCCGTGTTCGGCCGGTAGAGCCACGGCGCGCAATCGGATGGTCCCCTGCTCTGGTCTCATGGTTTCGGCACGCAGGCGGGCCCCGGACACCGCCCGTTCGTTTTTTTCCATCCTGCGGGCGCCGCAGCAAACACCGCCCGCCGGCTCGCCACTGCCCACTGCGCTGGCGTGCTCCCGGCCAAGCCAGTATGGTGACGCGGCTTACCGGATCGCTCGGCGTACCCGTTGCGATCGCTGCCGCCCGGCTAGGCCCGAACGACAAAGCAGCCAGGGGGTTTTCGCAAGGTGGAGCTGTTCGAGCGCGCTCGCATCGGCACCATGGAAGTCAAAAACCGGATCGCGATGGCTCCAATGGGAACGGCGGGAATGGCAGACGTCGATATGGGCTACTCGCGGCGCCTGATCCATTTCTACGAAGCCCGAGCCCGCGGCGGCGCTGGCATGATCATTACTGGTGCCGCCGTGGTCAACACGCGGCTCGAGGGAGGACTCGCCCACTTCTTGCCGCGCCTGACGGGTCCCCAATACTTATCCCGCCTTGCCGAGCTGTGCGATGCCGTTCACCATTACGGCGCCAAACTCGTCGTCCAACTCAGCGCCGGCTTCGGCCGCGTCAATCATCTGCTCGGCAATCCCATTCAGCCAATTTCCGCCAGCGAGGTACCCTGCTTTCACGACCCGAACGTCAAAACGCGCGCGCTTACAACCGATGAAATCGCTGAGATCGTAACGTCGTTCGCAATGGCAGCCGCAATGGCAAAAACGGCGGGTGCCGACGCGATCGAAGTACAAGGCTACGGTGGATACTTGATCGACCAGTTCCAGTCCGCGCTCTGGAACAAGCGCACCGACGAATACGGCGGGGACCTAGACGGCCGGATGCGCCTGCCGATGGAACTCCTTGCTGCCACGCGGGTTATGGTCGGGCCCGACTTTCCGATCATCTACAAGTTCACTCCCGACCACTACATTCCTGGCGGCCGCAGCCTCGATGAAGGCCTGGAAATTGCGCGCCGCCTCGAGGCAGCCGGCGTGGACGCCTTGCACGTCGATGGAGGTTGCTACGAAGTCTGGCACCGGGTGATCCCGAGCATGTACGAAGAGCCGGCCTGTCAAATCGAGCTGGCACGCGCCGTCCGCGGCGTCGTTGGCATTCCCGTCATCGCACACGGCAAGCTCGGCCAGCCCGAGGTCGCCCGCCGCGTTGTCGAGGAGGAATCGGCCGACTTCGTGGCGCTCGGACGGCCGCTGCTGGCCGATCCCGACTGGCCTCGCAAGGTGAAGGCCGGCCGCACCGACGAGATCCGGCCGTGCATCGCCTGCAACGAAACATGCCTCGGCCGCCGGCTTTCTCTCGGTTGCACCGTCAATCCGCAGGCCGGCATGGAGCGCGAGTACGCCCCCCAGCCGGTCAGCCGGCCAAAGCGCGTCCTGGTGGTCGGCGGCGGCCCGGCTGGGCTCGAAGCGGCCCGCGTGGCAGCCGAGCGCGGGTGCGAAGTGACACTGTGGGAAAAGAGCGACCGGCTGGGCGGTAAGCTCCACGCCGCCTCGACACCCGGTTTCAAGCGCGACATCCGCCCCCTGATCGAGTTCCTCGTGCGCAGCGCCAAGCGTGCTGGGGTCCGAATTCAGCTCGAAAAGACCGCTACGGTCGAAGAAATCGTCCGCAGAGCAGACGACGTCGTGGTACTAGCTACCGGCTCCCGGCTGGCAATGCCGGAGGTCGAGGGACTCGAGCTTGGGCACGTGATGAATACGCTCGAACTCTACGAGGGATCTCGCCCCGTGGGGGAGCGGGTGCTGGTCGTCGGCGGGGGTGCGGACGGGATGACGGCTGCCCTGACGCTGGCCCGGCTGGGCAGCCCGCCGCCTGCGACGGTGGCCGTGGTGGACGACCTG
>CAYZHO010000046.1:0-226 GCA_964478045.1 uncultured Myxococcales bacterium | reverse complement strand
GTGGGGGAGCGGGTGCTGGTCGTCGGCGGCGGGCTGTGCGGCTGCGAAGCAGGCGCCTACCTGGCCGAAGGCGGCAAAAAGGTCACCGTCATAGAAATGGCGCGCGACATCCTGCCCGAAGGGCGAACGGTGAATACCCGGCTGGCCATTCGCGCGTTGCTCGAACGCACTGGAGTCGAGGTGCTGACCAGAACCCGCCTGCTGCGCATCGTTGCGGATGGAGCCT
>CAYZHO010000045.1:13251-14766 GCA_964478045.1 uncultured Myxococcales bacterium | reverse complement strand
GCGGCAACTACCGGTCGGCCGCCGAGCTCGATTTGCTGCGTTCGCTGCGCTCGACACTGGCCAGGGTGTTTACCAATGTCCTTGCGCTGCCCGGCGCTCGCGTGGTGTTTCTGGCTTCCAATGAGCGGCTGGCCTCTGACATCGCCGCGCGCATCGAGCGGGCCGGGATCCAGACGGCCTTTGCCAGCCGCGCGTACCTTGCCGCCGACCTTTCGCCCGAGCGCGTGGGCGCGCTGGCTCGCGATTTGGCCGCGCCGGCGATCGTCAACCGCGACCTGCGCCCGTCGATTCACCGCCTTTACCTCAGGCGGTGGATGGCCGAGCTCGGCGGGTCCGGCCTTGGGCCGGCCGTGCTCCTGGCGGGCGCGCTGGCAGGGCTTCTCAAAGCGACGCTTGGGGGCGGCGCCCGAGCGGTTCGAGTTGCCATCGCCACCACCGGGCTTGCTTCGATGACGCTCGAGGTCGCGTTGCTGCTCGCTTTCCAAATGGCGAGGGGAGCTCTGTACCTTCAGCTTGGCCTGCTCGTTGCGGCTTTCATGGCAGGAAGCGCCGCGGGCGCGCGCATGGGGATTGCCGGGCGGCTCAGGACCGGCGGGCGGGGGTTGGTCACGCTGGTGGAGATCTGCGTGGCCGCGGCGGCTGTGGTGGCAGCGGCCGCCTGCCGGGCTTCGGTCGGACCCCTGGCAAGTAGCGCGGGCGCGGCGATCGGAGCGTGTATTTTCGCCACCGGATTTTTGACCGGCCTGGAAATGCCGCTTGCCGCCGCCTTGCTTGACCGCCGCGGGAGCGAGTATGGCGCGGCGGGCGCCGGCAGCCGGAGCCTGGCCGAACTGTACGCAGCCGACCTTACTGGCGCGGCAGCCGGTGCTGCCACGGCCGCCATTGCGGTGGTGCCGGCCATTGGCGTGGTAGGAGCCTGTCTGGCAATGGCAACGCTCAAAGCCGCCACGGCAGTGTGGGTGGCCACCGAGCAACGAGCCGCCGCGCCCGTAGTAGCGACCGAGGCCCTGCCGGTGCGGGCCCTGGCGCGGGCGCTCTTGGTTGCCATCGTCGTGCTGGCCCTGTGGCCGGCGACCCACTTGGCGCTTTATTCGTTTTCTTTCACGAGCGGATACCACGGATTGTTGCTCGGATTGCTCGCCGCCGGGCTGGCGGCGACCCTGGTGCTGCGCCCGCACGCGTGGGCGGCGAGCGGCCGGCGGCTGGGGCGCGCTCTGCTCTGGTGGAGGAGCACAGCCGCTCGCGCCGGTCACACGGTGGCGTTCTCGCTGGCCACTTTCTACCCGCTGGCGCGCTGCTACTTTCAAGTGCCGTTCCTGTTCTGCCACGTCTGCCCCCGGGTGTGCGTGTTCGGCTACTTGCGGCCGTTTTGGGTGCCGGCCGCCGTTTTGATGAACCTTGGGTCCTACTCGTGGTGCCAGCGCATGTGCCCGCTCGGCGCCGCATTCGAGCCGACTGCCGTGGCTGCAAGGAGGCGGCGGGCGCGCCGCCTTGCCAGTGCGGTGCGCTTTGGGG
>CAYZHO010000045.1:3790-13241 GCA_964478045.1 uncultured Myxococcales bacterium | reverse complement strand
GCCTGGGCGTACTTTGCGATGATCGAGGGGGCGGCCGAGGAAAATCCTCTTTCCACTGATCTTTACGCCGTGTTATTCAAAAATTCGTACTCGGCGAGCCTTCTGGTGCTCGGTGCTGTGGGAGCGCTCCTGTTGCTCAACCGCGTGGTGCCGCGCGCCTTTTGCTCGCTGCTGTGCCCGGTGGGGGCGGCCTGCGACTTAGCCAACGCCGCGTTGCGGCGGCTGCCGCCGGAGCCGGGCACGAAGAGGGCCGAGCATGGCTGCTGAGACGTTCATGTCACGGCGGCTGTTCGTTCGCCGCGCGCTGATCGGGACCGGTGCGGCGATTCTCGGGCTGCACGCTCTCGACGAGTTCTACCTCCATCCCGGGCGCACGGGTTTCTCGATCGGTTTTCGCAACGACGCGCCCGAGCACTTGTGGCGTTTCAGCCGCGAGGCTCTTTGGTACGAGAGACGAGGAGAACTCGTTCGGTGCATCCTGTGCCCGCACGAGTGCATCCTCGGCGACAACGACCGCGGCTTTTGCCGTACTCGGGTCGTCAAGGAGGGATCGCTGTATACGATCGCCTACGGCAACCCGTGCGCCGTCCACGTCGACCCGATCGAGAAGAAGCCTTTGTTCCACTACCTGCCGACGGCGCCGATCCTGTCGATCGCCACGGCCGGCTGCAATCTGCGCTGCCTGAACTGCCAGAACTGGCAGATCTCTCAGGCGCGCCCCGAAGACACGCGCAACGCAGACCTCATGCCCGAGCGCCTGGTCGAAACCGCCGAGCGCCACCGCATTCCCGCCATCGCCTACACTTACTCGGAGCCGCTCGTTGCCTACGAGTACGTGCGAGATTCGGCGCAACTGGCGCGCAGCCATGGAATCCGCAACGTGCTCGTCACTGCGGGCTACATCAACGAGAACCCGCTGCGCGAGCTGCTGCGCCACACCGATGCGGTCACCCTCGACGTCAAGGCATTCAGTGGCCGAATCTATCGAAAACTTTCCGGCGGCCGTTTGGAACCCGTACTGAAAGCGATCCAGATCATCCGCGAGCAGGGGGTGTGGCTCGAGCTGAGCACGCTGCTCGTCACCGGAATTTCCGACGACCTCGACGACATCGAGCGGTTGTGCGCGTGGATCGCGGGCAACGTTGGCCCGGACGTTCCGCTTCACTTCCTGCGGTTCCATCCCGATTACCGCTTGCGCCGGCTGCCGCCGACTCCAGTCGAAACGCTCGAGAAGGCTCGCGAGCGCGCGCGCAGGGCGGGGCTGCGCTTTGTCTATGTCGGCAACGTGCCCGGTCACGAAGGAGAGAATACGTACTGCCCGCGCGACGGGCGCTTGCTGATCGAGCGGCGCGGTTACCTTGTGTTGCGCAATGAACTGGTCGATGGCCGCTGCCCGTGCGGCGAGCCGATTGCGGGCGTTTGGACCTGAGTAGGGAGCCGAGGTCGTGGAGGCGCGAAGAACGATGCTATTGGCGGGGGCTGTCGCCGCGGCGCTCTTGGCAGGGTTGCCGGCAGGCTGCCGCAAGGCACCGAGCCGGCCACTGCGCGTGCGCGAGCCGGTGGTGGCGGGCAAGTTCTACCCGGCCGATGCGGCCGAGCTCCGCAAACAGGTAAAGGAGTTTCTGGGGCGGGCAGAACGGCGCGAGGGGCCTCCCTCCCGCCTGCTGTTGGTTCCCCACGCCGGATACGTGTTCTCGGGCCAGGTAGCGGCCGATGCCTTTGCGCAGGCGGCCACCGATTTCGAGCGGGTTTTCATCGTCACCGCCAACCACAACGGTAAAGCGCGCTACCACGGTGTCTCGCTCGACGACGCAGACGCCTACCGAATTCCAGGCGCCGACGTTCCCGTTTCGCCCGTGGTTCGCAAGCTTCTCGCAGACGACCTGTTCCTGGTCGAGCCGGCGGCCAACTCGATGCACATGATCGAGGTGGAGCTGCCGTTCTTGGTTGAGCTCAAGCGGCGCGCGGGCGGCGGCCGCTTCGAGATCGTTCCAATGGTGCTCGGGCAGTTGAGCGACGAGGAGATCGTGCGGGTAGCCGAGGTGATCGACGCCCATGCCGGGGAACACCCGCTGTTCGTGTTCAGCCTCGACCTCTCGCATTACTACCCCTACGACGTCGCCGTTCACCTCGACCGAACGTGTCTCGATGCGCTAGTTGCTCAGGATCGCGAGCGGGTTGCCAAGTGCACCACGGATTCGACCGACCGCAACAGCCTTCTCTTAATCATGCTCGAGCTTGCCCGCCGCCGGGGCCTCGAGCCGGAGCTGGTGACCTATCGGAATTCTGGCGACGTGACGGGGGACAAACGGCGCGTCGTAGGTTACGGCGCGGTCGTCTTTCGGCCTGGCAAGCGTTTGAGCGCTCAGGAGCAGTCGTTCTTGCTCGAGCTTGCGCGCCAGACGCTCGAGGCCTACGTGCGCGAGCGCCGGGTTCATGTGCCCGACCCATCCGAACTAGCGGCGCTGCCCCGCCTCAAGGCCAAGGGAGCTACTTTCGTGACGCTCGAAAAGAACGGCCGCCTGCGCGGGTGCATCGGCTCGCTCGTGGCCACGCGGCCGCTGTGGCTCGACGTGCGCGACAACACGATCGCGGCCGCTACGCGCGACCCGCGCTTTTCGCCGGTAAGGCCGCCGGAGCTCGATGAGATCACGATCGAGCTGTCTGTGCTCGAACCGCCGCGGCCGCTCGAGGTTGCGGTCCCCGGCAAGGTGATCGACTTGTTGCGGCCGGGGCGCGACGGCGTGATCTTGGAGTTTCACGGCCGCCGCTCGACATACTTGCCGGAAGTGTGGGAGCAACTGCCCGACCCGGTTACGTTTCTCTCGGCACTTTGCCGCAAGCAAGGATCGCCGAGTGATTGCTGGCAGAGACCCGAAGCGCGCTTTTCCGTCTACGAGACGTTTCATTTCGGTCCGGGCTAATTTGGCGGGGGCCACCCTTAGGCCGCAGCCGGGGTCACTCGAGGACCAGAGGTTCCGTGAGGTCGGGGGGGAGCTCGGTCAAGAAGCGACTCGGTTTCATGAGAACCACGCCCCGCGAACGATTGCGGTAGGACTGCGGATAGACCAGGTATAGTTCATCCTTGGCGCGGGTGACCGCGACGTGGAAGACGCGCCGTTCCTCTTCTTCTTCCTCCGGGGTGTTGATCGCAAGATCGGTTGGGAAGCGGCCATCGGCGAGCCACGGGATCAGCACCACCGGCCACTCGAGCCCCTTGGCCTGATGGACGGTCGAAAGGACGACGAACTCTTGTTCGTCCGGTCCCGTGACCACGGTTTCGCCCGAGAACTCACCGGCTAGGGAGACGTCGGCCAAAAAGTCGGATAGGTTCGCGTATTGTGCCGCGAAGTTGGCCAAACCGCGCAGGTCTTCCTGGCGCAAGGCGGCGCCCTCGTAGTGGGTGAGCAGGTAGTCCGCGTAGAACTGTTCGAGGATCCGCTCGATCATTTCGGCCGGGCTGGAGATCTCGGTCAGTTCGCCGAGCAGCCGCGCGAATCGCCGAAAAGGAGTGCGGGCCGCGGCCGGCAGGAGCTCGGCGGTGGCGGGATCGCGGGCTGCAGCCAGCGGGTCGGGGGCACTGGCGACCGCCGACCATAGCCGCCGCGCCAAGCGGCTGCCGATTCGCGGGAGCAGGGGAAGAACGCGCAGCCACGCGATCTCGTCGCGCGGATTGTGGACCAGGCGCAGCCAGCACAGGACGTCCTTGATGTGCGCCTGCTCGAAAAAGCGCAGGCCTCCTCGCACCTGGAACGGAATGTTACGGCGGCGCAGCTCGAGTTGGATTTCCAAGGCATGCCAGTGGCTGCGGTAGAGAACCGCAATGTCACCGAGCCGACGTCCTTCGTCGAGCAGGTGAAGAATGAATTCGGCGATGAACTGGCTCTGCTGGTAGTGGTCGTGGCAGGCGACCACGGCCGGTTTGACCGCCGAAGGCCGCACGGCCCGTAGCTCTTTGGGCAGGCGCACCCGGTTGCGGGCAATGCTGGCGTTGGCCAGAGCCAGAATTTCGGGCGTCGAGCGGTAGTTCGTCTCGAGCCGGTACTCGGTCGCATCGGGATAGCGCTGCTTGAACTCAACGATGTTGGTAAAGCTGGCCCCGCGAAAGCTGTAGATCGATTGGGAGTCGTCGCCCACCACACACAGGTTGCGGTGAACGCTGGCAAGCAAGTCGACGATCCGGCCTTGGATCGCGTTGGTGTCTTGGTATTCGTCCACGAGAATGTGCTGGAACCGCTCGGCGAGCGCGACCCGGATTTCGTCGCGCTCGGTCAATAGCTCGAGCCAACGGCTCAGCAAGTCGTCGTAATCGAGCAGCTGGCGCTCGCGCTTGCGCCGGCGGTAGAGATCGAGAACGGTCGCAATTCCGTGCGCCTCGCGCTCGAACATCGGGAAGCGCTTGGCGAGAACCGTCTCGAGCGGTTCGAGGGTGTTCTCGACGAAACTCGAAATGGACACCAGTACCGCCTTGCCGGGAAAGCGCCGCTTGGCAAGGTCGATCCCGGCTTCGGCGATGCAGGCGCGCATGAGATCTTGCGCGTCTTCCCGGTCGAGGATCGTAAAGTCGGGCGAGATTCCAATGGCTCTGCCGTGCTCGCGCAGGATCCGGTTGGCGACGTGATGGAAGGTGCCGCCCCACAGGCGGCGGGTGTCGCGCCGGACCAGCGCGTCCACGCGGGCCAGCATCTCGCGGGCGGCGCGGTTGGTGAAGGTGACGAGAAGGATATGTTCCGGGTCGACCCCGTGGTCGACCAGCCAAGCGAGCCGGTAAGTCAGCGCCCGAGTCTTGCCCGTTCCGGCACCGGCAATCACGAGCATTGGCCCGCCTGGTGCCGTGGCCACGGCCAACTGTTCGGGATTGAGGTCGCGTTCGAAATCGGCGGCGGCCGACCGTTTGTTTCCTAGTGCGAACTTGCGTGCCATTGCCGGCGGACCCGCGGGACCGCGCCGAGCGAGTCCGGCAGGAAAGCCATGGTAGCGCGAACGGAAAGCGAAAGCCCGCCGTCGTGTTGCCTCGCCCGGCGTCTCGGCTAACAGTCGGCGCCGGCCGTGTTGGGCACAGCGGGACAACACGGGCTGCGGCTGTGTCCCCCGGGGCCAGCGGGGGGCGTGCGGGTTGCGCCGGTGGTTCTGTGGTTCGCTCTGGCAGCCGTAACCGCAGCCGCTCCGCTGCGTGCCGGAGCAGCATCAGACGGCAGGCCTGCCCGACATGCTTTGCGCCTGGTGCTGGCGGGCGACGGGGGCAAGGCAAGCAGCGAGCCGCGCGGCGTCAGAGCTCTTACCCGCACGATTGCAGTACTGCTCGGCGACAACGCCTACCGCCATCCCCCGCTCGGCCGGCCCACTGCTCGCTGGCCCGACATCGACCGGCAGCTCGAAGCCACCGGGGCCGCGGATCTCGTGGTCCTGGTTCCGGGCAACCACGATTGGGGCAAGGACGAGCCGAACGGCGTCGAGGCGCTGGCCCGCGAGCGCGAGTACGTGACGGCCGCAGGGGGCCCGCGCGTTCGGTTTGCTCCCTCGCCGGGATGTCCGGGGCCGCAGAGAGTCTACGAGGACCGATTTACTCGCATCGTCGCGCTCGATTCGGCGTGGTGGTTCCGGGCTGCGGGCGAGCGGCACAGGTTGGCGCGCGAGCGCGGTTGCCCGGGGGGCGCGGACGCCGAAGTTGTAGAGCGGTTGGCGGCCGAACTCGCCTGCAGCGGCCCGGCGTGCCCCCTTCCCGTGGTGCTCGCTCACCATCCCCTCATCTCGGGTGGCGGCCACGCCGGCTACTACGGATGGCGTGACCTGCTGTGGTGTGCCGGACTGATCGCACTGCCCTCTGCTTGTTTGGCCGCCGCAGTCGGACGCGCTCTCGAAGCGGGCGGGCAGGACATGTCTTCTGCGGCTTACCGCCATTACGTCGAAGCGATGGCGGCGGCCCTGCCCGAGCGGCCGGTGGTGTGGGCGTCGGGCCACGATCACTCGCTTCAACTGCTCGTCCGCGATCACCTGGTACAAGTCGTCAGCGGAGCGCTCTCGCGCACGGGGGGCGCCGGGCGCACCAGGGCCACGCGCTACGCGCGCAGCCGGCTGGGTTTTTTCGTACTCGAGTTTGCGGCCGGCCGGCCGCCGGTTCTCGAAGCGATTGTGGTAACCGGCCAGGGCCAGCCGGTGCGGGAAGCAGACATGGTCCTGCGCTGGTAGCGCCGGTGCCCTCGGCCCGCGGGGGCGGGTCTTTCGCCGGGCGTTTGGATCGCCGCCGCGGTCTGGAAAACTGATGGCCTTGCGTACTTGGAAAGCCGGGGAACCGGTTGTGGAGGCACGATGAACGATTCGCTGGAAGTCAGGCAAGGCCAGGTAGACCCCTGGCGCTTTACGGGCAGCTTTCTGCGCAACCTTCTTTCTGCAGCGATTCCGCCGCAGCCGGCGCACCCGCCGATTCCGTGGACGCCCGTTCGAAAGCCGCTGTCCGAATCGCGAGTGGCCCTGCTTTCGACGGCGGGCTTGTCGATGAAAGGTGACAAGCCGTTCGACATGGAGCTTGAGCGGCGCAACCCCCTGCGCGGGGATCCCTCTTGGCGGCGGATCAGATCCGACGCCACCGCGAAGGACATCGAAGCAAATCATCTCCACATAGACACGAGCTACGTTCTCCGCGACCTCAACGTTGCGCTGCCGCTCGATCGCCTGCGCGAGCTCGTCGAGGAAGGAATCGTGGGTTCCATGGCGGACACCCACTATTCGGTGATGGGCTACCAGGGAAACGATCCCTCGGTGCTCGAAAACGAAAGCGCTCCGGCGATTGCCGAGCAAATGGTGGCCGAGCAAGTTGATTTGGCGATTCTCGCCCCGGTTTGACCGGACTGCTGCCGGTCCGTTGGACTGGTCGCCAGGAAGATCGAGGCTGCAGGTGTTGCCACGGTGTGCCTCAACATGATCTGGGTCTATCACTACCTGGTCGGGATGCCTCGGGTGGCAGCGATCGAGCACCCCTTCGGACGCCCGTACGGCGACGTCGGTGATGCCAAGCGCCAGCGGGAAGTGTTGCTTGCGGCGCTGGCGGTTTTCGAGCGAGCCAGCGAGCCGGGTTACATCGAACACCTGCCTTTCCGCTGGCACGAGCCGCCCGAGCGCACGCACTGGCATCCGGCCGAGCCGTCACCGATCATTGCGCTGCTCAAGAAGAGAATGCAGCAGGACTGACGGGCGCCGTGGGCGCACTATCGAGCGAGCAAACCTACCGGCTGACGATCCGCGCGAGCAATCGCCTCGAGGTTCTCGCGGAGGATCTGATCTCCGCGATCACTGCCCGCCCGCTCGGGCCGTTCGAGCGCGAGACGATTGTCGTCCAAGGCCAAGTATGTGCCCGCTGGCTGACGCTGGCCTTAGCCCGCGCTCGCTCGATCGCCGCCAACCTCGAGTTTCCGCTTCCGCGCCGTTTCTGCCACGAGCTGGCCGACCGATTGCTCGGTGAGACACCGCCGCCGGCCGGCCGGGGGTTCGATCGGGACCGGCTTGTGTGGGCGATCCTCGCCGACATGCAGGCGTGGGCCAGCGATCCGGAGCTCGCCGTGCCGGTGGCTTATCTCAGCGAGGGCGCCGGCCAGCGCAAGCGCTACCAGCTCGCGCGCCAACTGGCCACCCTGTTCGACCGCTATCAAGTCTACCGTCCCGACTTATTGCTCCAATGGGAATCGGGCCGGCAAGGAGGCCAGCCGGATGAGCGATGGCAGGCCCACTTGTGGCGGCGGCTCGTGGCGCGCCTGCCCGAAGAGCAGCACCTGGCCCGGCGTCTCGAGCGCGTAGCGGCTCGCCTTCAAAGCGATGAGCCGTGCGACGGCCTGCCGCCGCGCGTGTTCGTTTTCGCCGTGGCGCGATTGGCTCCGGTTGTGGTCGAGTTGCTCGTGGCTTTGTCGCGCCACCGCCCGGTCACGCTCTACCTTCTTGCACCCACTCCCGAGTATTGGGGGGACTTGCGCAGCGAGCGGGCTTTGGCCCGCTTGCCGGCGGCGGGCGCTTTGCAAGAGGGTAACGAGCTTCTCGGCGCACTCGGCAAGCAAGGGCGCGAGTTCCTAGACCTGCTCGTCGCTAGCGACCCGGGCGGGGGCGCATGGTCGCCCCTTGAGTTCGTCGAGCCGCCTCGGGACAGCCTGCTGCACGTGCTGCAGCACGACATCTTCGAGGCCAAAAGTCCGCGCGAGCGGGGATGCCGGGTGCCGATTGCACCCGGCGACCGTTCTCTCGAGGTGCACTCGTGCGCGACGCCGGTGCGCGAGCTGGAAGTCGTCAAAGGCCGAATCCTCCATGCCCTCGAGCGTGACCCGACGCTCAGACTCGACGAAATAGCGATCCTCGTGCCCGACGTAAAAGCCTACGCGCATGCGGTGCAGGCGGTGCTTGGCAGCGAGGGGCCGGGCGAACCGGCCATTCCAGTGGCGATTCCCGAAAACGTTGATCCGCTCGAGCGCAGCGCGCTCGACACGCTGATTCGCCTTGTCGATTTGGCCGGGAGCCGGGTGACCCTTGCGGAAGTGCTCGGACTGCTCGAGTCGAGATTGGTTCGCGAAGCCTTCGGCATCACGGCGGCCGAAGCGGCGGCGATGCGCGCCATGCTCGAGCGAGCGGCCGTGCGCTGGGGAATCGACGGCGAGCACCGCTGCAAGCAGTTGGGCTTGCCCCCTTTCGACGCTTGGACGTGGCGCGCGGGGCTCGACCGGCTCCTGATGGGGCAAGCCACCGGGGAACTCGAAGCGGTCGTGGCCGGCGTCGCACCGCTGGTTTCGGACTTCGAAGTTTTGGAAAAGCTCGTGCTCTTTTGCGAGTGCGTCTTCGAGGCAGTGGCGAGTCTTCGAGGTCCGCACGGGGCGCGCGCCTGGGGCGAACGCCTGAGTTCGGCGCTCGAGCGGTTCTGCGCAAGCCGCGCGGCCGAAGAATACCTGGGGTTGGCGCGCGCGAGCATAGCCGAGTTGGTCGCGGCCGCAGACTTGCTCGGCGGCCTTGCGGTCGAGCGCGAAGTCGTCCGCGAGCACTTGCAGTCGGCGGTCGAGACCGCGGGTCTCGATCGGAATCTGCTCTCGGGGGCGGTTACCTTCGGGTCTCTCGAAGCGCTGCGGGGAATTCCGTTCCGCTTGCTGTTCGTGTGCGGGCTCGATGCCGGGGGCTTTCCCCGGCGCGACCGGCGGCCCGCCTTCGACTTGATGGGGGTAAGCCCGCGGCCGTGTGACCGCAATCGCAGCAGCGACGATCGCTACGCGTTCCTCGAGGCGATCTTGGCTGCGCGCGAGCGGCTGGTGCTGACTTATTGCGGCCGCTCGATGCGTGACGGTTCGGCCGCACCTCCTTCGGCGGTCGTCAGCGAGCTGCTCGAGCAGGTGGACCGCACGTTCGAGCCGACGGACGACCCGGCTCCGTCGGCTGGCGTGCTGGTCGAGCACCCGTTGCATTCCTTTTCGAGTCGCTATTTCGA
>CAYZHO010000045.1:0-3780 GCA_964478045.1 uncultured Myxococcales bacterium | reverse complement strand
ACCCGCGCCTGTGGAGTTACTCGAAGGCCGATTGCGCCGCGGCTGCGGCTCGGTCGGCCGGCGCGCGCGGTGACGAGCGCTTCGTCGCTGGGGCGCTCGCGGCCGAGCCTCCGGCCGTCGTCGAGCTCGGCGAGCTGGTGCGGTTTTGGCAAAACCCGTGCCGCTATTTTTGCCGCGAGGTCCTCGGACTGCAGTGGGATGAGCAAGCAGAAGAATCCCCCGAGGACGAGCCGCTCGAGCTTGCCAGGCTCGAGCGGTATCGGCTGGGTCGTGAAATGATCGAGCGGCGCCGTGCCGGTCCGGTGGACAGGGAAGAAGAGCGGCGGTTGCTTGCCGCTCGCGGACTGCTGCCACCTTTTCGCTTTGGCGACCGGTGCTACGAGAACCTGCGCGCAGAGGTGGAGGAGACGATCCGCGAGGTCGGAGGCGTTGCCGCTGTTGGCCCGATTCCGATCGAGATCGCCGGCAGCGGATGGCGGCTGTGCGGTGAAGTGCGCGACGCGAGCGAAAGCGGTATCGTCCGGATCGATTTCGCCTCCTTTCCGCAGCGATTGGTCGTCGGAGCTTGGATCGAGCTCCTTGCATTGGTCGCCGCCCGAGCCGCGGTGCCTCTCAGGGCCGAAGTGCGGGGCCGCGACAAGAAATGGCAGGCCGACTGGAACCAGCTTCCGATCGAGCGGGCGCTCACGGAGCTGGCCGGCTTGATCGAGGGCTTCCGCGAGGGCCTCCAGCGTCCACTTCCGGTCTTTTGTAACGCTTCCTACGAGTTGGCCGAGCAGCTCGCCAAGAAATCGCAGGAGAAGGCACAGAACGAGGCAGTGACCAAGGCAGTGGAAAAGGCCAGGCAGGCGTACCGGCCGCAAGGACACCGCCGCGGCGATATCGAGGATCCTTACGTGGCGCTGTGCTTTCGCGGCGTGGATCCGTTTGCTGGCAGAGAGCTCGAAGAGGCGATTCACTGGGCCCGCCTCCTATGGGGCGGAGCGCTACAAGTGGGAAGCGTTTCGTCATGAGCGAGATCCCCGCGTTCGACCTTCTCCAATCACCGCTTGGGGTTGGAACCACGCTGATCGAGGCCAGTGCAGGCACCGGCAAAACCTACTGCCTTACGGGCCTGATCCTGCGCTTGTTGCTCGAGGAGCAAGTAACAGGCCTCGACCGCGTCTTGGCCGTGACGTTTACGAACGCGGCGACCGACGAGCTCATCGCGCGGTTGCGCGCAGCGCTTGCGGCGGCGTGGTCGGCCGTCGAAGGGAAAACGTCCGGGGATTCCGCGATCAACGAGCTGGTGTGCCGGGCAGGGTCCCGCGCTGCAGCGATTTTGCGGGCGGCGCGCGCTTCGGTCGACGACGCGGTGGTGTTTACCATCCACGGCTTTTGCCAGCGGCTAATCGCTGAGTATGCCTTCGAAACGGGAGTGCCCTTCGAGCTCGAGCTGCTCGAAGACGAGCGCGCCCTGCTCGAGGAGGCAATCCGTGATTTCTGGCGCGCTCGTTTCTACGGCGATACGCCTGCGGCCCGCATGGTTGCTTCCAAGGGGCTTACGCCTGCCGTGGCGCGCAGGGAAATCGAGCCGCTTCTGGCCTTAGTCGAGCCGGTAATCAAGCCCCCGCCCGAGCCTCTCGAGCAGGCGGAAAGGGATCTGGCCGATGCTCTGGAGGCGCTCGCCAGAGACTACGACAAGGAGGAGTTGCGAGATTACCTAGACACCGGAGGCCTCAAAAAGGGCAACGACAAAACGCTTGGCAGGAGCAACCTCGAGGAGGTGCTCGCTCAGGTAGAGCGCTTCCTTACAACAGGCGAGGGTCCCGGTGCGGCCAAGCTGGCCCTGCTGACCCGCGAAAGCCTGGCTTGCGCCTACGACAAAAGAAAAGGTCCCCCGCGCGAGCCCTGCGAGTTGATCGCTTGCGTCGAGCGAGTCGAGGATGCCTGGCAGCGCTATCGCCATGCGCTGCGCGCGGCGATGGCCCGAGACGTGGACGAACGGCGCCGGGCTATGAAGCGAGAGCGGGGCGTGTTCGCCTACGACGATCTGCTCCGGCACGTGCGCGATGCCCTTCGCTCGCAAGCATCGGGCGAGCGTCTCGCACGAATCGTCGGTCAGCGCTTCGAGGCCGTGCTGATCGACGAGTTTCAAGACACGGACCTCGTCCAATGGGAGATTTTCGAGCGCTTGTTTGGAGGCGGGCGCCTGTTTTTGATCGGCGATCCAAAGCAGTCGATCTATCGCTTCCGCAACGCCGATGTTTTCGCCTATCTCGACGCTGCGGCCAAGGCCGGCGCGCGCTTCACGCTCGATTGCAATCGCCGCAGTCACTCGGTGCTGGTGGCTGCCGTCAATGCTTTGTTTTCGCATGCCGTACGGCCGTTTGTGTTCGACGAGATCGAGTTTTCCCCGGTGGCCTCTTGGGGGGAGGCCGACAAGAAACCGCTTGCGGGAGACGCAGAGCCGCCGCTCGGCTGGCTGTGGGTTTCCCCGTCGCGCAACAAAGCCGCGGCGATCGAGCAAATCGCCGCGCTGCTTGCGCGCCACGTTGCCGGCCTGCTCGGCCGCGGGCTGAGGATCGGCGACCGACCGCTTGCAGCCGGCGATGTGGCCGTCCTCGTGCGCACGAACGAGGAAGCCCGCACGGTTGCGCGCAAGCTCGAGGCCGAGGGGGTTGCGGCGGTGGTCAGCGCCAGCGAGAACGTCTTCGGTACTGAAACGGCGGCCGAGCTTGCGACCGTGCTCGATGCGATTCTTCGGCCAGCGGAGTTGCCGAGATTGCGCGCGGCGCTGGCTACGAGGATCTGCGGTCTTCGAGCGGCCGGCATCGCCCGGCTCGATCAGGACCCGGCCGAGGCCGGCCGGCTGCTCGGCTGCTTCGACCGCTACCGCCAGCGCTGGGAAGAAGCCGGCCTGTGGGCGATGGCCGCAGAGTTGATGGGCGACTTCGGCGTGCGTTCGCGCTTGGCCGGGCTCGCCGATGGGCAGCGGCGGCTTGTCGATCTCCTCCACTTGCTGGAGTTGCTCGATCGGACCCAGCGCGAGCAGCAGATGCCGCCGATTGCGCTTCGGGCCTGGCTGGGGCGCCAGATTGCCGCGGCGGCTGCCGATCCCCAGACTGTTCCGGCGCAGGCCGAGCGCCGCCTCGACACGGACGCCAGCGCCGTCAGAGTAATCACCATTCATAAAGCCAAGGGCCTCGAATACGAGATTGTCTACTGCCCGTTTCTCTGGGAGCCGCCGCGCGAAGAACGAAACGGTCGTTCGAGCAGCGCTGGCGAGAGGGCCGTTTTGCCCGTGGTGGTTCACGAGAGCCGTACTCGTTTGGTTGCGGACTACGGCTCTGCGGACTTCGAGCGCCGGCGTCTTTGGCGTTGCGCCGAAGACTTGGCCGAGGAGATGCGCCTGGCCTACGTTGCGCTGACGCGGGCGCGCCAGCGCTGTTATGTCGTTGCCACCGTGGGCGGCTCGAGCCGCTTCGCGCGCGCCCCCCTTCCTCACTTACTGCTGAGGACGCAGGCCCCGGCGGCCGGCGAGGATCGGGCCGCGTGGCTGGCAGCCGAGTGCGACCGTATTGATCGGCTCCTCGGCGATCGACCGGAAGCGCTGCGGGAAGCCATCGAAAAGCTGGTGGCTTGCCATGCGGGGAGGATGTGGCTGGCTGACTTGGCCGAAGAGGTAAAGCAGGCGAGCGGACCTGCGGCCAACAGTGCCGCCGGGGAACTTTCGGTTCGGTCTTTTCCCGAAGCCGACCGTCATCGCCTGGCCCCGTGGCACATTGCTAGCTTCTCGAG
>CAYZHO010000044.1:2842-14817 GCA_964478045.1 uncultured Myxococcales bacterium | reverse complement strand
AACCTCGATTCCCCACTTTTCCACGAGCTCAACCAGCCGCGGTGCCCGGCGGGGTTCGAGCAGGAAGAGAACGCGACCGCCGCGGCGGAGATACTTGTCGAGAATGTCGATCTCTCTGGGGAAGTAGTCCTTGGGCCCGGCCGCAGCAACCACCACGGCTGCATCTTCGGGGATTTCCTCCACTTCGGCGAGAAAGATGGTGTCGACCAGGTAGTTCTGGTTGCGCAGGTCCTTGGCGAACAATCCGAAGCCGTCGGGAGACTTTACGTCGTCGATTGCAGGCTCCCCGTGGCCCTCGACGAAATAGATTTTTTTGCGTTCCTTGGTGGTTACCCGGTGGATTCCGTTCGTGATCGATTCCTCGTCGGTCGCCGTAACTAAAGTGCTGCGGTCCCCCTGGCGGATGCGCAGCGTAGGGACCTGGCTGACGCCCGCTTCCTGAGCCAGTTCGGGGTGCACCTGCGGATCGATGAAGCGGACTTTGAGGTGGTCCGTGTGGTATTGGTACGCTTCAATCAACTGTTCCAGTGCAGGGTCGGAGCCGCCCTCGACGAACGCGTCGATGTGTACGTCCTCGTCGAGGTTGCGCACGACTTCGCGAGACTGTTCGGAGATGCTGTTGACACCCTCGGCGGTCACGTCGACCCGGTAATGGTAGCGCGTACCCAGGAAGTTGAGCATCGCCACGAGCGCCACGAAAAACAAGGAATAGACGGCTGCGTTTGCCCCGTAGCGGGTCGAGCGCTGGCGCACGAACTCGCCGAGCGAGGCGCTGCCGCGCGCAAAGTACCAGAGCAGGCAGACCACGCCGGCGATCAGGTGCAGCAGCGAGTACCATCCAAACGAGAAGAAGCCTTCGAGCGGATTGTACGTGAAGTAGTGCGACAAAAGCCCGAATAGGATGAAGACGAGACCCGTGATGCCAAGAATTGGCGCGCGCCTGGGCATCGTCACCTCCACCTCGCGCTTTCAACCGCCCGGTGCGTCAGGAATAGGAAAATAGCCGTGACGCTCGCGAAGTACACCAGATCCTTGGTGTCGATGACTCCCCGGACTAGTTCGCGGAAGTGCTCCGTCACCGACAAGTAGGTTAGGATCGCCTTTGCTGTCGGGCCAGCTCCCTCGGCTGGCCAATTGATTACGAACATCAATAGGGTGATCACCAGGGCGCTCACGGCCGCAATGATCTGATTGGAAGTGAGCGAGGACGTGAATATTCCGACCGATACGTAAGCGATGGCGACGAGAGCCAGGCCGAGGTAGCCGCTCCCGATCAAGCCGAGTTCGGGATTGCCGTAGATCAGCAGGATCGCCGGGTACACTAGCGCCAGCGCGATCATGAGCAGGACCATGGCGGTACCGGCTAGAAACTTGCCGGCTACGATTTCTGCAATCCGCACCGGAGAGGTAAAGAGCAGCTCATAGGTGCCGGCCGCGCGCTCCTCCGCGAGGCTGCGCATCGTGATCATTGGCACCACGATCAGCAGCACGATCGATAGGTTGTGGAGCAAGGGGCCGATGACCGCATCGTTTAAGTTCAGCCACGTGACGTTGGCCCGGGGAAGACTCGAGTAGATCGCCACCAGCCGATTGAACTGGCCGAGAAGATTGAAGAAAAACCAGCCGGCCAGCAGCTCGAAGCCGGTCAATACGACGTAAGCGATTGGCGAGACGAACATCGAGCGAATGTCGCGCCACGCGATGGTCAAAACGTTACGCACTGGCACTGGCCTCCACCGCTGCTTCTCCGCTCACGTACTTGAGATACTCTTCCTCGAGGCTTCCCTCGCGGGTGACGTCTTCGAGCTCGGCTTCGAGCGCGATGCGGCCCTCGTTGATGATCACGACTTTCTGGCATATCTGGGCCACTTCGGGCAGGATGTGGGTGGATAGAATGACCGTTCGCTCCGTGGCTAGCTCGCGAATGAGCTGGCGGATCTCGATGATCTGAGCGGGATCCAGTCCGATCGTCGGTTCGTCAAGGATCAGGACGGAAGGATCGTGAATCAGGGCTTGCGCGAGCCCAACCCTCTGGCGATACCCCTTCGATAGGTGCCCGCACAGGCGCCCCGCCACCTCTTCAAGCCCGCACTCGGCCAGCACGCGGTCGCGCGCTTGTGCGACTGCCCGGCCTTTGAGACCCTTAAGGCGCGCAACGTGTTCGAGGTAACGACATACCTTCATTTCGAGGTACAACGGCGGATGCTCGGGCAGGTAGCCGATTCTCTTGCGGACCTCGAACGAGTCCTCGAACACGTCGAAGCCGTCGACCGATACGGTTCCAGAAGTGGCGGGCATGTAGCCCGTAATGATGCGCATCGTGGTCGTCTTGCCAGCACCGTTCGGGCCGAGAAACCCGCACGCCTGTCCCGTAGCGACCGAAAACGATACGTCTTTGACCGCCTCGATAGGGCCGTAGGTCTTGACGAGATTGCGTACCTCGATCATCGCTGTGCGCCGAGAGGCAAAAACAGCCGCGGCTTCGGCCCGCGGCGCGGGAACGATTTTCTTAGTAACGAGGCGGACCTAGGCTGTCAACACTGCTTGCATTGGGCAAGCCGATATCGGAGCTTCGCACCGTGAGCTCAGGCAGCAACGATCCGGTCTACCTGCTCGACGTGAGTTTTTTCACGTTCCGCGCCTACCACGCGTTGCCCGAGCTCTCGACCTCGGCCGGGCTGCCCACGAACGCCGTCCACGGCGTCGTGTCCATGCTCGAGAAGCTGATCCGCAACGAGCGCCCGCGCTACTTGGGCGCTTGCTTCGACGCTCCAGGGCCTTCGTTTCGGGCGGCGTTCTTCCCCGACTACAAGGCGAACCGGGCCGAGCCGGACGAGGCGCTTCAAGTACAGTTTCCGTACGTCCGGCGCATTGTCGAGGCGATGTCGATCCGCTGCATCGAGCTGGCCGGATTTGAGGCGGACGACCTGCTGGCAACGCTGGCGAGGCGGTTCGCGGCGGACGGGCGGCCGGTGGTGATCGTCACGGGCGACAAAGACCTCATGCAGTGTGTCAGCGACCGGGTCACGCTGTACGATCCGATCCGCGAGCTGCGTATCGGCCGGGACGAAGTGATCGCCAAGTTTGGAGTGCCGCCCGAGGCGGTCGTGGATGTGCAGGCACTGATGGGAGACCCGACCGACAACATCCCCGGGGTGCGGGGGATCGGCCCGAAGACCGCCGCGGCCCTGATTGCGCACTTCGGCAGCCTCGAGCGCCTGCTCGAGCGTGTCAGCGAAATCGGCAAGCTGAACATTCGCGGTGCCGCGGCGGTGCAGAAGAAGATTGCAGCGGCGCGCGAGCAAGCTCTCCTATCCAAGCAGCTTGCTCGCGTTCGGACCGACGTTCCGGTCGACGTCGATCTCGACGATCTCGCCTTCCGGTCTCCCCATACTGCCGAGCTGCTAGCGGTGGCCGAGGAGCTCGAAATGGGGAGGCTTGCACGCAGGCTACGCTCTCTGCTGGCGCCGGAGGAAGTAGCGGCCGCCGGGGAGCCGGCCAAGGAGGGGGCGGCCGACTTCGGGGCAGAGGTCGGAGAGCTGGCCGGCCGCGAGGTCGCCTTCGTCTTCCACGAAGAGGAAGAGGACGGCCGGGTCTGCCTGGCCCTGGCTGCTGGCACCGCCCGCGCCCTGGTGGTCGGGGAAGACCGAGTGGCGGCTGCCCTGGCCCAGCTGGCCGATGCGGGTTCTTCCCTGAGCGGGTTCGACTTGAAGGGACTGTGCCGGCGTTTCGGAATTCCGCCGGGGCCTGCGGGCATCGATGTCGGCGTCGCCTCGTATCTTTACGACCCCTCGATTGGAAGTCACGACCTCGAAGCGGTGCTCAGCCGCTTCCTCGGCGAAGCGCTGGCAGCGCCTGCTGGAGGCCGGCCGGAGACGATGGCGACCGCCTTGGAACAGATGCTGCGCTTGATCGACGCCGTTCGCCGAGGCCTGCGCGAGCGGGAGCAGGAAGACTTGTACCGCTCGCTCGAGCACCCTTTGATCGGAGTGCTCGCGCGCATCGAAGCGCGCGGGATTCTGCTCGACCTCGACTTGCTCGCAGAACTGGCCGCCGATTTCGAGCGCCGGATGCAGATCCTCGTCGAGCGCATTTACGAAGAGGCGGGTTGTCAGTTCAACGTGCTCTCGCCGGTGCAGTTGCGCGAGGTCTTGTTCGAACGCTTGAAGCTTCCCACCAAAGGGCTGAAGAAGACCAAAACGGGCCCCTCGACCGACAGCGATTCTTTGCAAGCCCTGGCCGCTTTGCACCCACTGCCGGGTCTCGTGCTCGACTACCGGGCGCTGGCCAAGCTCAAATCCACGTACGTGGATGCGCTGCCGCGCCTGGTCGACGAAGAAGGGCGGATCCACACGACCCTCAACCAAACGGTTACGGCCACAGGCCGGCTCAGTTCAAGCGAGCCCAACCTCCAAAACATTCCAATCCGCAGCGAAGATGGAGCGAAGATCCGGCGCGCCTTTATCGCGCCTGCTGGCTACCGGCTTCTGTCGGCCGACTACAACCAGATCGAACTGCGCGTCCTCGCTCACCTGAGCGGTGACGAGGCCTTGCGCGAAGCCTTCCGCTCCGGCCGAGATATCCATACAGCAACGGCAGCCGAGGTTTTCGGGGTGGCGCCCGATCAGGTCACTGCTCAAATGCGACGGGCCGCCAAGGTGATCAACTACGGGATCATCTACGGGATGGGTCCGGTGCGCATGTCCCGCGACCTTGGGATTAGTCGGGAGGAAGCGGCAGCTTACATCGAGAGATATTTCGAGCGATACCCCGGTGTTCGCCGTTTTTACGCCGATACGCTTGCCGCCGCACGGCGCGACGGCTACGTGGCCACATTACTCGGGCGCCGCCGGTATTTGCCCGACCTTCGAGGTGAAAACGGCGGCCGCAGGCAAGCGGCCGAGCGCATGGCTGCCAACACCCCCATTCAGGGGAGTGCGGCCGACATCATCAAGCTCGCGATGGTGCGCATCGACGAAGCGCTTGCGGCAGCAGGCGTGGATGCTGGTATGGTATTGCAGATCCACGATGAACTGTTGTTCGAGGTTGCTGCGGGTGACGTCGAGCGAACGGCGTCGCTGGTGCGGGACGGCATGGAGCATGCGATAGATCTTGCGGTGCCGATCGTGGTCGACATGGGGTGGGGAAAGAACTGGGCAGAGGCCCACAATCCGGGCTGAGCGAAGTCGAATAATGGGCAGCGCGAGGCGTCTATCCATATTGGTATGGAGCACCTCGGGTGGACGTTAGCGACTCCGAACTCGTCGAGCGGGGCCGCAAGGGAGACCGACGGGCTCTGCAGCTCCTGGTCGAGCGCTACCAGCGGCGCGTGCTGGGGGTGGTCGTGGGAATGGTCCGCAACCCCGAGGACGCGCGAGAAATCGTCCAGGAGACGTTCGTTCGAGCTTTCCGCAATCTCGACTCCTTCAAGGGAGACTCCTCCTTCTACACGTGGCTGTACCGGATCGCCTTCAACCTGGCAGTCGACGTGCAGCGGCGCGACGCGAAACGAACGAACGTCGAGTTCGACGAGATGCAGCCACCCGAGGATGCTCCATTGGCCATGGGCGGTCGCACGCAAGGCCGCGACCCCTTCGAGACAGTGCGCAATCGCGAGCTGGGGGAGAAGATTTTCCGCGCGATCGACAGTTTGACGCCCGATCACCGTGCGGTCATACTGCTGCGGGAAATCGATGGATTGAGTTACGAGGAGATCAGCCAGGCGCTCGGTTGCTCGATGGGGACGGTGATGAGTCGCCTCCATTACGCGCGCAAGAAATTGCAGGCAAAACTGCGCGAGTTGTTGTGAGGCCGTGGTGAACGAGACAGCCGTCAACTGTCGCGACCTCGACGCGAACTTTGATGCCTATGTCGATGCGGCTTTGCCGGCCGAGCGACTGGCCGAGTTGGCTGCGCACGTTCGCTGTTGCCAGCGCTGTGACGAGATCGTAACGCGGTACCAAGAGGCGCGGACTCTTCTAACGGCGGCTGTAGCGGAAAGCGCTGCAGCCGTCGACGTTTCTGGGCTCTGGGACGCGATCGAGCGCGAACTCGACACCACGAGCCCGCGCCTTGGCTGGCGCGGCCTCTTTGCCGGGGTCTGGGAGCGGTGGTGGCCGCTGCCGGCGGAGTCGTTGGGATGGCGGGTCGGCGGTGCGCTAGCTACGGCAGCGGCAGTGTTGGCAATCCTGGCCGCGTTGCTGGCACAGCCCGTCAATCGGGCGCAAGTTGCGGCGAGTGCGAATGCGGTCCAGGCGGTGCGAATCGACTCGATGGAGGTTGCCCCCGGATATACGGTCGCTACGTGGATGCGGCCGCGCAAGCACACTACCGTGATCTGGATTTCCGAAGACCAAGCAGGATTTCGGTTTACGCCGGCTAGTGCCGGCCGGTAAGGATCGAACGATGAAACGGGTCGCCGCGGTGTTGTTCCCTGTGCTCTTGGCTCTAGCGCCGGCGGCGGCTCGGGCGGGAGCGCCGGTAGTGCAGATTTGGGCGATGCTCGCCTCTCGGGACCGGGGCGGCATCGACCCGCGACTCATCGAGCTGCGCCAGAATCTGCGCGGCCTGCCGTTCCGGAGCTTTCGGCTTTTGGGCGTTCAAGCCTGCCGCCTCGACGACGGGGATCAGTGCGCGATGGAGCTTCCGGGAAACGCTTATCTTTACCTGTCCACTACGCGCAGCACGGACCGGTACGTGAAGATGCACTTGCTCCTCAACCAAGCGAACCGCCCGAAATTCAACGCGGACATCACGTTGAACCACGGCGCCCAGATCCTCATTCACGGTACCCGCTCCGACAACGGGGCGATCCTGATCGGACTGCGGGCCGACCTCGGCCGCAGTCCCGCCGTTCCCCGGGGGAAGCGATGACCGGAGTTTGGTCCGGCCTAACGAGCTTGTGGTCCTCCGCGAAGGCGGAGATCGAAGGGTTCGTGGAAGCTTTCCGGCGGCAGAACACCGAGGCGGCCCTGTCGGCGCTAGTCACCCCGGTCGATCCGTTCAACCGCTCGCCGCTGTTGACCCCTGTCGTGGCCGCCCTTGGCGTGGCGGGCATTCTCTTTCTGTCGAGCGTGGCAGCCGGCGCTCTGATGGCGGCCGCCGCCGCGTTGCTCGCCGTCTACTTCCTGTTGACGGAAGTGTTCGGCTACGAGATCGATCTGTCCCTTCCAGTGGTCTGAGCGCCGCGCTCAACCCCGCATTGCTTCGACAAGGATACGGGCCACTTCCGGGCGCGTGAACTCTGGCGGGGGCATTTCCCCGCGGCGCAGCATCTCGCGGACTTTCGTCCCACTCAGGAACACGTGCGAGTCCTTGCCGTGCGGGCAGGTCTTGCTCGAGGCCATTCCCTGGCAGACCGTGCAGTAGAACGTGTGCTCGTAGTTGAGGCGCTGGATTTTGATCTCGTCCGGGCCGAACTCCTTGAAGATGAGCTGGGCGTCGTAGGTTCCGTAGTAGTCGCCCACGCCTGCGTGGTCGCGCCCCACGATGAAGTGAGTGCAGCCGTAGTTCTGGCGCACGAGCGCGTGAAGCACCGCCTCGCGCGGCCCAGCGTAGTGCATGTTCGCCGGGAGCACCGAGAGCAAGACGCGGTCGGCCGGATAGTAGTTTTCTAACAACACTTGGTAGCAGCGCATGCGCACGTCGGCCGGAATGTCGTCGTCCTTGGTCTCGCCGACGAGCGGGTGCAGGAGAAGGCCGTCTACCATCTCGAGCGCGCACTTCTGCAAGTACTCGTGCGCGCGGTGAACCGGGTTGCGGGTTTGAAACGCTACGATCGTCTCCCAGCCGCGCCTGCGGAACTCGGCGCGCGTTTCGGCCGGTTCGAGGCGGAACTCGGCGAACGGCAAGCCCTTTGGGTGGCGCAGCATGGTGATCCGGCCGCCAAAGTAGATGTCGCCCTGCGCGTAGAGAGCCGCCACGCCCGGGTGCTTGGCATCCGTTGTGCGGTAAACGAGCCGGGCTTCTTCCTCTTTGTCCGGGCGGTAGCGGCAGCAAAGGTGGAGGATGGCCAGCAGGGTGCCGTCCTCGTCGCGGAGTGCGACGTCGCTGCCGTCGGGAATGCGTTCGGCTTCCTCTTCGGTGACCGGGAGTGTGATGGGAATTGGCCACACGAGCCCGTTCGTCAGGTGCATGTCGCGGACCACGGAGCGATACTCTCGTTCGTCGAGAAAGCCTTCAAGAGGGCTGAAACCGCCGATCGCAAGCATCTCGAGGTTGGCTCGCTTGCGAGCGTCGAGGACTAGAGAGGGCAGGGTAGGAGCCTTGTCGTCCCAAGCGGCCCTTTCCTCCGCATCGGCCATCCGGTTGACGAGGGTTCCGCCGTGCGGCGGGATCGCGTCTCGCGTCATCTTCGATCCTCCCAGGAAAGCTACGTTGCTGGCAGGGGCTCAGGCAGCGCCGGCGACTTTATCGCAGTCACGCTGCACTCCCAAACGGCAAATGATCGAACTAGGCGGGAAGTCGAAACTACAAGCCTGGGCCTGTGCTGGCAGTGCGCGAGCTTGTTAGAGCGGGAGCTCCCACGCAGCAGGGTGGCCGGCGTCGATCCATCCGAGAGCCAAGCCGACAAGCGTGGTGGCGGCGTCGCAGGCGCCGACGCAAGCCAGGGCCGCGCTAAGACTGTCCCCGTGCACGGAGGCGAGCGCCGGGCCAGCTGCCTCGAGCGCCGCCCGCGGGGTCGGCGCAACGCCGCCCCGCAGCCTACCGCGCCCTACCCGATACCACGCCGTCGGGCGGGCGGGGACACCGGCCGGCACCGCGTCGGGGTCGGCCGCCGCCAGGAGCGCCACCTCTTCGCTCGTGACATCGGCGGTGCGAAATCCCGCCGCCTTCAAGTACACCTCGAGACGAGCGCGACCGGGCGGGCGCCCGAACACGCCGACGGTCGTCTCGCACAGGCGCTGCTGTCCTCGCGCGCCGATCCCCGGAACGATGATCTGCCGCGCGTAGCGATCGATGTCTTCCTGCGACAGAGCCACGGACTACTCGATCACGTTCTTTTCGATCGGTTCTACCTTCACGCCTTGCTCGGCGATCCACTTCACCGCGCGGTCGATTTCGTCTTCGTCTCCTTCGAGTTCGAGGGCGACGATTCCGATATGGTCGGACACCGAAGCCCCGCGAATGTTCGTCACGACGCGAAACTTGTGGCCGACGTGGTAGATGATCGGCTGCTTGATCTGTTCCTCGCTGTAGGTGAGGTAGAATCGTTGCACTGCCATTTCGGTGCCCTCCTCATGCGTGCAGGGGCGGCAAGTTCTTCCATCCAGCCCACAGGTTGGTCGACAGGTACCGGTCACCGAAGTCGCAGAAAATCGTAACCACGCATCCCCGCTCGAGCCGTGACGCGACTTCGAGTGCGCCCACCATTGCCGCACCGCTCGACTGCCCGACGAGAATGCCGTCTTCGCGCGCCAACCGGTACACCATGTCGTAGGCTGCCTCGGTCGAAACTCCAATCTTCCCGTCGAGTTCCTCTTCGTGGTAAATGCCGGGGACGATCGAGCTTGCCATGTGCTTTAGGCCCTCGATGCCGTGGAACGCATCGTCGGGCTCTACCGCGATCACTTGAACGTTGGGGTTGCGCCGCTTGAGATAGCGGCCGGTCCCCATGATCGTCCCCCCGGTGCCGATTCCCGCCACGAAGTGAGTAACCTCGCCGCGGGTCTGCTCCCAGATTTCGGGCCCCGTCGTCAGGAAGTGCGCTTCAGGGTTTGCCTCGTTGAAGTATTGGTCGGGCTTGAAGTATTTGTCGGGGTCCGCTTCGTATATCTCGCGGCAAAGCAAGAGCGCCCCGTCGGATCCCTCGAGTCCGCTCGAGTAGACTTGCTCGGCGCCGTACGCGGCCAGAATTCGCTTGCGTTCTTGGGAGACGTTGTCCGGCATGACGAGCTTGACGGGATAGCCGAGAGCCGCGCCGATCATTGCCAGGGCAATGCCGGTGTTGCCGGACGTCGAGTCCAAGATCGTCTTGCCTGGCCGCAGGGCGCCTGACTCAAGCCCGCGCCGTACCATGTTCCAGGCCGGGCGATCCTTGACCGAGCCGGCGGGATTGAACCCCTCGAGCTTGGCGAAGATCTTCACGTCGGGGCTGATCCCCGCCGCCACGTGGCGCACCCGCAACATCGGGGTGTTCCCGACTAGATCGAGGATCCGGGGCAGGCGGCCCCGGGACCAAGGGGTGGCCGTGGGGTGCTCGGCCATCGCATGCCACCTCGCTCAGCGGCCCCCAGCGATGGCGGGGACGATCGATAGCTCGTCGCCGTCTTTGACCGGGGAATTGAGGTTGTCGAGGAAGCGGATGTCGTCCCCGTTTAAGTAGAGGTTGACGAACCGCCGCACGCGACCGTCGCTCTCGCAAATCCGTTCCTTGATTCCCGGATGCTTGCGCTCGAGATCGTCGAGTACTGCACCCACCGACGTCCCTTCGGCGGTTACCGACTCCTGGCCTCCCGTGTACTTGCGCAACGGGGTAGGAATACGAACCTGAACTGCCATGACCTCGTCCTCCTTGTCTTCCTTCGCGTAGCTCGTTCTTGTTTTCGGTTCACCGACCCGAGGCCGCTTCGGCTGCTCTCGCGCCGCTCAGTTTCCGGTAGAGCTCGTCGAACTCATCGAGGCGTGCCGAGATCCGGTGCGGCTCGGCGACTGCGTCCATCACGGCCTCGAGGGTCTTGTAGCCGTTCCCGGTGACACAGATCACGATCGATTCATCGCGCGGGATACGGCCTTGCTCGATGAGCTTCTTGGTTACCGCCACGGTCGTGCCGCCGGCCGGTTCAGTAAAGATTCCTTCCGTCGCAGCCAGCAGCCGAATTCCCTCGACGATCTCCTCGTCCGTCGCTGCTTCGCCCCAGCCGCCCGAGGCGCGAACCGCCTTGAGCACGTAATACCCATCCGCCGGATTCCCGATTGCGATGGACTTTGCAATCGTGTTTGGCTTGACGGGTTCGATCAAGTCGCTTTCCCGGTGGATCGCTTGGACGACCGGAGCGCAGCCGGCCGCCTGGGCTGAATAGATCTTCCACGGTGTCGGCTTGACCAAGCCCACCCGCACAAGCTCCTCGAAGGCTTTGGCGATCTTGGGCAGAATCGTGCCGCCCGCCGTGGGTACGACGATGTGCCGGGGCAGCTTCCACCCGAGCTGCTCAGCGACTTCGAAGCCGTAGGTTTTGGCTCCTTCCGTATAGAACGGTCGCAGGTTGATGTTGACGAACGCCCATTGGTACTTGTCCGCAATCTCCGTGCACAGGCGGTTCACGTCGTCGTAGTTGCCAGAAATGGCGACGGTGGTCGGACTGTAGATCGCCGATCCGATTACTTTCCCGCGTTCGAGGTTGTCCGGAATGAAGATGAAGCAGCGCAGGCCGGCGCGCGCTGCATGCGCGGACACCGAGTTTGCGAGATTGCCCGTCGAAGCGCAGGAAACCGTATCGAAACCGAACTCGATTGCCTTGCTGATCGCAACCGAGACTACGCGATCCTTGTAGGAGAACGTGGGATGGTTCACCGAGTCGTCCTTGACCCATAGCTCGCGCACTCCGAGGGCCTCGGCGAGCCGGTCCGCGCGGACGAGTGGCGTGAAACCGGAATGGAGGCCGATCCGCGGTTCTCCTTCGACCGGCAGAAGTTCCTGGTATCGCCATAGGTTGCGAGGGCGGTGTTCGATCTTTCGCCGGCTGACGGCGCGAGCGATCGCCTCGTAATCGTACTGCACTTCGAGGGGACCAAAACAGAGCTCGCACACGTGCAGCGGGCCGAGCTCGTACGCTTCTCCACACTCTCGGCACTTCAGACCCGTGACGAAGGACATGATTCCTGCCTCCTTGTTCTCTCGTCGTGCTGCCGGCCCGCGCCTCCACAACAAGGGCACTCCCTGCGGCGCGGGAACGCGATCGACCGCCACCGCCGGCGGCCTAGTTCGAAGAAAATCATGGAGCCCGGCCGCCATGCCGCCGCACCCTCGGCGGCAG
>CAYZHO010000044.1:0-2832 GCA_964478045.1 uncultured Myxococcales bacterium | reverse complement strand
CTACCGGGGCAACGATCCCGAGCTCGTCGCAGCCGCTCGGGACCGAGCTTTCGCCGGGGGCAGGCGGGAAGACGCATTCGAGGCACGCCGACCGTCCCGGCTCGATACCCATCAACTGTCCGCTCGCGCGCGCGACTGCAGCATAGCAGAGACGCCGGCGCTCCCCGACGGCAGCGCGGTTCAGCAAGAGCTTCGTCGCGCGGTCGTCCGTGGCGTCGATGACAAAGTCGTGTTCGGCTACCAGCGCGCTCGCGTTGCCGGGGTCGACTCGGTGGCAGAGTGCCACGATTTCGGTTGGCGATCCGACGGTCGCCAGGCGCGCTGCCGCAACTTGCGCTTTCGGCCGCCCCAGATCCTCTTCGGCGAACAGAACTTGACGCTGGAGGTTCGAAAGCTCCACGACGTCCGGGTCCACCAGCGTGACCCGACCGACGCCGGCTTCGACGAGCGTCCATGCAGCCGGGCAGCCGAGGGCGCCCACGCCGACCACCAGAAGTCGGAGCCTGCTCCTTGCCGCTTGTGTCTTCCTGTCGCGATTCCGGTACAAAAAAACCTCTTCCGAGATAAGCAAGGAAGAGGCTGGGCTGCTTTCCCTGCCTTATCTCTCGCCCGTATCTCCTCGGGCGTAGGATTTAGCACCAGCGCCCGCTATGCGGCGGGCCGGTTGCTGTGGCTTCACAGGGCCTAGTCCCTCCACCACTCTCAATAAGGCGCTGGTCAAGCTAGCCAATGGCGGCGCGCGAGTCAAAGAGCCGCCAGATCAAGTCTTTCGTCGGCACCAAGGGGCGGCTATGAAGCTGAGCATGAGGGTGCGCCGCATCGAGCTCGAAGGTGCGTTCAACGTCCGCGACCTCGGAGGCTACCGAGCTGCTGGGGGAAAACGCGTTGCCACCGGGCGCGTCTTTCGCGCCGACGCCCTCCACCGCTTGAGCGAACGCGACGAGCGCCGGCTTGAGACTCTCGGAATCTGCCGGGTGTTCGACTTGCGGAGCGCGGTCGAGCTCGCGCGGCACGGGGTGGGTGAGTTCGAACGGCGCCATGGCTACGTCCATGCGCCGCTGGTCGAGGTGACCCTCGACCCCTTCGACCCGGCGATCGACTGGGAACGCATCAACCTGCCCGATCGCTACCTCGAGATGCTCGAGTCGGGCGGCGGGGTGATCCGCCGCATTCTCGAGACGCTTGCCGGCGAAACGAACGGGGCGGTGCTGTTCCATTGCACGGGAGGCAAGGACCGCACTGGGGTCGTTGCCGCCGTCCTCCTGCGCGCTCTCGGTGTGGCCGACGAGGATATCGTAGCGGACTACGCCTTGTCCGAGCGTTGTCTTGCCGGAGTCGTCGAGCGCTATCGGGCCGAGCTCGAGCGCATGGGGCTCAAGCGGGAGGCGATCGAGTACCTGACTTCGAGCGCCCCCGAGCGGATGCGTTACACACTACAGCAATGGGATCGCCGCTGGGGTTCGACGGAGGGATACCTCGACGCGATCGGCTTCGGCCAGGCGCAGCGGCAAGCGCTACGCTCGCGGTTGCTGGTCTAGGGAGCGCGCCTCAGCTCCGGTGCTCCATGCTTGCGAGGCGCTCGCGGGCCGTCCGCGCGGCGTCGGTGTCCGGGTAGTGTTCGAGGATATAGCGGTAGCGAGCGGCAGCGGCTTTCGGTTTGCCCGATTTGGCGTAGTAGTCCCCAACGAACAGCTCGTGGTCTGCTAGATGCTGCTGCACCTGGGCGAGGCGAAAGGAGGCCAAGCGGCCGTAGACGGAGTTTGGATAGCGCTGAACGACCCGCTGGAACTGCCGCAGCGCGTTTTCGGCTGCCGACTGGTCGCGATCGCGACTCTCTATTTGCTCGAGGTAGCACATGCCGATCGTGTACTCGACGAACGGAATCCGCGGGCTCGTCGGATGGAGGCGTTCGAAATCGCCGAAAGCCGCGATTGCCTTTTCGTACTTGCCGTTGAGATAGTAGGCGTGGGCAACGCGCAGCCGCGCGAGTTCGGCGACTTCCGAAAAGGGGTACTGCTCGAGCAGTTCATCGTAGAGGGTACTGGCAGTAAAGAAGTTGCGGCGCTCGAACTCGCGGTTCGCTTCTTCGAACAAGGCGTGTTCGCTCTTAGGGGGCGGTGCCGAGCACGCGCTGATCGCTACGAGGGCGAGCCCCAAGAGCCAAGGACGCAGCCGATTGCACCCCATAGAGTCAACACTACCGGGGACGACTGTCCGTGGCCACAGCCGAGCTGTACCGGTTTGACCCGGCCGGCCACTCGCGTAAGCGGAAGCAGACATGGGAAAGGCCCGGCTGCACTTTGTCGTTGGTAAAGGCGGGGTCGGCAAATCGACGGTGGCGGCGGCGCTGGCACTGGCGCACGCTGGTCGCGGCCGCAGAGTCTTGGCGGTGGAGCTCGGCGGGCCGGGCGGGCTGGCACGGCTCTTCGGCGTCGTGCCGTCGGCGCCGGGCCACTTCGTTCGCGCAGGCCATCGACTTTGGCTCGGATACGTGGACGGGCAGTCGGCACTGGCCGAGTACCTAGAACTCGTCATCCCGATCCGGCGCTTGTTGGCCACGGTCTTTGCCAGCCGGATCTACAAGAACTTTGTTGCGGCCGCTCCCGGGCTCAAGGAACTCATGACGGTGGGCAAGATCTGGTACGAGTTCCATCGCACCGGCGATGACCAGCGGCCGGTCTGGGACACCATCGTCGTGGACGCCGGCGCCTCGGGACACAGCCTCCAGTATCTGCAGATGCCGGCCGTGGCGGCGCGCACGTTTCGTAGCGGGCTGGTGCACCGGGAGTCCGAGCGGGTTGCGAGCCTTCTGCGGGACCGGAGCTCGACGCG
>CAYZHO010000043.1:12608-14924 GCA_964478045.1 uncultured Myxococcales bacterium | reverse complement strand
GCCGCACAGCTCACCAGTCCGCTGCGATCACTCGCTGAGCGGCGGCAGCGGGAAGAACTGGACTCCGTGGCCGTTGTTGCAGCTACGCGAGGTCCCAGCGCAGCTTCCAGCGGGCGGATCCGTGTCGATTCCGGCCGGGTCTGCGGCCATTCGGTCGAGATCGACCCCGACGAGCCACGTGAAGTCGTCGTTGACGGCATAACCCACGTTGTTGCACACGTCGATGGCCACCGCGTAGGGATCGTACTGGGCGTCGAACCCGAATCCATCGGGAGTCATTGGAACGTTGGACGTCACCACTGAGATCATGTTCGAGCGGATTTGCGCCACGGGCGAGGAAGGAAGCGTCAGGAGCGTGATCCCGTCGTCGTTGTCTTCGATCAGGAACGCCTGGTGCGTCTTGGGATTGACCGCCGAGCCAGCCGTGTCGCTCGGAAGGTTGTCAATGAGGACCGAGTTCGGGCTGGTGCCCGGCTCAATCGCAGTGCAGGCCGTCCCCCCGGTGTCGAACGTCACGCCGTGCAGGTTGATGACCGTGGCGGTTCCGTCCTCGTTACTGATCACGACCAGGCCGGTAGTGAAATCGATCGAGGCGCCGTCGCTGTCGCTTCCGATGTTTGGATCCGACAGCAGGCACGTCCTTCCTTGGCCTAGATCGACGATTCCGATCTCGCCGGCGTCGTCGTTGTCGGAGGCGTCGACCACGATGTTCTGCGTGGCGTCGAACGCAAACGTCTCAGAATAGTTGGCAGGGATAACCTCCGAGAACTTACGCGTGCGCGGGTCGAACGTGACGAATCCAGTACACTGGCCGGTGCAGCCGCTCGCTGCCCGCACTGCCACGATGAACAGCTTGCGTATCGGGTCGTAGAGTACTTGGCCGGTGTCGCCCGGCTCGGTTCCCGCCGGAAACGGGATCGGCGAGTCCGGCGTCAGTTTGCCCGTGGCGGTGTCGATCAGGTCCATGAAACCGCCGGTGCCGGACTGGCCGCTGACGGCGGCGATCAGGCCGTCGTCCAAGTCCTGCGCCGTGCCGGTCGGATCGTCAGGGTGCGAAAGCACGATGACCGAGACCAGCGGATCCTGCTGGTCGGGATTCACACTCAAGTCGACCACGGCGATGCGGCCGTTGCCGGTTGCCGGGTCCGGTTCGCCAAGCAGAGGCACGTAGGCCCTGGCTGCGTTGCAATCGACGACGAAAAGCCCGGAACCAGTGGTAAGGGTCGGGGGTACCGGTGGAATGGCGACGATCTCGTCGCAGCTCGTCGCGAGCAGTCCACCAAGGCATGCGAGCAGAGCGGCAACTAGCAGCGACCGTTTCCTTCTCACGGCTGATCTCCTTTTTTTTCCCGGCGGAAGGCGCACGCGCGGACACCCCCCGCCGGTTCGATTTCTCTCAATGCCCTTGCTGGCCGGCGCGTCCTCCCGGCGGCCGGCCGTCCGCCAGCCGATATGGGCTTTGGCGGCGCTACCCCCCACGGCTAGAGCGGCGCTTGCCCATTGCCGGAGCGTGCAGTCCGCTGCCTCCGGCGATTTGACGAGCGGCCACACGGTGGCGCATTTGCCGGATCCCGTCAAGACAGGCGGCCTGCGATCGAGAAGCAGCGATCTCGGCTGGGCCTGTGGTCGCAGAGCCTTCATTCGCCGGCAGCGGCGCTGCTCCGGCATGAACGAACTCGTTCGCTCTTGTGCGGGGTGTGCGGGTGCGGGTGTGGTTTTTTGCTGCGTTTGCTTGGCCACCTGCTTGGCACGGCGCGTGCTGCAAGCCTCGCCTGGGGGCTTGCCGGATGGGGGGCACGAGCATGAGCAAGCTCGCAGGCACTGCAATCTGCGCCGCATTCGGGTTGGTCCTGGCGGCCGCGCCCGCAAGGGCCGAGCAAGGCCAGGCCCAAGGCCCTTGGCGCGCTGAGCTCGACCGGTTGGAAAAGACCGTGCAAGAGCAACGTGCGGCGCTCGAGCAGGCGCGGGCCGAAAGCCGGCGCCTGGCCGAGCGGCTGCGCCGCCTCGAAGCCGCTTTGGGCAAGGAAGGGGCGTGCCGGCAGGGGGCGGCGCCCGAGGGCGCGCGCGAACGAGCCACGCGCGCTGGCGGGTTCCAGTGGAGCAGCCAAGGCGGGCCAGGCGGCGTCGCAACCGGCGAAGCGCTCGCGCGCTCCGGCGGCAGCGGCCCGGCCGCGCGCTCTGGTAGCGGCCAGCGGGCCGAGCAAGAGATCACGGCACGCCTCGAGGCGCTCGAGGCCGAGGCCGCCGTTGCCTCGGCCCAGCGCGAGGACTTGCTCGAGCGGCTGTCGCGTAGCAGCCGCCTGAGCGGCTACGCGA
>CAYZHO010000043.1:10138-12598 GCA_964478045.1 uncultured Myxococcales bacterium | reverse complement strand
TACGCTGCGGTGGCGGCTTCCGACTTCGACGGCGAACATTCCGACCTCAGCCTGGCCACGCTCGAGCTGCTCGTCGATTCGGCACCGGCGCCGCGTCTTTCTTTCCGGGCGGAAATTGAACTCGAAGCGGGAGGAGAGTCCGGCGGCTCGCACGCCGAAACGGAGATCGAGGAGGCATGGCTCTCCTACACGATTCGCCCGTGGCTGGTGCCGCGGGCGGGTGTCGTACTGGTTCCCTTCGGCCGCTACAGCATCAACCACTTCGACACGGTGCAAGACCTGACGTCCCGCCCGCTGGTGGTGCGCCACGTGGTTCCCTCGAGCTGGTCGGAGACGGCCGTAGGGGCTACCGGGGCCTTGCCCCTGGCGCTGCCGGCGGCCGACGTGGGCCTCGAGTACGAAGTCTACGCGATCAACGGACTGACCGACAGCTTTTCCGATACTTCCTTGCGACCGGCCCGGGGTTCCCTCGGCGGCGACAACAACGACGACAAGGCCTGGGTCGGCAGGCTTGCCCTGTCGGCGCCTACTTGGTTGGACGTCGGTGTGAGCGGCTACTACGGCGCCTATGACGAGCGCGGAAAACACGCGATCGCCGGCTTCGATGCCGACTGGGACCTGCGCTGGAGGTGGCTGCGGCTGCGCGGCGAATACGCGCGACTTACGATCGAACGCGGCGTTACGGCCGACGGGTTGGCCGCCCCGGGACACATGGAAGGCCTGTACGTCGAGCCCTCGGTTTCGTTTTGGCCCCGAGCTCTTGACAGGCTGAAAGCCTACATGAGCAATCCGCGCCTTACGGCCGTGGCTCGGTGGGGTTTTGCCGAAATCGGTGACGACGGCGACCCGGGCAGCGGTGCAAACCGCGAGGAGCGCCTCACCCTTGGAATCAACCTGAGACCGGCCGACGCGCTCGTGCTCAAACTGGAGTGGCAGCACAACACCGCCAGCCGCGAGCCCCTCGAGCACGGAGACGCCGACGGCCTGCTGGCTTCGGTGGCGGCATCGTTCTGAAAAGAGGGCGGCCTGGGAATGCGCGGCGGCAGCACGACAAGGAGAGCTGAGCGAGGCGCCGCCCGGTTGGTGGCGGCTATTGCGGTGGCCGTTGTGGCCGGTGGTTTGAAAGGGCCGCCGCCGGCCGCTGCCTCGGAGCTGCTCGTGGTCGTCAATCCCGCCAACTCGGTGGCCGAGCTCACGGTCTACGAAGTGGCGCGGATCTTCCGCGGCGAGATCGTGCAATGGCCCGATGGGCGGCGCATTCAAGTCATCGACTACAAGCCCGAGCGCCCCGAGCGCGCGGCGTTTTACCGGGCCGTGTTTCACAGTGGACCCGAGCGCCACGCGCCGCGCGGCTCGCCTTACGTCTTTCGCCCCCTCGAACAAGCGGATCCTGCTCTGGTCAAGCGGCTAGTGGCAGTGATGCCAAACGCGATCGCCTACCTCCCGGCCCGGGCAGGCCCGGGCGCGCTCAAGGTGGTGGCGCGCATCGAGGTGGGGCCATGACTGGCTCTACGCAAGGCCAGCGCCCAGGCGGCGCGGTGCAGGAGGCTACCCGGCGGGCGCGGTCGGTGCTGCCTTGTGTGGCCTCGTGGCGCTGTCTCAAGCGCGTGGTGGCGGCACTGTGGGGCCGCGTGATGCGCTCGATGCGGTGGCAGGCTGCCCTGGCCATGGGGAGCGCGGCACTGGTTCCCACGCTGGCGCTCCTTGCACTAGGCGCGTGGACCTACTCGGTGTACTTGGCGCCGCAGCGGGCCGCCTATCTAGGCGAGCTTGCGCGCATCTACGACGCGCGCATGACCGAGCACATCGGCATGCGCGTCGACGAGCTGGCGTCGGTTGCGCACCGGGTGGCGGCCGCTCGGCTAGGCGCGGCACCCGAGCTGCTCTCCGAAGAACTCCACGACCACCCCGCGTTTGCCAGCATCGAGCTGGTGTCGGCATCCGGAAAAGTCTTGGCGGCAACGCACGGCGCTTCAGGCGGAGAGGAGGGCTACGTCGATTTGCTCGCTGCTGCCCTGGCACAGGGGGCTGAGGTTGGGAGCCTTACCGAGGATCGAGAAGCGGGCGGCTTGGTCGTTCCGATGGCGGTTCGGCTTCCGGAGGCAAGAGCGCCAGGCGGGGCGTTGCTGCTCGGAAAGCTGCTCTGGAGCGATCTGCTGGCACTGGTTCAGGATTCGGTCGTTTTGGGCGAAGAACAAGCGCCGGCGCGATTTGCCGTTTTTGCCGACAACAGCGGGCGAGTCCTCGCGCTTCCGGACGTGGCCATGGGCTGGGGCGGGCCCCTGGAGCCGCTAGGGGAGTTTCTAGCCGCTGTGCAAGCCACGGCTCATTCATCGTATCGTGTCGTGGCAAGCCGCACTGTTTCCGAGCAGCCGGCGCCAGCGTGCTCGGCGGCCGGAGGCTGCGAGCGCTGGAGCCACGTCGCCTACGTTCTCGAAGACGAGCGGGTGGCATGGGCCC
>CAYZHO010000043.1:0-10128 GCA_964478045.1 uncultured Myxococcales bacterium | reverse complement strand
GGCCCCGCTTGCTGCATTCGTAACGGTGGCGGCTGCCCTGCTTGCCTTCGTGGTGCTCGGCTGCATAACCCTTGCGATCCTGGCCTCGGGCCGCCTGACCCGGCAGTTGTCGCTCGTCGTCGATGCGGCTGGTCACTTGGCGGCTGGCCAAGAGGTCGAGCCGATACCCGTCATTGCACGGGACGAATCCGGCGCTCTTGCCGAGAGCTTCAACGCAATGGCGACCGCGCTGGCCAAGAGCCGCCGGGCGCTCGAAGCACATGCCAGAAAGCTCGAGCGCGCCAACGCGCGCCTGCGCGAGCTCGACGAAACCAAGAACCGCCTGCTGGCCAACGTTTCGCACGAAATGCGCACGCCGGTTGCGGCGATGGTCACGGCCGCCAAGATCATCCGCAAGCACGCCCGCGGCAAGCCGGAGGTGGTCGAGCGGTTCAGCGAAACGATTCTCCAAGAGGGAAAACGCCTGACGGCTCTCGTCGAGGAGGCGCTCGACCTCTCGCTCATCGAGTCGGCGGGAGCACGGTGGAACGACGAACCGCTCGAGGTCGGCCAAGTCGTCGAAGAAGCCCTCGATGACCTGCGCGCCAAGGCGCAGCAGGCGGGCGTGGAGTTGATCAGCGTCCTCGACGACGACTTGCCGAGTCTGGTGGCGGACCGCGAGCGACTGCGCCAGGTCCTCGAGCAAGTCATCGACAACGGGGTGAAGTTCACGCCGGCGGGAGGTTCGGTGACCGTGCGAGTGCGGCGCGGGCACGAAGGCTTGTTGTTCGAGGTCGAGGACGAGGGAATCGGTATTCCAGAGCAAGACCTCGAGCGCGTCTTCGAGCGGTTCTATCAGGTACAAGACGCCGATCCTTCGCGCGAAAAACCGGTTGGCTCGGGTCTCGGCCTGAGCATCGCACGCGACATCGTCATCCACTACGGCGGGCGAATTTGGGCCGAGCGCCGCCAAGGCCAAGGAACGATCGTACGGTTCGTCTTGCCACCGGACGGCGCCCCAAAGGAAGCCGAACAAGAGTACTTCGGCAGTGGTATCTAAACGAAGGGCTGCATCCGAGACATCCTTCGGTCGGTTAGGAGTCGAGCCGCGCGCCGCCGCAAAGTGACGGCCGGTGGCCGGTTGCAGGCCTGTAAGTTGCGCTGGCCTTACTGCTTGGCGGACTTACCGCGCCGCGGCGAACAACGGCTGGGGGGACAGCGCTCTAGCGAGTGCCTTGGCGAGATCGCGCGCTCGATACGGTTTTGGGATGTAGCCGGCCATCCCCATGGCGCGGGCCGCCGCCGGGCTCAACGTGTCGCTGAACCCGGTCGCGACCACGAAGCGCAGGTCGGACCTTGCCGCGGCCATCTCGCGGAACAGGTCGGCGCCGGTCAGCTCGGGCATCGTCTGGTCGGAGACCACCACGTCGAAGCTCTCGGGCCGGCGGCGAAACTCCTCGAGTGCCTCGCGACTCGAAGAGAAGGCAGTGACGCTGTAGCCGAGTTCCTCCAATATCTCGCGGGCGGTCGCGAGCAGCTCGGGCTCGTCGTCGACGAGGAGCACGCGGGCTCCTCCTGATTCGATGGCTTGGTCGGTGTCTTCTTGTTCCCCTTCCTCGCAAGAGGTACAGGGTGGCAGGAAGATTCGAAACGTGGTTCCGCGTCCTACTGCGCTGTCTACGGTGATCGCGCCGCCAGCCTTGGTTACGATGCCGTGGACGACCGACAAGCCGAGTCCGGTTCCCTCGCCCACGCCTTTGGTCGTGAAGAAGGGATCGAAGATGCGCGCCTTGGTTTCTTCGTCCATTCCGCAGCCAGTATCGCTCACGCTCAGGCACACGTAGGTGCCGGGCCCAAGGCCGGGCGGCAGTTCGCCGCCATTTTCGAAGGAAACCTGACCGACTCCGACGCGGATCGTGCCGCCGCCCTTGCCAATGGCGTGATAGGCATTCGTGCACAGGTTCATGATGATCTGATGGAGCTGGGTCGAATCGGCCGGCACCGGCGGGCAGCTTTCGTCGATTTCGGCGACCAAGTCGATCGTGGTCGGAATCGAGGCGCGGGCCAAGGTCATCGCTTCTTTGGCGACGGCGGCAAGGTCGCTCGGCCCGCCCGTGGCCGGCTGCTGGCGGCTGAAGGCTAGGATTTGTCCGACCAGTTCTTTGGCGCGGTTCGCTCCGCTGAGGATCCGCTCGAGATTCCGGTGGACGCGGCTGTCGGCGTCGACCTTGTCGATGGCAAGCTCGGCACTGCCGATGATTGCGCCGAGGATGTTGTTGAAGTCGTGGGCGATGCCGCCCGCCAGAACGCCGAGCGACTCCATCTTCTGGGATTGCCGAAGCTGCGCTTCCAGGCGGTCCTTTTCTTCTTCCGCGCGCTTTTGCTCGGTGACGTCGGTGATCGAGCCCACGTAGCCCGTCACCCGGCCGCTGCTGTCATATTCGGCGGCGGCCTGGCCGAGCACCCAGCGCTCTTCCCGGTCCGGGCGCATGATCCGGTACTGCACGCGGAACGGCTCGCTTCGCTCGACCGCGCGCCGCCAGGCCTCGACGACGGCGGGTCGGTCCTCCTCGTGGGTTGCCGCTACCCAAGCCGCCGCGACGTCCCCGCTCGCATCGAGCCCAGTGATCGCCCGCCACTGCTCGTTCACGTAGGTGACGCGCTTTCCGGTTGCGTCGATGCGGAAGATGCCGACCGGGACCGTTTTGGCCAAGGTTTCGTAGAGCTTGCTTTCGACCTGGCGCCGGGTGGCTTCCTTGGCACGGGCTAGCGTGTGGCCGTTTGCCACGCCGACACTCAGGATCTGCGCACCGGCGGCCAGCAACTTGCAGTCTTCCGAACTCGGCGGGTTGCCTTCGGGAAACTCCGCGAACAAGTAGCCGTACCGCTCGCTTTCCGTGGCAACCTGAGCAACGGCACAGCCGCCGGCGAATCCCGATAGCGTGCGGCAAGCCGCGACTGCACGTTCGTCGAGCTCGACATCGCCGGTCAGCGCAACGTCGGTACCGACCGTTTCCAGCGGGACTAGTGCCGTCGTTTCGAACTTGGCGGGGCCACCGGCTCCAAGGCGCACGTAGTTCGGCTGCCCCGGAAGGCGCAGTACCGCGGTGCAGCGCTTGAAGCACGTCGACTTGCCGATGGCGCTGAGGATCCCGGCCACGGTACTGGCGGGATCGAGCGTGAGCTGGATCGACGCAGCCATTCGCAGCATCGCATTGGTCTGCCGCCACAGCCTGGCCGTGGCCGCCGCCATGTCGCGAAGAGTCGCCTGCTGCTCGATTTCCCGGCGGGCGAGTTCAGCGAGGAGCTCTGAAAAGGCTGCCGCCAGCGGCCCGCGGGCACACACCGTGGCGAGGCGGCTTCCTTGGATTTCGACCGGCCTCGTCGCTGATAGTTCCGCCTGTGCCGGGCGCTCGCCGGCACGCAGGGCCCCGTCGGCGTCTTCGAGCCAGACCCACGCGGTCGCTTCGTTGCTTAAGGTTCGGCAAAGCTCGTCGAGCGCCGACCATTTGATGCGCGGATTCATTTCTTTTCCCAGCGGCACCGGACGCCTGTCTTCCTGCTCTCGGCCCTTCGATCGAGCGGCTCGGGGCTGTGGCGGCGGCGCCTACGCCGCCTGCCCGAGGAGCTCGTCAACCGCACGCAGCAGGACCCGAGGCGAAAACGGCTTTTGAATGCTGCGCTCGGCACCGAACGTTTCGGCTAGCGGCAAGTCCGACTCGGGCTGGCCGGGCACGCCCCCGGAGACGGCGATGATGTGAACGTCGGGCGCCGCCTGTTTGATCTCCCAGATGGTCTGAATGCCTTCTTTGTTCGGCATGATGATGTCCGTGATCACCACATCGGCCGGTCGCTCCTTGAATACGCGAACGCCGACCGCACCGTCCTCGGCTTCGTCGACTTCGTGGCCGGCGTCTTCGAGGATTTCGCGCACCGTCTCGCGCAGGAGCTCGTCGTCGTCGATCACGAGTATCCGTGCCATCCTTCCGCCTCTTCCTCGCGCCCGGTGGTATGAACGATGCGTTGTCAGTGGACCGGGCACTTCCCGTTTTCTTTCTCACATCCATTGTCCTTGCCGGGCTGTGCGGCTTTCAACCGCGATCTGCTTTGTGGCGGCCGGCCGTCCGGTGGCCAAATCGGTTCACTGCGGGACAAAATCGACACCCTGTTCCCCGAGGGTCCTCAGCCTAGTCATGAGCGTTGTCGTATAGTTCGCTGCCTCGGCCGGCAATGGCACGCGCGTTGCACCAGCCTGGGCAACCGAGCAGGTGGTCGGCCGCCGGCGCTCTGCGCGTTGGCCGCGCCCCATCGGCCGGTGGCAACGAACACGGAGGAGGAAAAGAAGAAATGGGTGTGATGAGCAAGATTCGGGCGAGCAAGGACGAGCGTGGCTTTACGCTGGTCGAGCTTGCAATCGTGATCGTGATCATCGGCGTGCTGGCCTCTTTTGGCGTGCCGCGCTTCCGCGATGCGGTCGAGCGGTCGAAGGCCGGCGAGGCGATGACCTTCTTGAGCTCGGTGCGGGCGGCCCAGGAGCGTTATCACGCTCGTGAGGGCACGTATGCGGACACGCTCGACAAGCTCGACATTTCGATCCCCAACCCGAAGTACTTCTCGGTCGGCGAGATTGCTCCGGGCTCGACGGGCGACCTCGAGAGCTCGTGGACGCTGACGCTGACGCGGCAGGGCGCTTCGGCCGGTTACGGCGCTTACACCGTGACCTTCAACGAGGAAGGCTACGATCCGGCCAACAGCACGATCAACGATCTGCCGCAGATCAACCCGATCGGCTCGCAGGGCACTGGCAGCAAGAACAGCGGCTGATCGGCGAGGTCGGGCCGAAAGAAGGGGGGCCATGGCCCCCCTTTTTTCGGCCTCGATAAGGCGTTCGCGCGGGTGGTGGTGGCAGAGGAGCGGTGCGATGGCAGGCGTGAGCGAGCGATCGAGCAAGCAGCGCTCGGCGAGCTTCCGGCCCGGGCGGCAGGCGGCCCGGGGCTTTACGCTCATCGAGGTGCAGGTCGCCACGCTGCTCTTCGTCTTGGCCGTCCTGACGCTCGTCGGCCACGCCCGGGTCTATGGGAAGCTCGTCGGTTGGCTCGAGAGCGAACACAGAGCACGCGGCGTCGTTGACATTGAGCGCGGGCGCGCCGTTCTCACGGTGACCGAGGCCGGGCGCCAAGCGGGCCCGCCCGCCTGCCGCCTGCGGCTGGTCTCCGTAGACTACGCCGGGACCGACGGCGCCCAGGCTCTAGTCGAGATTTCCGATCGAGGGGGGTGATGGTGGTGGCGCGCTGTAAGGAGCGCGGTTTCACGCTGGTCGAGCTGCTGGTGGCCGGCACGCTGATGGGCGTGTTCGGCCTTCTGTTCGCTTCGGCAGGCTCGAGCTTCTTTCAGGCGATGGCTGCGCTCGACCTGCGGACCGACAACCTCGCCAGCGCCGAGGTCGCAACGGCCCGCCTGCTCGCCGATGCCGCCGCGGCCTCGAACGTCGCGTGCGCGGCGCCCGACCGCGTAGCCATCACGATCGGCCAAGGCGCCGAAACCCTCGTCGAGTACCGACTACAAGGAACCCGACTGGTGCGCTGGGCCCTGCCGCCGGACGCGGATTCCCTCGTAGCTGAGCCGGTCCAAAAGCTTGCCTGTGCAAGCCAGGGAACAGGGCTGGTCGAAGTTGACGCCGATATCGGCGGGCCCGGCGAGAAAGTGCACGTTGCGATGACCGTGAGCGAAACGGAATCCACAGCCACGCCGGGGACAGGCGGCGGCCAGCCGAGCACAGGATCGAAGAAGGGAAGCAAGAAGAAGGGAAGCAAGAAGAAGGGAAGCAAGAAGAAAGGAAGCAAGAAGAAAGGAAGCAAGAAGAAGGGGGGCAAGAAGAAGTGAAGTACCCGGGGGCAGGGACGAGACGACCGAGACCGAGGCACAAAGCGAGGCAACGAGGAGCAGCGATGGTCTTGGTTACGGCGTTTACGACGATTGCCCTGCTGGCGCTAACGCAGTCCCTCGACCGGCTCGAGCAAACGGCCCGGTTTCAAGAGCAGGACCTGCAAGTTGCTGCCGGCGAGCCGGGCTACCGGCGCGCCCTAGGAGCCGCACTGGCGCTACTGGCGACGGGACGCCCGAGTAGAAACACGTACACTTGCCGGTTGCGCCTTCGCAGTGCCGCCGGCGAGGTCGTTTCGTACAAGGCCAAGTTTCGCCGCAAGAGTAGCGGGCAGTGGCAGGTAATTGCCGAGCCCGGTGGAGGCGGTACGCCGGACTGCCCTGCCGCCTTCGGCGGGCAGTGTTCGTGAGTGGGAGAAGAGATGAACGCTCGCGGCCTCGAGGCACTGAGCAGGCTTGAGCTCAAGACGGGCCTGGGGGTCTACGTCGCCGGCGAGGACGTCGTGCGAGCCGGCGCCGCGCGCACGGTGCTCGGCCTGCGCCCAGTTGCTTTGAGAGAAGACGGGAGAACCGGCCCGGGCCTTGTGGAGAGGCTCAAAGCGCTGGCCCTGACGGCTCTTTACCGTGGCCTTGCTGCTACCAGGCCGCTGCTCGAACGGTTTTCCGTCAGGGTGCCCCGGCTTGGCGCGGCAAGCCGCGATCCCGTGAACCTGGTGGTGGGCGTGCGCCCGAGCGCGGTCAACTTTTCTTCCGAGCCCCTCAGCGAGGCGGCGGCGCTGCCGGCCGGTGGGGAGGCCGGCGAACAAAAGCCCGCACGGGGCCGGCGCAAGGCGGGGCCGGTGGTGGGAGACCAGCTCGTTGTCCCGCTCGGCCGCGGCAAGGCCCGCTTGAGTGCCCGGGTGCGCACCAGCGAAATCGAACGGGCGCGCCAAGCGGCGGGCCTCGGGCGCGACAGCGAAAACCGATTCGAGCCAGCGCCGTGGGCAGCCTGGCGCGCTTCGCTGTACTACGCGCCGCTCAAGCCGTCCAAGGGCATTCACTTGCGCTTTCTCCTCGGCGACGGCGAGGGCCTTGCGATCCTAGCGAGCGGGCGCTGGCCACTGGCCTGGCAAGTGCTCTCGTGGCAGCAGGACAACAAGCACGAAGTACTGCTGCAGGCATTTCGCCTCTTGCAGCTCCATGCCACGCGCCGGCTCGGCCTTGGCGGAATCGAGCACGTCTCGGTCCAAGGAAACAACCATCTCAGTGGCGGTTGGGACGCGCTGGCCGAGGCGATCGAACGGCCCGTTCAGCACGTCGATGGCCCGAGCTACGAGCCCGAGATGGTGGCCTTCGGGCTGGCCCTCGGCGCGCTGGCGCCGAAGGAGGAGACGATCGATCTGGCGGCCAGCCTGCGCGACGAGCCGCCGCTCTACAAGCTCGTTCCCTGGGGCGAAGTCAGCTTCGGAGTGGCTCTGTTCCTCTGCATGTTCCTGGTGATGAGTCACCACGCCGCCAGCTTGCGGGGCGAACTGGCCGAGACGACATCGCGCATTGCCCACGTCGAGTGGGCCAAAGACTTACAAATCGCCAAGCTCAAGTCGCAGGCCGCCGCCCTCGAGCGCGAAGTGACCCCGCTCGAAAAGTTCATGGAGCGGCAGTTCACGTTCAGCCGGGCCTTCGCCTCAGTGGCCGAGGTGATGCCCGAGAAGACCTGGCTGGTGGTCGCCGAGGGCAAGGACCTGCTCTGGGAGAAGAACCCGAACAAAGCTCTCGGCGAGCACTACCTTCTGCTCGACACCGGCGTGCCGAACACCTCGGGGGATACGACACCGCCGGAGATCAACGAAACCGTGCGGCGGCTCGAACGCGACTCGTACCTCGGCCGCGTGCTGCCCCGGGCCAAGTTGGTCGACGTGACGTGGCGGCAGGAAGGGGGCAACGGCTTTACGGTGTTCACCGTGCTGCTCAAGCCGAAGAAGTGAGGAACCGATGGAAGCGGGCATTCCTCCAGAATGGAAGCGGCAGTGGGAGCAAATCGTCGAGCAGCTTCACGACCCGCTGAAGCTGCGCGCGACCGTCCTCGGCCTGCTCTTCCTGGCCGGCTACCTTTCCATCTACCGGCCGCTGTCGGGCGAAATCGCGATTCTAAATCGCCAGCTCAAGGAAGCCCGCACGCGCCTGGAGACGATCGAGAAGATCGAGCTGCTGCAGGCCCGGCGCGCCGGGCTGCGCAAGAAGGTTCCGCCCCAGCCGACAATCAACTACTGGAGCGAGCACTTGATCGGGGGCGTGCGGGATTCCGGCGTCCAACTTCGGAGCCTGGAGACCAAGCCGCAGAAGATCAAGGCAGGGGATCTACAGGTCGTCTACATCGACCTCGAAGTGGAAGCGCAGTCGAGCGAGCTCTACCGGCTCGTACGCTGGGTAGAGAACAACGAGTGGATGATGCGGATCGTGCGGTTTCGGTTCAAGAAAGAGCCGGACGCAATCAAAGCAAAGCTAACCGTAGCGATCCTGGCCACGCAGGATAAGGCCCATGGAGCTTAACTCGCGCCAACTGATGACGCTGGCACTGCCGCTGGTGGTTACGTACCTGACGTGGACCGCCGTTCGCGGCCAGCAAAGCCTGCTGCAAGCGCTCATGCAGACCCAGCGTGCGGTTGCCCATCACGTGGCCGAGGTGACGCCGACGCCCGAGACGCTGGCGCGCGACCCATTCGCGCCGCTGGCCGAGGACGGTACGGAAGTTGGAACCGAAGGTCTGCTCGGAACCCTGCTGGCCGGCCAGCAGGAAGCAAGCCAGGAAGAGTCCGAGAAGCCGCTCAGGCTCGACGGCACGGTGATCATCGGCCGGCGCCGCCTGGCCATCATCAACGGGACGCGAGTGGTCGAGGGCGATCGCTATCTAGGGCTCGAGCTCGTTCGGGTGGACGCCGACCGGGTGGTCCTCGAAGGCTTCGACGGGCACCAGCTCGAGCTCTATCTCGAGGTCGCTTCGCCGGAGACGGCGCTGCCCAAAGCTGTGCCCCGCGGGCCGGCTTCCGCAGTCGGCAAAGCACAGCCGCGAGCAGACAGCCGCAAGGATTCAAAGGGCGCGCTCGACGAGCTTCTAGAACGCCTGCACTTGCCAAGGAGCTGAACTCCAAGATGGCACCGATGGAAGCGCAGACGAGCTTGGGAACGCGGCGCGAGCTGCTGCTCGACCTTCTCCTTCAGGCCAAGAAGCTCACGGAGAAGGACCTCGAGCCGGTCTACGAACTCCAGCGCAAGGACGAGCTGACGCTTGAGCAAGCCTTGGTGCGAGCCCGTGCGGTGAGCGACCGGGACATTGCCGAAGCCTACGCAAGTCATTTTCACGTGCCGCTGGCCAGCCTCGACGGGGCGGTGATCGAGCCGGACGAGGAGGTGCTCGACCTGCTGCCGGAGAAGTTCCTGCGGGACTCGCTGCTCGTGCCGATGCGGCGCGAGGGAACGGTCTTGCACGTGGCGTGCGTCGATCCTTCGAACCTCGAGACGCTCCAAGAGGTGCAGCTCCACACCGGGCTTACCCCCGTCGTCCACGTGGTCCCGCTCGGCCAGATCGAAAAGACCCTCGAGTCGCTTTTCGGCGCCCGCAACCTCGTCAGCGAGATTTCCCAGGAAGTGCCGGCCGACGAGGAAGTCGAAGAGGAAGAGACCCCGCTCAACGACGAGGTCCTCGAGCTCGACAAGCCGATCGTGGGCGGAGACGACACGCAGATCATCCGGCTCGTCAATCACATCATCCGCCAGGCGATCGAGGAAGGAACCAGCGACATCCACATCGAGCCGCAGGCCGAGCGGCTCTCCATCCGTTACCGGATCGACGGCTGCCTGCAGGCGCGCCCGGCGCCGCCCAAGAAAATGTTCCTGCCGCTTATTTCGCGCCTGAAAGTCATTTCCAAGATGGACATCGCCGAAAAGCGCCTCCCGCAGGACGGTGCCTTCTCCGTAATGTACAAGGGCAATCAGATCGACATGCGCGTGTCCACGGTGCCCACCGTCCACGGCGAGAAGATGGTGATCCGTATCCTCAACAAGGACGCGCTGCCGCTCGATCTCGAAAAGCTTGGTTTCGGTCCCAAACAGCGCGAGCGCTTCTACACGGCGGCGCGCTCGCCGCACGGACTGATCTTCGTGACGGGGCCCACGGGAAGCGGCAAGAGCACGACGCTGTATGCGACGCTCAAACTGCTCAACACGCCGGACAAAAACCTCGTCACCGTCGAGGACCCGGTCGAGTACAAGATGGACGGCGTGAACCAA
>CAYZHO010000042.1:3904-15121 GCA_964478045.1 uncultured Myxococcales bacterium | reverse complement strand
CTCGCCGATGCCTAGTTACGGAGGCGGTGCCGACAGCGAAACGCTGTGGACCGTTGTCGCCTACGTGTGGTCGCTCGCGCGCTCGGCGCCCCGAGGGGTACCGCCCGTGGTGCTCGCCTCCGCTCGCCGCCGCGTCCTGGCCCAACAGCGGCAGGCTGTCCACACTGTGGTCGGCGGCTGCGGCTGCCAGGCGAGGTGAAGGCAATGAAGCACGATCGCAACGAACGACAAGGCCTGCTGCGGCAAACCCTCTTGCCGCACGCCTGGACTCAATTCGGCCTCCTTCTGTTGGCCATGGTTGTAGCGGCCTGCGGGACCATCAACCAAGAGCTCCAGCAGCGCGTCGCAGCCGAAGCCGCGGGCCTTCGACCCAGCGTCGAGGACGACGCTGCCGTGCGCGCGGTGGCACGGCGCACGGCCTCGAATCGAATGAGCCTTCCCGCAGCCAGCCCCCTGCCGGAGCAAGCCGGGCTCGACGACTACATCCGGATTGCCCTGCGCGACAATCCTTCAATCCGCCGCGCGATCCGCGAGGTTCAGGTCCTCGGTTACCGGGTGCCCCAGGTCACCTCGCTCGAGGATCCGATCGTGTCGTTCGTCCCACCCACCGGCGATATGGTCCAGACCGCGGCCGGCATGCTCGGCGGCGCGGTGGGGCTGTCGCAGAAAATCCCGTTTCCCGGCAAGCTCACTACCCGCGGCCGTATCGTCGAACAGTCCGTGCGGATGGCCCTCGACCGGCTCGCCGATGTCCGCATCCGTACGGTCGCCCAAGTAAAGAAGGCTTACTACGACTACTACCTAGCCGACGTCTCGATCGCGATTACCCGCGAGAGCCAGGCCCTGCTGCGGCAGATTCGAGACGTGGCGGCGGCGCGCTACCGCGCCGGCAAGGCGCCGCAGCAAGACGTCCTGCGCGCCGAAGTGGATCTGTACAATCTGACCAACGAACTGATCACGCTCGAGCAGCAGCGCGCCACCGCCGCGGCTCTGCTCAACTCGCTGATGGACCGCGACGTCGAGGCCCCCCTGCCGCCACCCAAGCCGTTCGACCTCAAGCGAGTGGACTGGAAGCTCCCGGCGCTCATGGCACGCGCGATCGAAAAAAGCCCGCGCCTGGCCCGGCTGCGCGACCAGGTGCTGCGCGACCTCGAGGCCGTAAGGCTGGCGCGCCTCGACTACTTCCCGGACCTTACCGCCGGTGCGACGTACACCTTCATCTCGAGCTCCGGAGTCAGCCCGGTGGCCAGCGGCAACGACGCCTGGAATCTCGGCTTCGGCCTCAATCTCCCGATTTGGTGGCGCAAGCAGCGGGCACAGGTCCTTGAAGGCAACGCGCAAGTGCTTGCGTCGGTCGAAGAATACCGCGAGACGCGCAACGCCATCTTCTTCGAGATCGAGGATGCGCTGGTCAAGATCGACACGCAGTACCGCCAGGCTGTGCTCTTTCGCGACCTGATCGTCCCGAGAGCGTGGCAGGCGATCGAAGCCTCGACCTCGAGCTATCGGGCGGGCGCGCTCGAGTTTACCGCGCTGGTCGAAAACTGGCGCAAGTGGCTGGACGCCTCGCTCGCGTATCACCGTGCTCTGGCCGGCGTCGAGCAACGTCTGGCCGACCTCGAGCAGCTCGTGGGCGTTGCTCTGCCGCGCCTCCCAGAACAACGAGCGCTTTCAGCACCGGCCCGGCCGGCCGCCAAGCGCCAAGCGGCCGACTCGCCCAGCGGAGGAAACCAACCATGAAAGCACGAAGCCTTCTCGTCGTTCTTCTCGTCGTCACCCTCTCGTTCGCAGCGGGAGCGGGAGCCGGCCTCCTGTGGCAACGGCTTCACAAACGCGGCACGGAGCCCGTGCAAATGGCGGCCGCGCCGGCAGAGCAGCAGGAAGCGCGCGCACCGGCGGCGCCCGGAGCGGAGGTGAAAACTTGGTACACCTGCGGGATGCATCCCGAGGTCATCCAGGATCATCCGGGCAACTGCCCGAAGTGCGGGATGAAGTTGCAGCCGATGCCGCCCGACCGCGCGGCGGCAATGGGCCTTGCCACCGCACCGGCCGGCGGGGCCAAGGCCAAGGGAGAGCGAAAAATCCTCTACTGGAAGTCCTCGATGATTCCCGGCGAGATCCACGCTGGCCCCGGCAAAGACTCCATGGGCATGGACCTGGTGCCGGTCTACGAGGACGAAGCAGCCGGAGCGGGAACGATCGCGGTCGATCCAATCACCGAACAGAACATGGGTATTCGAATCGACGAGGTCGTGCGCGGGCCGCTCGTCAAGACGGTCCGCACCGTTGGCTTCGTCGATTACGACGAAACTGGTTTGGCCAACGTGACGACGAAAGTCGATGGCTGGATCGAAAAGCTCTATGTGGAGGAAACCGGCGTTCAGGTCCACGCCGGCGACCCGCTATTCGAACTGTACTCTCCAGCGCTATTCTCGGCCCAGGAAGAGTACCTCAGTGCACTGCGCAACAAGCAACAGCAGGAGGTGGACATTGTTCCCCACTCCCGCATGGATTCCGAGCGCCTGGTGCGCGACGCGCGGACTCGGCTCGAGTTTTTCGACATTTCCGAAGAGCAAATCGCCGAACTCGAGCGCACCGGTAAGGTCCGTAAGACGCTCACGATCCACGCGCCGTTCACCGGAGTGGTAATCGAGAAGAACGTTGTCGAGGGGCAATACGTAAAGGCAGGCGCGGACCTATTCAAGATCGCCGACCTTTCCACTGTCTGGGTGATCGCGAAAGTCTTCGAATACGACCTGCCCTACATTCGCCTCGGACAGGAAGCCCTGATGTCGCTGAGCTACCTGCCGGGCAAGACGTTCCGCGGCAGGGTCACCTACGTCTATCCGTACCTTGAGACGAAAACCCGGGAGGTTCCAGTCCGGATGGAGTTTCACAACCCCGGCTACGAACTGAAGCCGGGCATGTACGCCACCGTCACGCTGAGGGCTGAGATCAAGAAAGACGCAGTCTTGGTACCCGATGTTGCCGTCATCAACACGGGCAAACGAGCGGTTGCGTTCGTCATGGCCGAACCGGGCCGCTTCCAGCCGCGCGAGCTCCGCATCGGCGCCCGCGCGAGCGGCAACTATCTCGAAGTCCTCTCCGGGCTGAAACCGGGCGAGAAAGTCGTGGTATCGGGCCAGTTCCTGCTCGACTCCGAGAGCAACCTGCGCGAAGCCGCCATGAAGTTCTTGCGGCCCGGCAAGACGAGCGGCGCCGCTCCCATCAAAGAGGCAACGGCAAAGGCTCTCGGACACGAGCACGACCGCGAAAAAGCGGAAGGGCGGCTCTACTACGTGTGTCCGATGCCGGAGCACGCCGACATCCTCTACGATGAACCGGGCAAGTGTCCGATCTGCGGCATGGACCTGGTTCCGGTGCGGCGAGCCGCAGCGGGCGTTTCCAAAGTCCGGCCGGCTTACTGGACGTGCCCGATGCCCGAACACGCCTTTGTCCACGAGAAAGGCCCCGGCAAGTGCCCGATCTGCGGCATGACGCTGATCCCGGTCATGAAAGAAGGCCCCGCTCCGAACAGGGACGAGAACGGCCGATCGGGGCTGGAGAGGCTCCTTTCTCCATCGGAACACGAGCACGCCCGAACGGCACACCAGCAAAAGACCGAAGTTGAGTCCGGCGACAACCGAAACGCCCCCGGCCTCCCGCATTCTCCCCGCACCCACCCCGAGCGCGGGCCTGGACACGGAATCATGCCGCTGCACGAGCGCCGCAGCGGGACCCAGGCCGATGGCGCGAGCGGCGGGAAGCCGAGCGGGAGCGGGCTGGCAACGGGGCGCCAACCGGCCGCTGGTTATTGGACTTGCCCAATGCCGGAGCACGCCTCCGTGCGCGAGCAAGGCCCGGGTCGCTGCCCGCTTTGCGGCATGGAGCTCGTGCCGGTTCCCGCGCAGGAGGCCAAGCCGTGATTGCCCGCGTCATTAACTTCTCGCTCGACAACAAGTTCCTCGTCCTGCTGATGGCGCTATTTATCGGCGCGGGCGGCTACTATGCGGTCAGTCGGACGCCCCTTGATGCGATTCCGGACCTGTCGGACGTCCAAGTCATCATTTTCACCGAGTATCCCGGCCAAGCGCCGCAGATCGTCGAAGATCAAGTCACCTACCCGCTGACGACGAAGATGCTGTCGGTGCCGTACGCGAAAGTCGTACGCGGCTACAGCTTCTTTAACTATTCGTTCGTGTACGTCATCTTCGAGGACGGCACGGACATGTACTGGGCACGCAGCCGCGTGCTCGAATACCTCAGCCAGCTCCAAGGCCAACTGCCCGAAGGCGTCACGCCCACCCTCGGACCCGACGCCACCGGAGTCGGTTGGGCGTTCATGTACGTCCTGACCAGCCCCAAGCGCGATCTTCAGCAGCTGCGCAGCATCCAGGACTGGTATCTAAAGTACGAGCTGACCAGCGTCGAAGGCGTGTCCGAAGTCGCCAGCGTCGGAGGCTACGTCAAGCAGTATCAGGTTACGGTCGATCCGGAAAAGCTGCGCGCCTACGACATTCCACTCTCCAAGGTCGTCCGCGCCGTCCGGCGCTCCAACAACGAAGTCGGCGGGCGGGTGCTCGAAATGTCGGAAACCGAGTACATCCTGCGGGTCAAGGGCTACATCCACAGCCCGCGCGAGCTCGAGCAAACCGCGGTCGGCTCGCGGCCGGACGGTACGCCGATTCTGCTCTCCGACATCGCCACGGTCGCCGTGGGCCCGGACATGCGGCGCGGAATCGCCGAGTGGAACGGCCAGGGCGAGGCCGTCGGAGGAATCGTCGTCGTGCGCTATGGAGCGAACGCTCTCGACGTGATTCGCCGGGTCAAGAAAAAACTCGCCGAACTCAAGAAGGGCCTCCCCGACGACGTCGAGATTCACGTCGCCTACGACCGCTCGGCGCTGATCGAGCGGTCGATCGACACGTTGCGCGAAAAGCTCATCGAAGAGTCGATCGCGGTTTCGGCAGTCTGCGTCGCCTTTCTCTTCCACTTTCGCAGCGCGCTGGTGGCGATTCTCACCCTGCCGATGGCCGTGCTGGCCGCCTTTATCATCATGTACGTGCAAGGGATCGGGGCGAACATCATGAGCCTCGGCGGGATCGCCATCGCGATCGGCGCGATGATCGACGCCGTCATTGTCATGATCGAAAACGCCCATCAGCACATCGAACGAGACAAAGGGCAAACGCCTCGCTGGGAGCTCGTGCGCAGCGCATCGATCGAGGTCGGCCCCGCGCTGTTCTTCTCGCTGCTGGTGATCACCGTCAGTTTCATGCCGGTCTTCACGCTCGAAGCTCAGGAAGGCCGGCTGTTCAAACCGCTCGCTTTCACGAAGACATATTCGATGGCTACGGCCGCGTTTCTCTCGATCACCCTTGCGCCGGTGTTGATGGGCTATTTCATCCGCGGGCGGATCGTTCCGGAGGAAAAGAATCCCCTCAATCGCTGGCTGATCGCCGCTTATCACCCTGTAATCAACTGGCTGCTTCGCCACAAGAGAACGTGTTGGGGCGTGATCCTGGCGGGAGTGATCGCCGTGGTGGCAACGTGGTGGCCATACAGCAGGCTCGGTTCCGAGTTCATGCCCCCGCTCTACGAGGGAGACTTGCTGTACATGCCGACGACGCTGCCCGGCATCTCGATCACCAAGGCCCGCGAGCTGCTGCAGCAAACCGATCGCATTATCAAGCAGTTTCCCGAGGTACATCACGTTTTCGGCAAAATCGGCCGGGCCGAGACGGCCACCGACCCGGCGCCGCTGAGCATGATCGAGACGACGATCATGCTTAAGCCCGAAGAGGAGTGGCCGGAAGTGGATATCACCGACATGGAGGGGCACGTCATCGCGCACCGCCGCAGGACCCCGGAGGAGCTGGTAGACGCGCTGAACGCGGCGATCCCCTACCCGGGCGTTACGAACGCTTGGACGATGCCGATCAAGACCCGAATCGACATGCTGTCGACCGGGATCAAGACGCCGGTAGGCATCAAAATCTCGGGACCCGACATTCCGACGCTCCAGCGTATCGGGGAGCAAGTCGAGGCGGTCGTGCGCCAGGTTCCCGGAACCCTGAGCGTGTACGCGGAGCGTGTGGCCGGGGGCAACTACATCAACTTCACGATCGACCGCGACGAAATCGCGCGCTACGGCCTGACGGTTGGCGACGTTCAGGACGTGATCGCCAGCGCGATCGGCGGCATGAACGTTTCGACGACCGTCGAGGGACTCGAACGCTATCCAATCAACATTCGCTACCCCCGCGAGCTGCGAGACAACCTCGATGCCTTGAAATCGATCCTTGTCCCTACGCCCCTCGGGCAACACATCCCGCTGGCCCAACTAGCCCATCTCGAGATCGTCAAGGGCCCTCCGAGCATCAAGAGCGAAAACAGCAGGCCAAACACTTGGATCTACGTGGACCTGCGCAACATCGACGTGGGGACCTACGTCAAGCGGGCGCAGAAAGCTGTCGAAGAGGCGATCGCGGACGGCCGCATCGAGCTTCCCCCGGGCTACAACATCTTCTGGTCCGGCCAGTACGAGTACATGGTGCGCGCGCAAAAGCGGCTGCTGGTGGTGGTACCGCTCACCCTGTTGATCATCGTCGTCATCATCTACCTGAGCACCCAGAGTATGTTCGAAACGATGATCGTGATGCTCGCGGTGCCGTTCAGCTTGGTCGGAGCAGTCTGGCTGATTTGGTTGCTCGGTTACAACATGTCGATCGCCGTCTGGGTGGGGATCATCGCGCTGGCCGGACTGGACGCCGAAACCGGGGTGGTCATGCTCCTGTACCTCAACGTGGCGTACCAAGAATGGGTGGCCAAGGGCGCCATGCGCACGCTCGGCGACCTGCGCGAGGCGATCTACCACGGCGCCGTGCGGCGGCTGCGCCCGAAGGCAATGACGGTCGCGGTGATTCTCGCCGGCCTGCTCCCGATCATGTGGAGCCACGGAACCGGCGCGGACGTCATGAAGCGAATCGCCGTACCGATGGTGGGAGGCGTCGTGACGTCGTTCCTCACCATCCTGGTCGTTTACCCGGCCATTTACTTCCTGTGGAAAAGCCGCGGTCTCGAGCCCGGCGAGCCGACTCTGTCCGAGGGTGCCGGGAAGACCGGGTAGCAGCGGAGGCACCGGACGAAGAAACCCCAACCCTTTTGTTTTCAACCACTTGGAAAAGGGGATTATCCCTGTCAAGGAGGGCGAAATGACGGCGCATTTGCTTCCCGGTCTTCATGCCGCACCGAACGCGCACCCGATGTTCGTGCATTTCCCGATCGCGCTCTGGCTTACGGCGCTGCTGCTGTGGCTGTTGGCGGTTGCGCTCAAGCGCGACGAGTTGTTCTCCGCGGGGCGTTGGCTGCTCTACCTCGGCGCCGCCGGCGCCGTGGCATCTGTCGCTTCTGGTCTAGTTGCCACTGCACGCATGGGCCACGAGGCCCCCGGCCACGACTTGGTCCACCGCCATCGCGACCTAATGATCACGACTGCTACGCTCGGCCTTGTCGTAGCGGCCGCGGCTTTTGTCACGCGCGAGCGTGCGAGCGCGGGGGTGCGGGCGGGCCTTCTGGCGGGCTTGTTGGTGACGAACGCACTGATGCTCGTCGGAACCGACCGGGGTGCCTTGTTGGTCTTCGGTTACGGAATTGGCACGGCGGGACTGACGCCTCCCGAGGGACACCACGAACATGCTGGCCCGGACCATGAGGAAGGCCGAGCGCACCCTGGCGCTGGCCCGAGCGAGGCGTCTCAGCCTGGGCCGGAACCCGCTGCTCACCAGCATGAAACGGCCGGGCACGTACATGGGCACGGAGCCGCCGGGCACGTACACGAACACGGGGCCAGCGGTTCCGTGGCCGGCGAGCATCCGCATGAGCACAGCCCGGACCACCAGGAAGCCGACAAGGGCCATATCCATGCGCCCTAAACCCGCAGCCGACCTCCTTGAACGGGCGAGCCTGCCCGGCGTCCCACCGGCACCGCCACTTGCTGGCATCCAATCCGCCAGCAGCGCGCTTGGCTACAAGACGGCCTCCCAGGCTCGGTGCCTTGGCGCAACCAGCGTTTCAGTAGGTCGGTCCCGGCCCCGGCTCGTCTTCGCGCCGCTCGCGCTCGGGAGCTGCACGTTCCATATTCGCCAGCAGCCGGTGGTTCGCCGCCATCGCGGCATAACGCGCGGCTGCGTCTTCGTAGTCGCGGGCGAGCGCTTCACAATGCTGGACGATGCCCCGGCGGATCGCCGCTTCGGAACTGTCTGCAGAGGCCGCGCTGTCGCGATAGCTCGCTGCAATCGCCAGGTGCCGTGCGGCCTGGGCACGGGCCTCACGGGCCTTGCGTTCGTAGAGCTCGGCGAGCTGTTCGTGGCGCCGCGGGGACGTCGGCATACCGATCAACTCCTCGAGCGGGGTGGCGCCGGGCAGCGCACACCCCAAGTAGCCCGCGGCGAGCACGGCGCCCAAAACTCCTGCCACCGCACGAGGCCAAGCGCCGGCCGGCGGCCGAGCGCCCGAGTTGGAGCCTGGAAGAATGAACGTTCTCAACCGCACCCTTGCGCTTGCGCGGCGTCGCCGCGCGTCCCAGCGATGGCACGAGCCCGCGTGGATGTCCAGCTGCGAACCGCCCGGTTCCCACTCGCTAACGCCGTTACCCCTGTGTGGCGACCGCCATCGGCCGCGCTGCCCGTGCTGAAGCCGGTGTCCCACACGTCCTCCAGTGATCCTACCGCATCGGCTTGCGACGCTCCCAGCGTTAGCTTCTGGCGGCCTCAGCGTTGCTTGGTTCGGAGCCGGGCCGCGCGCTGCAACAGCTCAGGCTGGGTACGGTTAACCCGGCGCTGACAAATAGGAGAAACGCAATGCAACAGTCCGCCACGAACGAGCGAGAAACGCGCTGCTTTTGTCGGGACAACCAGCAGCATTTCCTCGAGCGCGCTTTCGAGCGCCTCGGCCTCGACGATGCGCAGCGCCAGCTCCTGACCCATTCCTTCCGCGAAACCTCGGTGCAAATCCCGCTCGAGGTAACTCGACCAAGCGGCCGGGAGCTTCGCACCTACCAGGGGTTCCGCGTCCAGCACAACCACGCGCGCGGCCCCTTCAAGGGCGGCTTGCGATTCCACCCGCAAGTGAATCAGGGCGAAATCCGGGCGCTCGCGCAGCTCATGACGTGGAAGACAGCCCTTGCCGACCTCCCGTTCGGCGGCGGCAAGGGCGGCATCGCGGTGGATCCCGCAACGCTTGCGCGCGAGGAGCTCGAAACGCTCACCAAGCGATTCACCCAAAAAATGGCGCCACTCATTGGCGTCCACGAAGACGTCATGGCTCCAGACGTCAACACGAACCCCCAGGTGATGGCGTGGATATTCGAGGAATACAGCAAGACCCACGGTTTCTGCCCGGCGATCGTCACAGGCAAGCCTCTCGAGCTCGGCGGCCTGCCCGGGCGCCTCGAAGCCACAGGATACGGGGTCGCCTACATCACCAAGCTCGCCGCCCGCGACGCCGGCCTCGACCTCAAGGGAGCCCGCGTGGCGATCCAGGGATTCGGCAACGTCGGCTCTCATACTGCGCGGCGGCTTGCCGAGCTTGGCGCGCGCGTCGTGGCTCTCTCGGACGTGGGCGGCGGCGTCTACCGGAAGGCCGGGATCGACGTGGAGGCGGCCGTGCGCCACACCGCCGAGGCAGGAGCTCTAGCCGGACTGCGGGGAACCGAATCCATCTCCAACGAAGAGCTGCTCGCGCTCGACTGCGAGATTCTGATTCCGGCCGCGCTCGAAGGAACGATCAATTGCGACAACGAGCCTGACGTCCGCGCGCGCTTGGTCGTGGAAGCAGCGAACATGCCCGTCACTCACAACGCAGACCGGGCTCTCGAGGAACGCGGGGTAACGGTGGTTCCCGACGTGCTCGCCAACTGCGGCGGTGTCATCGCCTCTTACTTCGAGTGGGTGCAGAACGTCCAGCAGTTTCCCTGGTCGCGCGCCCAAGTCTTCGAGCGGCTCGAGCAGCGGCTTGGCCACGCCTACACTTTGGTTCGCGAGCGGGCGCGCGCCGAGCGCGAGTCGCTGCGCACCGCCGCCTACGACCTGGCCGTTTCCCGAGTCGTGCGAGCGATCGAGTTGCGGGGTTTTTAAAACTGGATGGCCGCGGCCGGCCGCAGTAGCCTCAGCCTACGGCCGGGGCTTGATCGATCCCCCAGGCGCGTACCGCAGCACGTGCGCAGCCTCGAGCGTGACCAGTCCCTCCTCGCACATCTCGTCGATGCGCGGCAGCACCCGCTCGATGTTCTCGCGGGTGTCCACCACCTCGATGACGATGGGCAGGTCCTGGCTCAGCCGCAGCAGATTGGCCGTGTGCAAGTGACTCTTGGCGCCGAAGCCGGCAATGCCGCGCAGAACCGTGGCGCCCGCGATTTTCTCCTCGCGCAGCATTTCCACGAGCGCCTGGTAGAGGGGGCGCCCGCCCAACAGGCCGCGATGCCCCCGGCGAGGTTTGCGCCTGCATTGGCGGCAGCGAGCATCCAAGCTCCGTCCTCCAGGTAGCGCAGAGTCTCATACCCGAACGTGGAGAACGTGGTGAACGCCCCGAGAAAACCCACCGTGGCCGCGAGCCGAATGCCTCGCGGGATCGCCTCTGTTACCAGAGAGAGTTGCATGACCATGGCAATCAGGAAGCAGCCGGCAAGGTTGACGGCAAGCGTACCGTAGGGAAAGCGCTCGCCCAGCAGGCGATAAGCCCATCCACTCACGATGTAGCGCGAAAGCGTTCCAAGGGCTCCGGCAACCGCCAGACTGAGCAGCTCACTCGCACGAAACGGCATCGTGCGCTTGTTGCACGGCTCGGCCGCTCCTGCAACGGCCCGGCCGCTCCTGCAACGGCCCGGCCCGCGCTAGCGGAGCGGGCAGCGCATCTTGCGCCCGTGACCGCGGAGGCCGCAATCGCTGGTGTCGGCCCAGCAGTCCCCGCCGGCTTCGATGAGCACGTCGAGGTAGGCGCGGTCGGCGCCTTCCAAGTTCACACGCCCCGTCTGGGCAACCCAACGGTACGTGCCGCCGGATCGCTCGCGAAACTTCATCCTGCGCAGCCCGCCGGCCACCGTCCCCGTCGGGTCCCGAAACAGGTGCGTCCGGCCGCCGGCTCGCTGCTCGAAGGCCCCGGCCGGAACCTCAGCCTCGAAGACGTGGCCGTCGCGGTCGAAGACGGCCAGCCGTACGC
>CAYZHO010000042.1:0-3894 GCA_964478045.1 uncultured Myxococcales bacterium | reverse complement strand
GATCTCCTGCAACCGGGGCGAACTCTCCCTTTGCCCGCAGGCGGTCGGCGCCGCCACCGCGTAGAGTGAGCTTGAGGACCGAGACTCCAGCTGGTGCGCACCCCGGAGCCATAAGACGAATGACGTGGGTTTCCTGCGGGCCCAGGCTGTCCGCCAGGACCAGCGCCTGCCCGTCCGTAGTGTACGGGATCGTCGCGCCCGCGCGCAGCTCCTTGACCACGACCGCGCTGCCTCCAAGTCCAAGTGCGGCTGCTTCGACCGTTACGGTGAACGCTCGCGCCACCGGATCGCGGTTGTGCACGGTCAGGTACACGGAGTCCTCGCGGCTTGCCAGGCCTGCTCCAAAACGTTCCACCCGCACATTCGCTTGGTCCGTCCGCGCCCGGGTCACTGCGCGCCATCCGAGCTGGTGAAAGCGGCTGACTAGCTCGGCCGCCTCTTCGATCAGTTCCTCGGCGCCCGGCTCCCAGTCGGCCCCATGGGCTGCTCTCGTGGGGTACATTCCGTAGAAGAGCGTTTCATTGGCGTAGGCTCGAGCTTCCCCGACACTGACACCGGCGCGCTGCCACGGCGAGGTCAGCGGCTTGCGGCCGGCCATCGTGCGCCGGTAGGCAAGGAGCTCGTCCGACCAGTTTGTCGCCCCTTGCCCGCGCGTTTCGTTGCCCATCGCGTCGAGCAAAGGCACGAGGAAGTTCAACGTAGCAATTCCCCAGGTGTTCGCGCTCAAAATCACCTGCGAGTGATTGGTGGAGTCCAGGGCGTCGCGCAGCCACGCGAGATACTCCAGCGTGGCCGCCATCGTATGAACGCCGGGCCGGTACGTGTTCGGGTCGTAGGTAAGAGGGCTGTCGGCCAGCGCCAGATGCGCCGGATCGAGATCGACGGCCGGGGCACTCATGAAGTTGTCGAACTGAACCGCGTCAAGTTCGGCCCCGATCGCTTGGGTAGCCGCCAGGGCCCCGTCGATACGCGCTGTTCTCGTCCACTCGGCGTAGCCGCCGGCAATTTCCGGATCCATGTTCAGAACCCAGTTCGCTTCCCAATCGTTCGGCGCCCATTCGGGGTTGGTCACATGTTTGAGGACGAAATCTCCGTTGCCGTCCACCACCATGCTCGCCGCTAACGCCGGATATCGCTCCTCGTCCGCCGGGGTTGGCGGCGAGCCCAACAGCAGAAGGATATCGTCGTACGCCGGAGGTGGAGCCGCCGCCGGCCCCACTTTCATCGGGCCCTCGGGTGCCGTGTACTGCGCCGCCGCAATTCCTTGCCCGTCGTAGCATGCAACGAGCCGGGCACCGGTGCAGCACTGCTCGCAGGGCCCCTCACAGCCGGGCAGGCAGGAACCCGCCGAAGCAAACTGGCCCTGCTCGCCGCCGCGGAACCGAAACGGATCGCGCGCCGATTCGAACCACTCCGGGTGAAAGGAGACAAACTTGTCGAAGCCCGAGCGCATTGCCCACGCCGGGTCGGCGCGGTACAGGTAGGCCCGAAACGTTGCCCGACCCCCAAGTCGCGTGGCAAATGGCGAGATTCCCAAGCGGTAACGCGTCTCGAACGTGCCGTCCTGCGTGTAAGCAAACGATGAAACGACGGGCAGATCCAAAGGAACCGCGGCCGCAAGCGCGCGAGTGCCGTCCTCGAGCAAAGCCAGTGGATAGAGCGACTGCGGCAGCATCCCGGTAACAACGGAGCTTACCGTATGTTCGTAGCGCTGCCCGGCAACGACTGTGCGCGCAGAATAGATGTCGTCCCACCAGCGGTAACCCTGTAGGGCCACAGGCAGGCGCAGCGCTACCTCGAAAGCCCTTTCGGCAGATGTCTCGTCGGTGATCGCTCCCTCTATTTCTATGCGGTCGGGCGCGCCGTGCAGCCGCAGCGTCACCGCGAGCGCCGCTCCTGGAATCGTCCCCGTGAGCAGAAGGTCGCCGCCGTCGAGGCCCACCGAGCCGACTGCCGCAACGTCCGTCTCGGGAGCCTCGATCATCCGGACGTCGTCCAGCCAGAAGGCGTCGTCTTCGTGCTTTCCGTCGAGGAGCTTTGCCACCACGACCACACGGGCCGAAGCCGCGCCCGGCGGCGCCACCACTTCACCGCCAATCCGCTTCCACGCCCGAGCGTTCGTGTGCGCAGGGGCGACGAGGTCCAGGTCGAACGGATCTTCCAAACCCGCCGGGTCCGCGTACCAGGCCACGTACAGGCCGCTTACTTTCACGTTTTCGGTAAACCCGTTTGGATAATCGTGAAGCTGCCAGGCCGGTGCCGTTTGCCGCGTGGCCAAGTACCCTTTGCGCGCGCGCATCCAGCCCCATAGCCGATACCGGGTCCCCGGTACGACCGAAATCGGGTCCGACACGTATGCGGCGCTCCCGTCGGCATGGCTTGCCGGGTTCGTTTCGAAAAGCACGCTGCGCGAGCCCTCGTAAGACACGCCGGTTACGACGGAGACCGCTGCATGAATCGGCTGATACACGGACCAGCCGGCCGCACCACCGCCTGCGTCTCCGGTTTCGAAGCTGCCGTTGGCCACCAGGTTCGGACCAACAACCGAAGCAGCGGCCGAGAGATCCCGTACCGCCAGAATCGGAGCCGGTGCGCCCAGCAGCTCGTGACCGTCGATTCGAACCGAGGTAACGAGTCCTTCGGGCGACAAGCTGATGGACAGGCCATCGCCCGTGCTAACCGTCTGCGCCTGCGCCCGCATGGGCGCGAGAACGAACACCACCAAACAAAGAACTTGGGAAATCGAATGTGCTCGGATCGGCACGGGCCGCCTCCTGTGCGAGCCGGGCGGGCGCCAGCGTGAGCCTACGAGTCTTTGCACGTGCTTGTCAATGAAGATCCTGCGCGGCGGCCCATGCTTGCTTCAGCCGCCCCGTGCGGTCATGAAGAGAGGATGCCGCTTGATCCGAACGATCTTCGAGCCTGCCTTCAGCCGACTTGGTTTCTCGACAGTGACTCCCCCGAGGTCCGCGCATACGCCGAACGAGCCTGCGCCGGCGCCATAGACCCGCGCGAGCGAGCCGTCCGCTTGTTCTATGCGGTCCGCGATGGGCTGCGCTACAACCCGTATTCGATATCCGCCGAGCGCGACGCCTATCGCGCTAGTCACGTGGCCCAGCAGCGCGAGGGCTTTTGCGTCCCGAAGGCAATTCTTCTTGCCGCGGCGGCGCGAGCGGCGGGCATTCCCGCGCGGCTGCGCTTCGCCGACGTGCGCAACCACTTGGCCAGCCCGCAGCTTCTCGAAACGATGGGCACCAACGTGTTCGTGTTCCACGGCTATACGGAAATGTACGTCGAGGGCAAGTGGGTGAAGGCAACGCCTACTTTCAACATCGAACTGTGCCAGCGGTTCGGCGTGCGGCCGCTCGAGTTCGACGGCCGCTCCGACGCCATCTTCCACGAGTTCGACGCGGCTGGCCGAAAGCACATGGAATACGTGCGCGACCGGGGCGCCTATGTGGACCTCCCGTTCGAGGAGATGATCGCCGTCTTCCGGCGCACCTATGGAAACGCCAAAGCCGCCGCGGCAAGACACGAATCCGATCCGTACTTCGAGGAACCCGCTTGAGGGAAGCGGCTCCCCGCTCTGTCCGTACCCCTCCGCCTATCTGCCTATTCCTATCCGTTCGTTTCCCTATCCTTATCGGTTATCCGTCTCCGTGCCCGCGTCGGTGTCAGTGCTACTGTCAGTGTCAGTGTTAGTGTCACTGTCAGTTTCCCCGGCCCTTGCCGTTTTACTCTCAGTTGCCGTCTTAGCCTCGGTCCAGTAGTGGGACCGGCGCTGATACGAACAGGAACAGGAACAGGAACAGGAACACGAGCAGGAGCATGAGCGCGAGTGCGCGCGGAAGCGCGAGCGCGAGTGCTGATTCCAGGGTCCAGCACTGCAAGCGG
>CAYZHO010000041.1:0-15422 GCA_964478045.1 uncultured Myxococcales bacterium | reverse complement strand
CCCCGATCAGTACCGGGACGACGCCCTGATCGTCGTCCGAGGCCTGGCGGCCGCACAGGATCAAATCGGCGCCTCCGAGCGAGCGAACGAACCCGGCGAGCAGCGAGGCCACCGCGTAGCCGTCGAGAGCACCGGGGTCGGCTGTGATCATCGCGACTTTGTCGGCACCCATCGCGACCGCATGCTGCAGGATCTTCGTCGAGTCGAGGCCGACCGAGACCACGTGGATCTCGCAGTCCGCTCCGGCATCCCGCAGCCGCAGGGCGCACTCGACGGCTTGCTCGTCGTAGGCGTTCATCAGCCGCGGGATCGACTTCTTGACCAAAGTCTTGCCGTCCGCTTCGATCTCGAGCTTGCCCGCAAGCGCGTAGTTGTCGACGGCGTCGGGATCGAGAACTTCCTTTGCGCAAACGACGATTCTCATCACGCCACTCTCGTATCCTCAGCGAAAGGCTGCGGCCGGCCTTCCGCCCGCCGTCAGTTCGGGCGGAAGGCAAGCAGCCCGCTCGTGATGCGCCACTTTGGTTGGAGCCATGAACACCGCGTTCGTCTGCCAGGTGCGGGCTGCACAACCGGCCGTGCGCCTGTACACTAGCCTGCGGTGAGACATACGTCAATACAGCCTTCTAAACGCATGTTGCAACACGCATCCGGTCGTGCCATCGTGGTACGCGATGAAACGCGCCAAGAGCCGTGGCGAGACGGTCACGGTGACGCGCCGGTTTAGCCCGGCGCAGAGCGAAAAACGAGCCGAAGCGCGGCGGGTCGCAAGCAAGCTGGCGGCAGAAGGCGGATACGATGCGGTGACGATGACCGCCGTGGCCGATCGAATCGGGGTCTCGCGCGCGACGATCTACCGCTACTTCGCCTCGCGCGATCACCTCTTGGCCGAGATCATGGCCGACTGGACCGAGCGCATCAACGAGGACCTGCGGACCAACCCACCGCGCGGGCGCACGCCGGCCGAACGGGTGGGCGAAGCCTTCGAGCGCATCATGATGACAGCCGCGCGCAACCGCGGGCTCACGTCGGCGATGCTCCTAGCCGCCACCTCGTCGGACCCTGCAGCCAAGGAAGCGTTTCCCTCGTGGTCGGGCCCCGTCGAGCTCTACCTCAAGACGCTGCTCGGCGAGGATAAGATCGCCGAGCTCGACGAAATCGTTCCAGTCCTCACGCACGTGCTCTTCTCTGCCCTCGTCGCAATGGCGCAGCGCGGACAGGATCCAGCCGAAGCCGCTGCGGTACTGAAGTCGGCGGCTCGCTTGCTGCTTCGCGACGCCCATTGAGCTAGGCCGGAAACTGCGGTGCCCCTTCGCTCGATCCGTGTCGTCGATCTCTCGCGTTACGCGCCCGGTCCTTATTGCACGATGCTGCTTGCCGATCTCGGCGCGGACGTGATCGCGGTCGAGGAGCCTCCTGGCCGCGGGCGCCGGGTCGACGAAGCCATGGGTGTGGACGCCCGCACCAAGGCGTTCCTTCCGTTCGGGCGCAACAAGCGGTCGATTGTGCTCGACCTCAAGAAACAGCCGATGCGCGAGGTCTTTTTCCGCCTGGTCGAACGGGCCGACGTCGTCGTCGAAGGGTTCCGGCCGGGCGTCGCCAAGCGGCTCGGAGTCGACTACGAAGCGGCGCGCGCGAGAAACCCCCGCATCGTCTACTGTTCGATCAGCGGCTTCGGCCAAACCGGACCGCTGGCCGACCTGGTTGGCCACGACTTGAGCTATATCTCCGTGGCCGGAGCCCTGGCATCCATCGGAACGGCCGGCGGGCCGCCCGCCATTCCCCTCAACGTCCTCGGCGACTTCGCCGGTGGAGGCTTGTTCGCGGCTTTCTCCATTCTCGCGGCCCTTCTCGCTCGCGCGCGCACGGGCAGAGGACAGTACATCGACCTCGCCATGACCGACGGCGTTCTCTCGTTGCTCTCGCTGGCCGCCGCCGAGTACTTCGCCACCGGCCGCGTGCCCGAGCGCGGGCGCTACTACTTGGCCGGGGGCCTGCCCTGCTACAACGTCTATGAAACCGCCGATGGCCGCTGGCTCGCGGTGGCCTGCATGGAGCCGTGGTTTTGGAAAAATCTGTGCGAGGCTCTTGGCCGTCCGGACCTCAGTAGCGAGCAGTTCAATCGCGAGCGCTTCGGGGAGCTGTTCGACTTTCTCCGCGCCAAGTTCAAGGAAAAAACGCGCGACGAGTGGTTCGCCGAACTGCGCGATCGAGAGGTATGCGTCGCCCCGGTCTACCAGCTCGACGAAGCCCTCGACTCGCAGCATGCCCGCGCCCGGGGCATGGTCACAGCAGTCGAGCACCCGGCGTTTGGCGAAATCCGCCAGGTCGGCATCGCTCCGAAGTTTTCCGAAACCCCCGGCGCCTGAGGCGGCCGGCGCCCGAACCCGGCGCCGACACACGCGAGATCCTAGCCGAACTCGGCTACTCGGCAGCCGAAATCGCCGAGTTGCTCGCCAGCACCGATTCGTGAAGTCGCTGGCGCCCCCGCTCGGGCCGCTAGCTGCAGGCCCGCCAGCTGCGGCCCCTTCACTCGCACAAAACGGGGAGGTTGAGCCGCGACGGGCGGGCGCGATCGTGAAAGACCTCCTGGACGGCCTTGACCGCGTCGGCCGCCGACCCATGGGCGGGCACCACGCGCGTGTTCAGGTTTCGGTCGAAGCGGGGAAAGTTGCTGCTGGCAATCTCGAGCCGGATGCGGTGGTTCGGCAAGAACGTGTGGGCGATGTCCCACAGGTCGATCGTGAACTCGGTCACTTCGCCGGGCCGCAGAAACTGCTCGCGACTGGGATCGCTGCGGTAACGGGCGCGCACGATTCCCTCGGCGATGTTGGCGGCGTAGCCACTCGGTTCGACGTCCACTAGCTTCGCCGTGAAGTCGGTATCGACGGCGCTGCTGCTGGCGTACAGGGTGACGCTGACCGGTCCTGCAATTCTCACGGGCTCGGCCAGCCGCGAAGACGTATAGACGAGCACGTCCTGGCGCAGTTCAACCTGCGACTGGTCTTCGACTCCCGGCAGCACGTCGATCATACTTCGCCCGCCCCGGGTCGGCACCGGATCGAGGGGGTCGTAGACGTAACTGTCGGGCGGCTCGATTCCCGGCGGCTCGGGACTCAAGCGGCCGTCCCCAAGGCGCGTGTTGGCGTGGCCCCCGCTGTGCAGATAGTAAGGCTGCACGCGGTGGGGGGGCGGCCAAGCCTCGGTTTCTTTCCAGACGTTGTCGCCCATCTGGAAGTAGCGCACTTTGGCACCGGCCAGAGGAGGCTCGCCGACGCCGCACAGCCAATAGTCGAACCACTGGAAGGCAAGCGGCCCGAGTACTTCCGGGCCGGTCATCACATCGGGGCCGAAGTCGCGCTCGCCCGCACAGGTCGGGCGCTTGTTGTAGTAGGCACTGTGGTCCCAGGGACCGACGATGAAACGGTGCTGGTCGCGCACCCGCGGATCGCCGCGCTCGCGCAAGGCGCGATACAGGTCCATATGCCCGGCCAGGCAAGTGTCGTACCAGGCCGTCATGTGAAGGATCGGCACCTGAATGCGGTCGGCGCGAGCGACCGCGTCGACGCGCTTCCAGTAGTCGTCGTAGCTCGGGTGCTCGAGCCACTCGCGCCAATACGGCGCAACGCCATCCTGGTAGGGCGGAAAGTCGATCAGCGGCAGGTAGGCGGCCGATCGGCGCACGTCTCGCTTGGCTTCCTCGAGCCGGCGCAGATACTCGGCGCGCCGATCGGCAGGGACCTCCAGTCTCGAAATCGTATCGGGCGCCAGGATGGTCCAGACCCAGGAAAGCTGGAAGCCCAGTTCGAAGGCCCCGTCCGAGTACGTCCACCCGCGGTGGTAGTTGGTCGCGGTCATATAGGCGAAGACCGCCCTGAGATGGGGCGGAGCTTCGACCGCCCCCTGGATTCCGGCCCAGCCGAGGGCGCACGCACCGTAGATGCCGACGCGCCCGTTCGACCACGGCTGGCGGGCCGCCCACTCCACCGTGTCGAAGGCATCCGGACCCTCTTTCCCGTAGGGACGCCAGACGCCTTCGGAGCCCCCGCGCCCGCGCGCTTCCTGAACCACCACAGCGTACCCGCGCTGCGCCGCTACCAGTGGGCTGAAAAGCAGCTCGTGCGTGGCCAGGAAATGATCGTTGTCGTACGGGTGCCCGTTTACGAGGACCGGGTGGCGGCGGCCGTCGTCCGGGCGATAGACGTCCGTGGCCAGGCGGACGCCGTCGCGCATCGGCACCATCACGTCTCGTTCGATGACGATGTTGTGGGCCACCGGCGACCTCCGCCCGCGCGCCCAGCGCGCTTTACTCGTCGATTTCCACGCCGGTCAGTTCTTCGAACACCTGCAAGGCCTCGGCCACCATGTCGAACACCATTTGGCGCGCCGGCTTCATCTCGCTGACGAAGTCGACCCCTTGTCCGGACGCCTCGGTCATGAACGACTCAATCTGGTGGTCGATCGCCGATTGTTTCACCTCGGCGAACAGCAGCAACTGGTACGGCGCCGGTGCCGGCGGCGGAGCGTCCGGCCTGGCCCATTCCTCGTGCCATTTGCTGTTGAGCGTTCGCATCGTGAACCCGGAGATGCAGTTCGACCAGACGGTGTCTTCGGCGGTGGCGTTGAGCAGCTTTTCTTTGATGATCATGTCGCGGTCGGACTCCCGCGAGACGAGCCACATCGTTCCGCACCACACGCCGCTAGCGCCAAGGGCTAGCGCCGCCGCAAGGTGGCGGCCCGTGGTGACGCCGCCAGCCGCAAGCACCGGCGTATCCCCAGCGATCGACACGATCTGGGGAACGATCGAAAACGTCCCGATTTTGCCTGTGTGTCCGCCAGCGTCGTAGCCGGTTGCGACAATCGCATCGACCCCGACTTCGAGCTCTCGCTTGGCTTGGCGGACTTTGCCCACCAGTCCCCACACTTGCATTCCCCGCTCGTGCGCAGCGTCGATCAGGAACGCCGGGTTGCCGAGCGCCGATGCAATCACCGGCACGCGCTCTTCGAGTGCCACTTCGAGCTGTTTGCGCGGAACGTCGAGCGTCATCCATCCGAGCTCGAACAGTTCGGGGGGATTCTTGGGCGGCGGAATGTTGTAGCGCCGCTTCATGTCTTCAACGAACTCGCGCTGCGGCTTGGGAACCTGCGCGAGCAGCTCTTCGATGGTTCCGCTCGGCGGCACCGACGCCGGAAAGACCAAGTCGATGCCGAACGGCTTGTCGCCGACTTTCTCGCGGATCCATTTGATATCGGCCTCGATTTCCTCAGGCCGGTGCTGGGTCTCGCCGATGACCGCAAACCCGCCTGCGTTGATGACCGCGGCGGCGACGTCCTTGCAGTGAGTGAAGGCGACGATCGGATACTCGATCCCAAGCGAGTCGCACAACTTCGTGTGTAACGGGTTCTTACCCACGGGAAACGCTCCTTCGACTCTTGCTTCTTTCGGGCGGCCGCGCCGCCGGCGCGGCCGCCGTGGTACCCTGCCACGGCCACCCGCTTATTGCAACAAACGTTTATATAGCTGTCTTGACAACTGTCTCACGGTCGCATAGCCTCGTGGTCCGAGCGGGCGAGACCCCAGTTCGAAACGAGGCCTGCATGCCAAATGGCGCGCTTGCAGGAATCAAAGTCCTAGAGCTTGGCGAAGGAGTCTCGGCACCGTTCTGTGCCAAGCTCTTTGCGGACTACGGCGCCGAGGTAGTCAAAGTCGAATCTCCAAGTGGCGACGTTGCGCGCCGCTGGGGCCCGTTCCCAGGCGATCAGGCCGACCTTGAGGCAAGCGGTCTCTTTTTCTTTCTCAACACGAACAAGAAGAGCGTGTGCCTCGACCTCGACCGCCCGCGCGACCGCAACCACCTCGAGCGGCTGCTCGAGTGGGCCGATCTGATCGTGGAAAACCTTCCCCCAGGCCGAGTGCAGCAGTGGCAACTCGATTACGGGCAGATCGCCCGCACGAACCCGAGGGCCGTTGTGGTGTCTTTGTCGCCTTTCGGGCGCACGGGGCCGCTGGCCGCCTGGCACGGGTGCGACTTAAACGCGTACCACTTTTCGGCGGCCGGCACGCGCTACTGCGGGCGGCCCGACCGCGAACCCCTCGAACTCGGCACGTTCGCGGCGGACTTCTTCGCCGCCTATACCGCTGCCGCTTGGGGACTTGCCGCGCTGCTCGAGCGCGAGCGCAGCGGACGAGGGCAACACGTGGACGTGGCTGCGTGCGAGTGCATCGCCGCCCTGTTCGTCGGCTGCCAGAACATCGGCGCGTACGCGCAGGACGGAACCTTCGAGCGCCGCACCGGAGTGGGAATGGCTCTTGGCGCACCGGCCACGATCCTGCCCGCGCGCGACGGTCACGTCTGGATGATCGCGCTCGAGAGAGCCCAGTGGGAAGGTCTTGTGCGCGCAATGGGAAGTCCCGACTGGGCTCAGGCCGAGTTGTTCGGGGACATGTTCGAGCGGGCTCGTAACGCCGACCTCATCTACTCGCTGCTCGAGCAGTGGACGCGCGAGCACAGCAAGCACGAAATCATGCAGTGGTGCCAGGAGCGCGGCTGCCCGACCACCGCGCTGCTCACGGTCGAGGAGATCGCCAATCACGAACACCTCAAGCAGCGCGGCTACTTGGTCGAGCTCGAGCACCCGCGTCTCGGGCGCATCCGCACTCTCGGTGCTCCGATCCGCCTGCCCGAATGTCCCGGCGGACCCGCGCACCGGGCTCCGGTGCTCGGCGAAGACACCGAACAAGTGATCGCGCAACTCGCGGCGCCGCCCGTGCAAGCCGAGTCCGCCGCCGAACCGAACGCAGGCGATGGCAACGAAACCTACTTGCCGCTCGAAGGCGTTCGCGTGGCCAACTTCGGCTGGGGATGGCTCGGGCCCGTGGTCGGACAAACGCTCGGCTTCCTCGGCGCCGAAGTCTACAAGATCGAATCTCGGGCGCGCCTGGACATCAACCGCACGCTTCCGCCGTTCGCCGGCGGCGAGCGCGATCCAAATCGCAGTCTCCAGAACCATGCCGCCTGGGCAGGAAACGGTAGCGTCACGATCAACCTGAAGAAGCCCGAGGGCCAAGCCCTGGCCCGAGAGCTCGTCGCCCACTGCGACGTGGCCATCGAGAACTTCGGGCCCGGGGTCATGGAAAAGCTCCACCTTTCCTACCGCGAACTACGGGCGGTGCGTCCCGACCTCGTGCTCGTTTCCTTGCCGCCTGCGGGACTGAGCGGCCCGCTCAGTCGAATTCGCACGTACGGCATGAGTCTGAGCAGCATCACGGGCCTCGACAGCTTGACCGGTTATCCGGATGGCGATCCGGTCCCAATGGAAAACGCCTTCGCCGACCCTCTCGGGGGTATCGTCGGCGCTTTTGCAGCCCTCATCGCTCTCAGGTACCGCCGGCGTACCGGGCAGGGGCAGCACGTCGACTGCTCCCAGCAAGAAGCGCTCGCCCAACTGATCGCTCCCGCCTTCATGGACTACGTGCTCAATGGCCGGGTGGCCGGCCCGCGCGGCAACCGCCACCCGTGCGATGCTGCAGTCCCGCACGGGGTCTTTCCATGCGCCGGCGAAGATCGCTGGATCACGATCGCCGTTTTCGACGACCAGCAGTGGCAGGGCCTCGTCGAGGAGATGGGCAGGCCGGGCTGGGCCACTGGACTTGCCACGCTCGAGCAGCGCCGGGCGCGGGTTGGCGAAATCGAGAAAAAAATCGGCGAGTGGACGAGCCACTTCGATCGCTACGAGCTGGCGCGCCGCCTGCAAGCCCGCGGCGTCTGTGCGGCTCCGGTGCTGGCCGTACCGGACTTGCTCGAAGACGAACACTACCGCGCCCGCGGCACGTTCGTGGAAGTCACGCATCCCCTTGGATTTCGCGAAACGATCTACGGAGCATACGTCAAGATGAGCCGGACCCGGCCGCGCATCGAACCCGGGCCGGCGATTGGGCGAGACAACGAAAAAGTGTTCCGGGGTCTGCTCGGACTGTCCGCCGAGCGCTACCGGAAGCTGGTGGAAGATCAGGTGATCTACTGAGCTCAACCGCTGGCCACGCACGCGGAGCGCGCTGCCGGCCGGCGGCGGGCGGGGTCGGTGCCCGCGCCCCGCGGCAAGCGGGGCCGGTGCTCACGCGAAAGGAGGACGCAGTGGAATCTCTCAAGGACAAAGCCTGCATCGTCGGCATCGGACAAACCCCGTACCGGCGCTGCAAGGTCCCCGACGGCACCAACCTGACCCTGCAACTGCAGGCGGCGGAAGCAGCCATTGCCGACGCTGGGCTCAAGAACAAAGACATCGACGCAATTCTGCCGTTCTTCGGGCTCGACATCGCTGAAGCCTTCGCCGTCAATCTGGGAATCGAAGACCTGCGCTACCAAGCGACTTCGCACCTTGGAGGAGCGGCGCCCGGGGCATCACTGTGGAACGCGGCGATGGCCGTCCACAGTGGGGTCGCCAACTACGTACTGATCCCGGGCGGCTGGTACGGCTACTCCGGCCGTCGCGTGCGGCAGGTCGTCACCCAGGACCCCAACGCAATGTCCGGCGGCTTGACGGCACGCGACTACTACTTTCCGTACGGGTTGACCGCGCCCGTGCAGTGGTTTTCGTTCGTGGCGCGCCTCCACATGGAACGCTTCGGCACGAAGCCGGAGCACCTCGGCGCCGTCGCGATCGCTTGCCGCCGCCACGCCCAACTCAATCCGGCGGCCATCATGCGGGGCAAGCCGATGACGATGGACGACTACCTCGCTTCGCCAATGATTTCCGACCCGTTTCGCCTTTTCGACTGTTCGCTCGAAGCGGACGGCGCAGCGGCTTTCGTGGTCACATCGGCAGAGCGGGCGCGCGACCTCAAGCAAAAGCCCGTTTACTTGATGGGCTTCGGCCAAGGCCAGCCCTACCCGCCCGACGACATCGTCACCCGCGAGGACCCGTTCGCCCTTGGGCTGACCGCTGCCGCCCCGCGCGCTTTCGCAATGGCCGGCATCACACCCGCCGACGTCGATTTCGCCGAAATTTACGATCCCTTCACCTTCCAGGTGATCCAGCAGCTCGAAGAAGCGGGTTTCTGCAAGCGCGGCGAGGGCGGAGCCTTCGTCGAGGGAGGGCGAATCGAGCTCGGGGGCGAACTGCCCGTAAACACCCACGGTGGCCTTCTTTCGGAAGCTCACGTTCTCGGCATGAACCACATCGTCGAAGCGGTCCGGCAACTGCGCGGCGAAGCTGGGGAGCGACAAGTGCCGAACGCCGAAATAGGAATCGTGACGGGATTTGGCGATTTCGGCGACGGGAGCATTTGCATCCTGCGCCGCTGACCAGTGTTTGGCGAGAAAGGCGAGAGGAAACGATGAACGCAACGTACGGCAAGCCTCTACCCCTGCTCGAAGGCACCACGAAGGAGTTCTACGAGCACTGCAAGCAGCGCCGGCTCAGTTTCCAGCGCTGCACGGACTGCGGCGCCTGGCGCCACGTGCCCCGGCCGATGTGCGCAAAGTGTGGCTCTTGGCAATGGGAGTGGGCACCCTCGAGCGGGCGCGGAAAGGTTTTCACCTGGACGGTCGTGCGCCGGCCCATGCACCCGGCCTTCGCGAACGACACTCCCTACGCGCCGGTGGTGGTAGAACTCGAAGAAGGCGTTCGCATGGTCAGTTGGATCGTGGACTGCCCGCCCGAGGAAATCCGAATGGGCATGCCGGTCGAAGTAGTTTATGAGGACGTAACGCCCGAGGTGACGCTACCGATGTTCCGGCGCGCTGTGGGCTAGCGCCGGCTCGGCAGCCGCTCGCGCCCCGAGCGACCTGCTAGAAACGAGGCGAAAAACGCGGGAAAAAAGGAGAAACGGCGATGAGGACGTCCCCCCACTTCCTTTACGAAAAGAAAGGACAGATTGCTGTGATGACGTTCAATCGGCCGGAAGCAGCCAACTGCTTCACGCCGGAAATGATGGACGCGTTCTACGACGCGTTCGACGACTTCAATCGCGACGACAACCTGCGGGTGGCAATCCTGGCGGGTACCGGAGACCGAGCTTGGTGCGCCGGTGGAGACCTCGACACGATGATTCCAGCGGTGCGCTCCGGCGAGTGGGAAATCAACAAGGATCCGACCAAGCGAGTCTTTCACGATATTTTCAAGCCGATCATCTGCGCGGTAAACGGTTTTGCCACCGTCGAGCTGATCCAAGGGGCCGACTTGGTCGTCGCGTCGGAAAACGCGAAGTTCGCGCTTGGCGAGGTTCGCTGGGGCATGATCGCCGCCGGCGGCTCGCACGTGCGCGTGCCGCGCTATATCCCGTGGATGATCGCCATGGAACTTCTCCTGACCGGCCGTCCGATCAGCGCGCGCCGGGCCTACGAAGTAGGGATGGTCAACCGCCTGGTGAAAACGGTCGACGAAGTGATGCCGGCAGCGATGGAGCTGGCCGAAATCATCTGCGAGAATGCGCCGCTGGCGGTGCGGACGTCGAAAGAAATCGCCGTTCGCGCCTGGAACCACGAACCCGGCTTCGTCTTGGAAAATGCCCTCTTCCAGCGGGTTCGGTACTCGGAGGACGCCGAAGAAGGCCCGCGGGCCTACGTCGAGAAGCGCAAGCCCGTCTATAAGGGGCGGTGAGGACGCCATGAGCCTGTGGAGCGAGGATCCCTGGAACGAGACGTTCGACGTCGTGGTCGTCGGATCCGGCGCCGGAGCGATGGTCGCCGCTTTGGCTGTTCACGAATGCGGCGGCTCGGTGCTGCTGATCGAGCGAGGGCCCGTCTTTGGTGGTTCATCGGCGATGTCGGGAGGCGGGCTGTGGATTCCAAACAACCATCTGATGGCGAGCGTCGGCATTTCCGACTCGCCCGAAGAGGCGCTCGAGTACCTGCGCGCCACCACCCAAGGGACGGTTCCGGAAGAACGTCTCATTGCCTACGTGGAGCAGGCTCCACGAATGGCCAAGTTCCTGTGCGAGCGTACCCGCGTCGAGCTCGTCCCGCTCCCCGAGTACCCTGACTACTACCCGGACCTACCGGGCGCCAAGCCCGGCGGCCGCTCGCTCGAGTGCGCGCCGTTCGATGGGCGCTTGCTCGGCGACGAGCTCCTGCTGATGCGCGAGTGCGCCCAGCAGGAGCTCATTGGCGGGCGCATCTGCATGACGATCAAGGAAGCCAGAGACTTGTTCTGCAAGGGGCCGGGATGGGTCAGGCTGACGGCCAAACTGATGGCCGGTTATTGGCTCGACCTTCCCTGGCGCTTGCGCTCGAGCCGCGATCGCCGGCTGGCCATGGGCAACGCACTGGTCGGCCGGCTGCGGCGCAGCCTTATGGACCGGGGCATTCCTCTGTGGCTGTCTACCCGCGCCCACCACTTGGTTTACAAGCGAGGCCGCGTGGTCGGAGTAGCAGCCGAGCGCGAAGGCGGAATGGTCCGGCTGCGGACCGAACGAGGCGTGATTCTGGCCGCTGGGGGTTTCGAGTCGAACCAGTCGATGCGGCGGCGTTACTTGCCCAATCCGACCGACGCCCGATGGACGTGCGCCAACCCGTACAACACAGGGGACGCAATCGAGATGGGCCTCAACGTCGGCGCAGCGCTCGATCTGATGGATGAGGCTTGGTGGGGCCCGACGACGGTGGTACCGGGAGAGTTGCGCGCGCGCATGCTCGTGATCGAAAAGTCGCTACCCGGAAGCATTCTCGTCAACAAACGCGGCGAGCGTTTCGTCAACGAAGCCATGCCGTACGTGGACGTGGTCAAGCGCATGTACGAAGTGCACTCGCCCGAGTCGCCGTGCGTGCCGGCCTATCTGATCTTCGATGCCACGTTCCGGCGCAAGTACCCGTGCGGTCCGATGGCCATTCCGGGCGCCCAGCAGCCCGACTGGGCGCTTCCGCGCACCATTCGCCAGGAGTACCTCAAAAAAGCCGACACACTGGAAGGCCTGGCCGAACTGATGGGAATCGACCCCGCCGGGCTGCGCGCCACGGTCACGAAGTTCAACGAATACGCGCGCACCGGCAAGGATCTCGACTTCGGCCGCGGAGAGTCGATCTTCGATCGCTATTACGGCGATCCGAACGTGCGCCCCAATCCGACGCTTGCCCCGATCGAGAAGCCGCCGTTTTACGCGATCGAGGCCTTCCCGGGAGACCTCGGAACGAAAGGAGGCCTGCGGACCGACCAGTGGGCGCGCGTGCTCAACGAGCAGGGGCAGCCGATTCCCGGCCTGTACGCTGCGGGCAACTGTTCGGCCTCTGTCATGGGCCGCACTTACCCCGGCCCCGGGGCCACGCTCGGACCGGCAACTACCTTCGGTTACGTCGCGGGACGCCATGCCATGGGCGTAACCGACTGAGCCGAGCGCGCGCCGCTTTCGCTTGCGGCGGGCACGCCCTACCGAGCGCACTGCTGCCCTCTTAACGGGTGTCAGCGTTCGAGCGCTTCGAGAACGAGCTCGGCGACGTCGCGAACGTTCATCTGCCGGCCAGCCCCCCTCGCGCTCACCGCGTCCTCGAGCATCTGCGCGCAGAAAGGACAGGCTACCGCGGTCGTGCTGGCGCCGGTTGCAAAGGCCTGCTCGAGTCGCGTGTGGTTGATCCGCCGCTCGAGTTTGTCGTCCATCCACGCGTAGCCACCACCGGCCCCGCAACACAGGGAACGCGAGCGGCTCTGGTCCATTTCCACGATCTTGCCGCCTTGCACCACGGCCGCCAGAACTTTCCTGGGCGCCTCGTAGTTGCCGTTGTGGCGGCCCAGGTAACAGGGATCGTGATACGTGAGACTTTCAACCGGGCGGGAAAGCCGCAATCGGCCGGCCTCGATCAGCCGGCGGATCATCGTCGTATGGTGCACCACTTCGTAGTGCCCGCCGAACGCGGGATACTCGTTGGCCAGCGTATTGAAGCAGTGCGGGCAAGCCGTGACGATCTTGCGCACGCCGTATCCGTTTAGAAGCTCGACGTTCGCCTTGGCCAGGGTCTGAAAGAGCAGTTCCTCACCGGCCCGGCGTGCCGGGTCCCCCGTGCAAGATTCTTCGGCGCCGAGGATCGCAAAATCGACGCCGCCCGCCTTGAGCACTTGCGCCACTGCCCGCGTCACCTTCATGTTGCGGTCCACAAGCGCGCCGGCACATCCGACCCACAACAGATACTCAGCCTGCTCGCCGCGCCCCAGGACCTTGAGGTCTAGGCCAGCGCACCACTCTTCGCGTTCGTGACCGGCCCCGGCGAACGGGTGCCCGCGGTCGTACAGGTTCTTGATGAACGCTTGGGCCTCGTCGCTCATTCGCGATTCGGTCATGACGAGATAGCGGCGCATGTCCACGATCTTGGGAATATGCTCAATGTAGACTGGGCACTCTTGCTGGCATGCACCGCACGTGCGGCATCCCCATACTTCCGCCTCGCGCACCGCGGGCTCGGCATCCCCGCTGCCGCCCGGCCCGATGAGCGCTGGCAAACTCCCTTCCAGCCCCGCTTCGGCACCCGCGCCGGCAGCCCCTGCCAGTTGGCCGGCTTCGGCCCCGGCGCCGGCGGCGGTCGGCTCGCGAGATTCCGCTTTCTCCTTTTGCGCGCGCGCCGCCAGCAACACGGGCCCGACCGCGGTCAAGTGATCGCGCATATTCCGGATCAGCGTTCTCGGGTTCAGCGGGGAGCCGCCGAGACGAGCCGGACAAACCGCCTCACAACGCCCGCAGTTGACGCACGCGTCGAGATCGAGAAGCGCCTTCCAGGAAAAGCGATCGATCCGCCCCGCGCCGAGCACCGGCTCTTCGCCAGAACCTTGTTGTTCGGCTTCCTCGAACAGCCGTTCGATGTCTGGATAGGAAAGGCGCAGCCCCTCATCGAGGTTGCGGAAGAATATATTGAGCGCGCCAAACAGCATGTGGTTGAGTTTCCCCGACGCAAGGTAGCCGATGAATCCGAATGCGGTGACCGCATGAAACCACCAGCAGAACTGGTGCACCGACCTCAGAGTGGCGGGCTCGAGGCCGCCGACGCTCAGAGCCACCAAGTAGCCGCCTGGCGACCAGTGAGCGAGCCGAGGGTTGGCGCGCAGCTCGGTTGCTGCAATCCGCAGTCCTTCGACCGCAAACCCCTGGAGAAAGAGCAGCAACAAAAGGCCCAAGGCCACCGCGTCTTCGCCGGCCGACTCAAGGTGCGGGGGCCTTAGCCAAAGGCGCCGCACCAGCGCCATCGCGAGCCCAATGACGGCGAGAAGTCCGAAGCTGTCGCTGAGCAGCGAAAACCAGCGGTAGGTGGCGCCGTAGAGGTAGTGGACGCCCAGCCGCTCCTCGATCGCCACCATCGTCGTTGCAACCACCTGGGCCGCAAACCCGTAGAAGATGAACGCGTGCATCAAACCGGCATAGGCGTCGCGGCGCGGCCGGCGCTGGCCAAACGCCTCCGCAAGCAAACCCCCCAGCCGCTCCCCGAGCCGGTCGAACCGAACCTCCCCACCGCCGATGCGCCAGAGCCTGACTCGGCGGTAAATCGTCCACCCCAAGTGGCCGAGCGCAGCCGCGAAGAAAAGGTAAATGAGCCCCCCGCCGGTGATGTTCCAGAAGATCTCTCGCGTATCCCCCATCGTCCGCTTCTCCCCTCCTGGCCGTGCGATTATCGCGGAAGTTCAACGCTACGACGAATACAGCCGGATGAGCGCTGCACTGGCGGCAAGGCGGCCGAGCCTTGTCCCCATGCGAGGCTTGCACGCGCAGGAGCCCACCGGCCCGTGCATCGCCCCACACCGGTGGCGCTTTCGGAGTCCCGTTCACGCGGCCAAATCTCTGCCGTCGTTTTCACAGACGAAATAGGCCGTTGACAAGGCGCCGGTCGGGCCGCTACGCTCGGCGTGCTCGTTCTCCCCGTCAAGGGGCATCTTGGTACCTTCGACGCACAGCCATCCCACCAAATTCAGCATCTGGCCCTGTCGGCGCCGTGAAGACCGAAACCGCGGTTTGCGGCTCCGTGTCCGGACCCGCACGCGCGGCCTGCTGGCAAGGGCAGGCGCGGGGAGCCGTGGCTTACCGGCTCGCGCACGGGCCGGTGGGCCGCCAAGGCAACGCCCCGTGCGCGGCGGGTCCCAAGTTCGCGCACGCGGCGGGCCCAAGCTCGGCGAGGATCGTCGAACCGAGATACGGGGAGGTTGCACGATGAAACTCCGAGTTTTTGCAATCTGTAGTGCCCTTCTAGTGGTGTGTTGTCTGCCAGCGGCAGGTAGTGCCGGCACGATTGTTCGCTGCGAGCGCCTCGAGCAGTGCACTGCGCCGCTGCATCGGTTCGATGGCCAAACAAAGCAGGCACTGCTACGAGGCCACGGGCAGCGCTTGTTCGGCAAGCGATCCGGCGGTCACTCGTGCCCTCGACCGGCTCGAGAAAAAAGTACTGGCCGCCTGCCCCGACGACGCAACCGTCCGTGCTACAGGCTACGGCCCTCTGATGACTCCGGCGACG
>CAYZHO010000040.1:625-15519 GCA_964478045.1 uncultured Myxococcales bacterium | reverse complement strand
GAGGCCAGCTCGCCGAGCAAGCGCACGACCCTGCGCGGAGACTCATAGAAAACCACCGTCGCTCCTACCCCTGCCAGCCGGGAAAGGCGCCGCTCCCGGGCACCTTTGGCACCGGGCAGAAATCCTTCGAAGACGAAGCGGTCGGTGGGAAGACCGCTGATCGACAGCAGGGCGACGAGAGCCGACGGCCCGGGAACCGCTACGACCTCAATCCCCGCACGACTCGCTTCGGCAACCAGACGGTAACCCGGATCCGAAATGGCCGGAGTGCCTGCATCGGCGACCAATGCGATCGACTCGCCCCGCTCGAGGCGCGCCAGCAGCCGCCGCGCCATCTCTCGCTCGTTGCGTTCGTGGTAACTGGCGAGCTTGGCGCGAATCCCGTAGCGCTGCAGCAACCGGCGCGTCACCCGCGTGTCCTCGGCCGCAACGAGATCGACTTCGCCAAGCACCCGCAGTGCTCGCGCCGAAACGTCTTCCAGGTTGCCAATCGGCGTGGCAACCACGTAGAGGCGCCCGGCCTGCTTTGCCGACATTGCGCGGTCTTCTCGTCAGTGCCCCCAGTCGCGAGGGTAGCGGAAATCGGCATCGATCGTGCGCTCGGAAACCTTGGCGATGACCGGCAGCCGCCTCTTGAACTGCGAGCCCTTCACCATCGCGCGCACCTTGGCCACAAACTCCGGCGCGAACCCCATCGCGTGGAGCGTTTCGTCGTCGGCTCGCTCGTCCACCATGCGATAGAGCAGGGCATCCACCTCGCGGTAGCCGAACCCGAGCTCGGATTCATCGGTTTGTCCCACCCACAAGTCGGCCGAAGGCGGCTTCGAGATGACCTCGCGCGGCAGCCCGAGGTGCTCGGCCATGCCCCAAACCTGCGTCTTGTACAGGTCTCCGATCGGATTGATCGCCGACGCCATGTCGCCCCACAGCGTACCGTAGCCCAGGAGCAGTTCCGTCTTGTTCGAGGTCCCCAAGACTAGCGCACCATGAGCGGCCGACATGTCGTAGAGAACCGTCATCCGCTCGCGCGCCATCTTGTTGCCGCGGCGCAGGTTCGAAGCGTCCGGGAAGCGCTCGAAATATGCGTCGATCTGCGGCGTGATATCGATCTGCACGGTGCGAATCCCGATCGATCGGGCGACCCTGCGGGCATCGGCCAGGCTTTCGGGGCTCGAAGTCTTGTAGGGCATCATCACGCCAAGCACGTTGTCGGGCCCGAGCGCCCGCGCCGCAAGCGCCGCCGAAACCGAGGAATCGACCCCACCCGAGAGGCCGACCACGACCCGGCCAACTCCCACTTTGGTCACTTCGTCGCGAATGAAACGAACGATGATCCGCTCGGCCAGGGGGTAGTTCGTGGGGGGAAACGGCGGGCCTCCCACCGCCATTTTCCGGGCGCCGGACAACTCACTCATCCCCGTCGTCGCCCAAAGCCTGCTCGGCCTCGACCGGGCGGGGGCGCGTCTCGCCGGCCATCGGGCGGTAGCGTGGCGGCGGTCCCGCGGTCCCCCCGCCGCGGCCGCTCTGCTGCTCGCCGCTTGCCGAGCGTTGCTTGGCGGCACTTCGCGCTCCCCGGCGGCTTCGCTCGTCGCTTGCGCGTTCACGGGGCCGCTGGCGCAACCGCATCAGCTCGTTGATCGTCAGATCGATATCTTCGTCGCGCAAGATGGGGTTTTGGATTCGGCGGCGGCGGACGGCCTCTTCGGGAAGGACCGCTACGATCCAGTCCTCATCGTAATAGGCGGCCTTCGCGAGGGTTTCTCCTTGGGGCCCCACGATCTCGGAACCGCCCCAGAACGTATAGCCGTCTTCGACCCCCACACGGTTCGCGTAGACCACGTAGGCACCGAGGTTTCGCGCCATCACCCGGTTGTAGGCCTCCCAGTGGCGCCCGTTGGCATCGAGCTGTCCGTCGCCCACAATCCCGCGGGCCGGACTTGCCGAGGGAACCAAGATGAATGCCGCCCCATCGAGGGCCGCGATCAGCGCCGCGCTCGAGTGGAGCATGTCCTCGCACAGCAGCACCGCCAAGCGCCCGTGGCGGGAATCTACGGCGCGCACGCGCTTGCCCCGGGCGAAGTAGCGCTGCTCGTCGAACATCCCGTAGGTCGGCAGGTAGACCTTGCGGTGAACGGCCAGAAGGCGCCCGCCATCGAACAACGCCGCGGTGTTGTAGAAGTGATGCTCGGGCGACTCCTCCACCAGTCCGACGAGCAGAGTGACCTGGCTGGACAAGGCAGCAAGCTCGGCAAACGTCTTTCCGTCGCGCCGCCGGGCGACCTCGGGAACGGCATCCTTCAAGCGGTAACCCGTCAGGCTGAGTTCCGGAAAAACGAGCAGATCGACCTGCTCGCCGGCCGCGCGCGCCACCGCTTCCCGGTGGCGCTCGAGATTGGCGTCCACGTCGCCTAGAACAGGAGCAAACTGCGCGATTGCAACCCGCGGCCCGCGGGCTGGACGCCGAATGACAGTCTCTTCGCTCACGTCTTGCCCCACCGCCCGTCGCGGCGGCTCATTGTAGCCGGAGACGCCCGGCGATGCCCACCGGGGCCGTTGTGTGAGGTCGGCTCGCGGCCCACAATGCGGCCATGCCTAGGGTCAAGCTCTGCGTCAAGCAAGACAAGGGAAAGGTTGCGCTGTCCGAGTTCGACTACCCGGATCCCGGCCCCGGTCAGGCTCTCGTGCGAACCACCCTGACGACGATCTGCGGGTCCGATATCCACATCGTCGACGATATCGACGAGGTAATGCCCGGCACCCCGATGGGCCACGAAGCGGTCGGCGTAGTCGAAGCAGTGGGAGAGGGAGTCGAGCGGTTCAAGCCCGGCGATCGGGTCGTTGCGTGCTGTCTGACGAGCTGCGGCCAGTGCGAGCGCTGCCGGGAGGGAAACATGCAGTTGTGCTCGACTTACGGCTCGCCCATGAACTTGCTTTTCGGCGCGCAGGGCGAAGCCTTCCTCGTCAACAGCGCGGACCATTCGATGGCAAAGCTTCCGGACGGGCTCGACGAACGCGGCGCCCTGTTTGCGGCCGACATTCTCTCGACGGGCCTCGGTGCCGTCGAGCGCGGTGGCGTCAAACCCGGCGATGCGGTCGCGATCTTCGCTCAGGGCCCGGTGGGACTGTGCGCGACCATGGCAGCCCGAATGGCCGGCGCCGAGCCGATCATCGCTGTGGAATCGGTTCCCGAACGAGTGGAGATGGCAAAGCGGTTGGGTGCCCACGAAGTCGTGTCGCCCGAAAGTGCGGTAGAGGAAATCATGAAGTTGACCGGCGCCCGCGGGGTGGACGTGGCCATCGAAGCCTTGGGCAAGCAGGAAACTTTCGAGAACTGCTGCCGGGTGACGCGCCTAGGCGGTACGGTTTCGTCGGTTGGCGTCTACGGTGGCCTCGAAGCGCTGCGCTTGCCGCTCGACCCCGGATTCATCCAACGCCAGATCGTTACCACTCTGTGCCCGGCCGGCCGCGAACGACTCGAGTACCTGCTCGGCCTGATCGAAAGCGGCAAACTCGACCCGCGGCCGCTGCTCACCCACGACCGGCGTCTCGACGAAATCGTCGAAACCTACGACGTCTTCCGCCGTCACGCCGACGGCATGATCAAGGTGGCGATCACGCCTTAGCAAAGCGCCACCGCAGTCTAACGAGGCGTCCCGAGGGCCGGCCGCGATTCAACCGCGAGCCCGGGAGTCGATCGCGCGGGCGACCGCCGCCGAGAAGTCTTCGAGGCTGAACGGCTTGTCCATGATCGCGAAGACGCCAAGCCCGTCGCACGAGCGTACCAGCGCCTCGTCTTGAAACGCCGTGACGACGATCGCTGGCAAATTCCCGCGTCCTTTTTCGCGCAGTCGCTCCAGCACCTCCAGGCCGGTCATCGTGGTCAAGTTGACGTCGAGAACGATCAAGTCGACCTCGTGCGCGTCGCAGTACGTCAGCGCTTCTTCTCCCGAGTCTACCCCTTCGACTCGATAGCCGTCGTTGCGCAGCCGGGTGACCAGCGACCACCTGACCAGCGGCTCGTCCTCGACGATCAGAACCAGCGGAGCTGCCTGCTCGGACACGGCCTCACGACTCCTCGCCGGAAATCGGCAAGCGCACGATGAAGACGGTGCCCTCGCCCGGGGTACTGTGGAACGTCACTTCGCCTCCCTGCCGCTCGACAATGCTCCTCACCACGTACAGCCCGAGCCCGGTCCCCTGGCGCTTGGTCGTGAAGAACGGCGTAAACAGCTTTTCCTGAACCTCCGGCGGAATCCCCGCGCCCGTGTCCTCGAACCGCACCTCCACGCGGTCGTGCTCGGGCTGCCACCGAGTCCGGATTGTGAGTGTTCCCCCATTGTTCATCGCCTGCAAGGCGTTGAGAGCGATGTTGAGGAAGGCTTGTGTGGTCAGCTGTGGATCGAGCAGAACGTCGCGGTCGGGAGGCTCGAACTCCAGTCGGATCTCGATTCCCTGCCGCTTGGCCTGTTGCCCCACGAGGAAGCAAACGTTCTCGATCAAACGCTGGAGGCTGGCTCGCTCCCGATGGGGCTCAGTGGGCCGCGCGAATCCGAGCAAGCGGCTCGTCGTGCTGCTCATCCGGTCGACTTCTTCAACGATCTTTTCCACTACCTCTCGGTGGGCCGGATCGTCGATTTCGGGCAGCACGAGTTCGAGCGCACCCCGAATACCTGCGAGCGGATTCTTCAGCTCGTGCGCGATGGCGGAAGCCAACTGGCCAACGGCCGCCAACTTTTCCGTTTGCACCATGCTGTCTTGGGTCTCGCGCAACCGGCGCAGCGCGTAGACCAACTGCTCGTTGGTTTCTTCGAGCTTGCGCTGCGTCTCCCGTAGCGAGCGCGTTCGCTCTTCGACCCGGCGGCCGAGTTCACGGTTCCACTCCTCGATCTCCCGGCGCGACTCGCGCAGGCGCTCGATCATCGTATTGAAAGCCGCTGCCAACTCGCCCACTTCGTCCTGCGTGGAAACGGGGACTTGGAGGTCGAGATTGCCGGCGGCGATGTCTCGCGTGGCTTGAGATAGCCGTTCGAGCGGCGCCGTGACGCGCCGGACGAAGGAAACGTAAAGCAGCGTGGCAACGACCAGTACTACCCCGGTAATTGCGATGCCACCGCCGAGGATTGCGCGGCGGGCGGCCAGCAGCTCTTCGAGCGGCATGGTCAGCAGCAGGAGCCCCTCGGGCCGGGTTCCTACCTCGAACCGTGCAATGCGAGTTCGGCTCGGGCGACCCCCGAGGCGCGTGGAAACCACGTAAGGCAGCTCGCCCGCCTCCGGGCTCGGCAAGTCGCCCAACTGCCCGCGCAAGGCGGCAACGTCCGCATCGGGCAGGGTGGAGAGATAGTGCCCGTCGGGAAACCACAACGTGATGTCCGAGCTGATGTGCTCGCCGATTTCGTGCAGGAACGCCGAATCGATCCGGAAGGCAACGACGACGGCACCCTCGACGTTCTGCCAGCCGCCGATCGGTGTGGCGCTCTCAACCGCAACGTACCAGTCGCCTTGGACCAGGCCGCTGCTCAGGCGGGTAGCGCGCATGCCGAAGAACGCTTTACGGAGCACTTCGTTGCCTAGCGCCCCCGGTCCGGGCGGCCGCCGGTGCAAGCGGGCTTCCATGCGGTTGCGGCGCAGATCGTCGAGCAGTGAGATGGTCAGCGAACGTGCGACCACGGGCGCGCCAAGCCGCGCCGTCAGCTCCTCGGCGTCGGCCAGCAGTTGGCTGAAGCGCGACACCTGGCGCTCGAGCTCGGCAAAGTGCAGGGCAACAATGGCTTCGTCGTTGGCCAGCTGGGTGTTCGCCCTGGCCTCGAGGCTCCGCCGCGTAACCGCCACGTTGACCGCAATGCCCGAAACGACGAGCAAGCCAGCAATGGCGAAGAAGCCGGCCAGCAATCGGCGTGAAAGCCGTGCCCTGGGGCGCTCCGGCTTATTCGGTGTCTTGTCTGTCCCCGGGACGGTCATCCTGCAATCACGGGTGGTACTGCTCTGGGTTGATGCCGGCACGCTCGAGCAGTTCGAGCACACTGCGCCATCTTGCCGGATCGGGCTCGACAAACCGCTCCGCCCCAAGGGCTGCCAGCACGGAAGCGCCTTCCGGGCTATCGTGCAGGCCGAGCAGGAGCTGGCTCAACAGCGTCTTGAGATCCTTGGGCTGTCGGGGCAGCCGCAGCGAGGTCTTCAGCCGCTCTGAGGGTACGAGGTCATGGCACTTGAAGCACGGAAATTTCAAGTTGGGAGCAAGGACGAACGTCTCGCCCGGAAGAGGGCCGGAACGAGCGATTACGGCAATGGTCTTGGCCAGACGCGGTTGCTCGGCGGTCAGTTCCCGCAGCACGCTCTCGCGCCCGGCCCCGCCGTCGAGCCCACCGCGCGCCACCTCTTGGAAAAGGAGATCGTGGCTTCCAGCATAGAAGACGCGCCCGAAGAAGCGGGCTGGATCGTCGACCCCGCGCTCGCGGAAATACACCAGCGGGAACAGGTACCCGGCCGCGCTTCCCCGGTCCACGAAGCCGAATCGCCGGCCGCGCAGGCCGTCGAGGTCCCCGTTCCAGCCAGCCCGGTGCACAACGATCACGCCCCGGTCGTCGGCCTGGTCGCTCCGGACACACTCGGCAACCGGCTCCACGCCGAGCTGGGCCCGGGCCAGCACCAGGCCGAGCGCTCCGAGGAAGGCCGCGTTCACCCGTCCCGCACGAAACTCGTCGAGAACATCGCCGTAGCTCGGCAACAGCCGCAACTCGACCGTGATCTGAACGCCGAGGCTGCGGCGCAAGTACTCGATCAGCGGCCCGTAGCGCTGCTGCTCCACCAGCAAGTCTCGCGCGGGTGGCACGCCGACCACCAGGTCCATTGTCACCGGCGCAAAGCCGTGCGCCTCGATCACGCGCCGTCCCTGTTCGCTGTACGTGAACCGGACGAAACGCATCGTCGTGCGCTCGGGCGCAGGCCCGAGCAGAAAGCCAAACGGCCGGCTGAGCGGATAGTTGCCCCGGCGCATCTCCTCGATCGATGGCCGCACGCCGTCCAGGGTCAGAAAATCGATTCGCCGCCCCGATAGGATCGCGTTGCCGAGCGACACGTAGCCGATCGCCCCTGGCGTGTTCGCCAAAACTGTGAGCATTTGATCGACGCGTTCGACCTGAATCGCGCCGGAAGGCACGCGCAGCTCGCCCCCGAAGACTTCGCGCCCGACGATTTCCCGCAGGACCGACCAGGGCCGATAGTCCACCGGCACGATCGGCTGATCGCGGCCGCCGAGTTCGCGCCAGTTGCGGATGCGGCCGGTATAGATCGAGCGGAGCTGAGCCCTGGTCACACCCCGCACGCCCGTCCCCGCGTGAGTGGCGAACGCGATCGCATCGTGGGCCAAGTGCAAGTAGGTAAGCTCCGATGTCTTTTCCTCGGGCCGGAGCGGCCGGGCAATCAGCCCCAGGTCGGTCTCCCCGAGCGACAGCCACAGGCGGCGATCCCTGGCCGGAGCAAACACCACGCGGGTTCCCGGATTGTCCTTTTCGAACTGTGCTGCCAGCGCCCGAACTACAGGATAGACGTCGGCCGCGCCGGCAATGCGAATCGTGTGCACGGCTCGCGCCGGAGGGCCGGGTTTCTTGTCTTGCCCGCACCCGACAAGCGCGAGTAGGCAGGCGCAAACTGCGAGCGCAACAATGCGTCGAGCACCTGCCAGGCGCAGTTTCAGCCCGTTTTTGAGGGGGCGGGACGTCATGACGGTATTTCGACGGCCAGCACGCCTGCCCCCATCATGACACGGCGGGTCAACCCAGAAAACGCCGCCGCGGGCGGGCCGGCCCCAAGCGGCCGCCCCGGCCGCGGCGGGGTGGCTCTAGCCGGCGCGGCTAGCGCCGCGCACGCCTAACGCTAGTCTTCTGCCTCAGCCGGAGCGGTAGACGTTGTCGGCATCCGGGGAGAACTCAGCAAGCAGGAACCGCTCTTGCGGCTTTTCGGAAGCCGTCTTCGGGATCTCGTCGACCACCTGCAAGTAGCTCGGGACGAAGTTGGGCTCGAGTTTCTCGCGGCAGGCCGCAAAGACCGACTCCGGATCGAAGTTCTGGCGGTCTACAGGAACCACCGCCGCCACCACGTCCTTTTCGCCCGGCGCTCCCGAGGCCGCCGGAACGCCGTAAACGAAGACGTCGGTGACCATCGGGTGCTCGGCGATCACTTTCTCCACGTAGCTCGGCAAGATGAAGTCCCCGTTGTGCCGAATGCCGCCACCCTTGCGGTAGTCGAAGTAGAACCACCCTTCCTCGTCACGGTGGCCCATGTCCCCGCTGTGGAGCCAGCCACCTTCCGTCTTCTTGCGCGATGCTTCCTCGTTACCGAAGTATTCGACTTCGGCCCGGCCCCCCACCGGCCGCGAGACGATCTCTCCGATCACGCCCGGGGGGCACTCGTTGCCGTTTTCGTCGACGATCTTCATCTCAAGGCCGGGAGCCGGCTTCCCGAAACTCCCGATCGGGCCTACGCCTGGGGGTTTAAAAGCCAGGCCGCCTTCGATCGCTCCGTACCATTCGAAAATCTGCACCCCGAAGCGCTTTTCGAACGCCTCCCATATGGCCGCCGGCATGCCAGCGCTGATCACCATGCGAACGGGGTTGTCCGCATCGTCGGGTCGCTCGGGCTCGGCGTAGATGGCCGTCGCCATCCCGCCGAGCAACGAGAACGTCGTGCACCCCAAACGCCGGCAGATCTGCCACAGCCGTGACTTCGTGAACCGCCGGCTGAATACCGCGCGCAGCCCCATGTGCAAGGAAGGGCCCAGTGTAACTGCCTGCGCGTTTCCGTGGGTCAGAGAAAGTCCCGTGTAGGGACGATCTTCCTTCGTATAGCCGAGCAAGGCTCCGAGCATCGCAAAGAGCCCGAAGCGTTCGTTCGGGAAGACCACCCCTTTGGGATCCCCGGTGGTGCCCGACGTGTAGATGATCTGCAGTGGGTCTCGCCCGGACTCGAGGCGCGAGTCCACCGTAGGAGCGGGCTGGTCGAGAACTTCCTTGAGGCTGATCGCTCCTGGAACGTCTCGCGAAGACATCGCGCCCTCTTCCTCGCCGCTGTCGAGCACGATGATCCACTCGAGGCGGGGCAACCGATCGCGCACGGCGGCAACTTCGGCCAGGCAGTAGTCGGCACATACGATCCCCCGGCAGCGCGCGTTGTCGAGGGTGTAGGCGAGCTTGTCGCCTTTGGTTCGAGGATCGATCGGCACCTGCACGCAGGCGGTTCGGGAAGCCGCGATCATCGTTTCGACGAACTCGGGGTGGTTGCGCATCATCAGCGCAAACGTGTCCCCCCGCTCCATCCCGAGGGAGATCAAGCGCGCAGCAATGCGATTGGCGTTCTCGGCCAACTGCGCGTACGTGCGGACTTCATCCGGCTCGCGGCCGTCGGTCGAATCCAGCCGCTCGAACGTGAGGACGTCCAGATCCGGGTCGCTCTCGGCCCGGGCCAAGATCAAATCGGTCAGCAGTGCCTCGTTGCGTTCCGCCATCGCTGTCCCTCCTGGGGCGGCGCTGCTCGCTCCAGCCTTAGGTGGAAAGGATCGTCACGCACATCGCCGCTGCATCGATCCCGATGTTGCCCCCGCCGTTCTGGGCCAGTGCCACTCGCGCCCCCTCGACTTGCCGCTTGCCGGCGCGCCCTTGCAGCTGCTCGGTGAGTTCGACGATCTGAGCCACTCCGGTGGCGCCGACCGGGTGCCCTTTGCGCAACAGCCCTCCCGATGTATTGACGGGGATGCGGCCCCCAAGCTTCGTGGCTCCCTCGTCGACTAGGCGGCCACCCTCGCCCTTCGGGCACAGACCGAGCGATTCGTAAGCGGTCAGCTCGGCCGGCGCTGACGCGTCGTGGCATTCGATCACGTCGAGGTCCTCAGGGCCCACGCCGGCTTCTTCGTACGCTTCGCGCGCGCACACTTCGACGGTTCCCGGCTCATCCGGCCCGTGGTCCCAACCGGAGTGGAGCACGCACGAGCGAATGTATACCGGCTTTGAAATGCCCAACTGGCGGGCTTTCTTCTCGCTGACGATAACCGCTGCCGCCGCCCCGTCCCCGATCGGAGAGCACATCGGGCGGGTCAGCGGCTCGGCCACCATCGGCGCAGCCAGTACTTCCTCGACGGTCAGCACCTCGCGGAACTGAGCGCGCTCGTTGAGACTTCCGTGGAACGAGTTCTTCGCCGCAATCGCTGCAAACTGTTCGACCGTCGTCCCGTAGCGTTCCATGTGGGCGCGAGCCATCGTCGCGTAGATGTCCATGAACATCGACCGCTTCTCGCCAGCGCCGCTAGCTGCCGAAGTCGCCCCCGATTTTTTTGCGCTGGCCTGCAGTTGCTCGAGGATGAGCTGGAGCAGCTCGACGTCGACGGCGCCGGTGAACGCAGCGAACGTTTTCTTCTTGTCCGGGTGATAGAGCTTTTCCACCCCCAGGGCCAGAACGACATCGTAATAGCCAGCGCTGACCATTGCCGCCGCCTGGTGGAGTCCCGTCGAGCCGCTCGCACACGCGTTCTCGACGTTGATGACGGGAATCTGTCCGATACCGATCGAACGCAAGATCACCTCGCCCCGGATGCTCTCCTGCCCCGTGATCAAGCCGGCCGCCGCGTTGCCGACGTACGCTGCCTGGATTTCGCTCGCCTCGATCCCAGCGTCTTTGAGCGCGTCCTGCACCGCTTGGGCGCCGAGGGCCTTTAGACCCGTTTCGAGGTGCTTGCCGAAACGAGTCATTCCGACTCCTGCAACGACTGCGTTGAACTTCATAACTGCCTTCTCCTTGCCCGCCTGCCCGGCAGGATCTTTCGCGCGCCCCGCCGGTTACAGCAAGCCGTGCCCTTTGAGATCGAGCGCCCGCTTGAGGTACTCGAGCTCGGCCTCGCGCCAGGGAAGCGGCGCCGGCTCTTGGAGCATGCCGTCGCGTTCGAGCTCGCGGACCACTTCCTCGTTGCGCGGGAACGGGTTTCCGTACGCGTTCATGTGAAACAGTTTCTCAAACGGCTGGCGCGGGCGCTGCCCCCCGGCCTCCATACACTCGGCCGGATAGCCAACCGTCTGCAACAGCAGGATCCGGCAGGTCTCCGGCATGCCAAGGGCCTGGCGGATCTGATCGAGGTTCGGGGAGGCTAGGCAGCACGTCCCGAGTCCTTGCTCAATGGCCATCAACGTCGCCTGCGCAATGCCCTGGCCGCAGTCCACCTCGCCCAATCCCGGCTGCTTTAGCTGCTCGCGGATGGACTCGAAGATCGGGATCAACTGCTCCTCGAGTGCCTGTTTCTTGCCTTCTCCAAAGCCGAGGGCGCCCACGTCGAGCAACTCGCGCAGCCGATCGGCCTGCTCGTCGACCGCCGTCGTGTCGAGAAACCAAATGATGATCACCGGGGCCAGCTTGAACTGGAACCCGGCGATCGGCGCGGTAATCGCCTCCAGGGTTTCCTTAGGCGCCGAGTCGCGAAAAACCACGACCGCCCGCAAGCTACCCACGTTGCCCCAGTGGGAAGCCAGCCGCGCTGCTTCGAGCATGCGCTGGATTTTCTCGGGCTCAACGGGCCGGTATGGCCTCAAAAACCGAAAGGACCTTCGCGAACCGATTGCCCTGCGCAGTTCCATTTCAAGTACACCTCCTCACCCGGCGTTTTCCGTACACGACCCTACTCGGGAGGCCAGCCGGACGCGATCTTGCGGCCACCACAAATGGCCTGCGGCCGCCCGGATCTCCCGATCGCGGGCGAGCCTCAGGCCAAATCGAGCAGTTTGGCTGCCCCCACCAGACTGAGGATGTCATTGCAACCGTCCTCGATCATCGAGGCCCGAGCATCGCGCAAGAGCTTCTCGACGGGATACTCTCGGCTCAGCCCGTTTCCACCGAAGGTCTGCACGGCGTCGCTGGCAACCTCGAAGGCAGTGGCCGTCGAAAACACCTTGGATGCAATCGAATAGTGAACCAATGGCGGGTTCACCGCGTTGTAGAGCGCCACGCGCCGCGACAGGGAGCGAGCCGCTTCGGTCATGCGGAACATCCGAAACAGGCGCGCTTTGACGCTCTGGTGCTCGGCAATCGGTACCCCGCCCTGAACCCGTTCTTTCGCGTAGGCGATCGCGTGCTCGAGGGCCGCCCGCGCAACGCCAACGAAGATCGACCCCATCCCGGCGTTCGCCCAGGCAAGCACCTGCTCGACCGCGAAGCGGTACTCGTCGGCGCCCACGACCATATAATCGGCCGGAATCCGCACGTCGTCGAAGTAGATCTCTCCCTGGTTGAGTGCCCGCTGCCCGATCTTGTCGAGCGGCTTTCCCCGCGACACGCCCGGAGAGTCGAGCGGAACCAGCGCAATGCCCCCGCGGGCGAACCCGCCTTCCGGTTCGAGCGTGCAAAACAAGGCGGCCACGTCGGCGATCGTCCCGTTTGAGACCCACGCCGACTTCTGCCCGCTGATCACGAAATCGTCTCCATCCCGGCGCGCTACGCAGTTCGGCTTGAGCTTACCGTCGGCGAAGAACGGCTCGGTGAAAGCAAGGGTATCGGAACCGTGGTCCGGCTCGGTCACCGCCCAGCAGCCGATTTCCGTGTTGTCCGGCGCGCAAAACCGGTCGATCAACTCCTTGCGCCCGGACAGCTGGGCGAACATCCGGTGGAAGTTGTAGACGCCGAGGCTGATGGCCAGCCCGGCATCGCCCCAACCGAACTCTTCCCACACCAGGTAGCGAAGCTTGGCCGCGCGCGCCATCTCCTCGGGCTCGGTCGGAACTTCCGCCTCGAGCGTGTGAAGGCCCAGCTCGCGATATCGGCGAAAAACGTCCCACAGAGGCGATCCCTCCGCGATCACGTCTTCCGGACTGGCTAGCTTGTCGAGCTGCTGCCCCACCGGGCGGAGCACTTCCGCAGCGAACCGGTGGGCGGTGTCACGAACCGCTCGTTCTTCGTCGGTCAAACCGACTTCGATATCGACCATCCCCATGTGTGCGACCTCCCGGAAGGCGCCTCGGGCGCCTCCCAAAGGTCTGATATCGACCGGCGACACTTGAGACAACGCGGCAGTTGAACTTTCTCGGGGGCGGCAAGTTGCCTTGTCTTGGCGCGCCGAACCGGCTCTGATCGCGGGACGGCCGCACCTCGACCCGGGGCAGCTGCGGCCGGCAGCAGCAAGCCGTAGAGAGGAAAGCCGGATGCCACCCGCCAAGAAACTTCTCCACGACGCCGCTATAGGCGTTCGCAAGGTTCTATTGAAGCTGATTCCAGAACGCACTCCCGCGACCTTCGTGGGAACCACCGCGGTCGGGGACTTGTGCGATGCGATCGCGCGCGGGGGCTACCACAAGGTCCTCGTCGTCACCGACCAGGGGCTAGTCCAGGCCGGAATTGCCGCCCGCATCACGAAGGCGCTCGAGGCCTGCAACCTACGGCACGCCCTCTACGACGGGGTCGAGCCGGACCCGACATTCGCCCAAGTCGAAGCGGCGCTAGAGGTGCTGCGCGCCGAGAGGTGCGACGCCGTAGTCGCCGTGGGAGGGGGCTCGCCAATGGACACCGCAAAGGTCGTCGCCGCGGCAGCCGCCAACGCAAAGCCGCCGCGCGCCCTCGAGGGCTTGCTCAAGATCGGCCGGCCGCCGGTGCCTTTGTTCGCGATTCCGACCACCGCCGGCACCGGTTCGGAAGTCACCGTGGTCGCCGTCATCTCGGAGACGGACACCCACAAGAAGAAGTTCTTCATCGACCCGAAACTCGTTCCGTGGATGGCCGCGCTCGACCCGTCGCTAATGGTCGGACTGCCTCCGGCCGTCACGGCCGCCACGGGGATGGACGCGCTCACGCACGCCGTCGAGTCGTTCCTGTGCAGCACTTCCACGCCCCAAACCGAAGCGTACGCATTGGCCTCGGTCCGCATGGTTTTCGAAAACCTTCCCCGGGCCTACCGCCAGGGAGACGACCTGGCAGCGCGCAGGGCGATGGCCCTGGCTTCCTACTACGGCGGTCTCGCGTTTACCCGTACCGGCGTCGGCTATGTTCACGCGATCGCGCACGCCCTGGGAGCCGCCTACCGCACTCCCCATGGCCTAGCGAACGCCATCGTCTTGCCCCACGTGCTCGGGTACTCGCGCAGCGCGGCGGCTGAGCGGATGGCCCGATTGGCCGAAGCCATCGGACTCGAAGGAGCTGGCGCCGAAGAAAAGGCCACTCGGTTCATCGAGGCAGTTCGCAAGCTGATGGCCGACGTAGGAATCCCGCCCGTACTCGACGCACTCAAAGAGCAAGACATTCCAGAGCTCGCCCGGCAGGCGGTGGCCGAAGCCCACATGAACTACCCGGTTCCCCGCTACATGAGCGAGCCCGAGTGCGAGCAGATCCTGCGCCAGCTACTGGCTTAGCGAGGTTCGTTCGCGCCTGCCGGTCGGCACCACGGCGGTCCGGTCACTGCTCGTCCGCTTCCGGTTTCGGCGCAGGTCCGATCGCTATCACGTAGTCCTGGTCGGGAGCGAAATCGATGCCGCGCCAGTTTGGGTTCTCACGCTTTCTCTGTTCATAGAAGGCGCGGTATCCGCGTCCTGAAGAGACTTCGATGCCGGCGTCCGTGAGCGCCCCGAGCGCGGTATCCACGTAAGAAGGCGGAGTCTCGTCGGCCGCCAAGAAGAAAACCCCGGCGCGCAGGGGAAAACCCGCCACTTTGGATGCACGCACCCGCCAGCCGGCCTCCTCGAACGCCGAGCGCAACGAGCGCTCGAAGGCTGCCGCTTCCGGGTCGTTGGCCACCCGCACGAACCAAACGTCCTTAGTAGGACCGCTCTCTTGCCGCAGCCGGGCGATCATTGCCTCTCGCTGCCAGTCCTCGAGAACGCGGCCGCTCGGCGCCTTCCTCTGCTCGGCCTGCGCTTCGAGCGCCGCCACCTTAGCTT
>CAYZHO010000040.1:0-615 GCA_964478045.1 uncultured Myxococcales bacterium | reverse complement strand
TTTCAGTTCCGCGCGCAAGAAGCGGTTTTGCCACTCGAGGCGGCCGATCCAAGCACCCGCTGCCGCCACCAAAACGAACAGGACGACCGTAGCCAGCACCCAGGGAGTTCGAGAACCCGATCGTCCCACGCTTGCCTCCTGAGCGTTACTCCTCGAGCAAGCGGCTGCGCGCCTGCCAGAACGTCGCGCTGCCGCTGAGCAAGGCAACCCCGATCGCCACGTAAATCGGGCCGAGCACAAAGCCGGGCATGCCGCTGTGCCGGAGGAACCGGCCGAGCAGGATCATGACCAGCACCAGCAGCCAACTCCCCCACGAGAGGAACCCTCCGATGCAGCGGCCATCGCCTCGCTTTTCGATCCGCGCGACCGTTCGCCCGGCCGTGCGCGACAGCACGAACCTTCCTTTGGCCCAGCCCACGACAAGCGCGAGCGCGAACGCGCCTGCGGCCGCCAGCCCGTGGGCAGCGCGCAGCGTCCACAGCGAACCGAGCCCGGCCAGCACTGCACCGACGGCGCACCAAAGGACGGCCGCCAGGCCGACCTGGGTGCGCATCGAGGCTGCCGGTTTGTAGCGCTCGGCCCAGCTCACCGGCTCGGGGTTCGATCCCTTGGTTG
>CAYZHO010000039.1:0-15913 GCA_964478045.1 uncultured Myxococcales bacterium | reverse complement strand
TCCGGCAGTACCCGCTCGGCATCGGCTTCCACATAGCAGCGGGCTAAGGTGGCGGCATATGCGTTGTGATCGTTGGCCAGAACGCGGTAGCCGGCTGCCTTGAGCGCGTGGCCCACGCGCGAGGTTCCCGAAAACAGGTCGATCACTGTGCGGATCCTGGGCAGTGCATCCACACACGCAACGAGGACGGGTACCAGAGACCGCTTGGAGCCGATGTACTTGATCACCGCGCTTTCATGCCCCACTACGCGCGCTCGCGCCGGCGCAGCAGAGCGATGCAGAAGATGGCGCTTAGGCCTGCAACAGCATGATGGCCATGGCGCTCATGCTGAAAACTTGGACCGCAAAGAAGGCAAACCGCGCGTTGATCGCCACCTCCGAGCCCGAGGAGATGTGAACGAGGGATTGCGGAATGCGCGCGAGCGCCACCGCCCACGCCAGTTGATCGAAGGTCGGATTGGAGTATCCCGTGGCAGCCGCTGACAAGACCAGCGCCGCGAACAACGGCAGGTTCTCCACGCAGTTAGCGTGCGCTCGGTTGAGCCGCCAGTATGCCTCGGTTCCGTGCGGCACCCCTCCCGGAAAGTCCGTCGCGCGCGCCTGTCCCCGCATCACTTTCCCGATCCGCGCGACCGCGATGGCCAGCAGCAGCAGGATCGTCCACAGTACGAACACGATCAAGGCAACGACGGCACTCGGCATTGGTCACCTCCGAAGGTTCCTTTTAGCATCGCCCACCAGGCGCCCTCGCATGGGCCTCCTCGTTCGACTATAGCGACAATCGGGCCGAGGCGATAGGTAGGCGGGGCCGCACCGCACATCAAAGAGTTCGAGGAGAACGAACCATGAAAGACCACTACGATTTCATTCGAGTAGAGACGCGAGATCGGATCATGGTGCTCACGATCAACCGGCCAGAGGTCATGAACGCCATCCACCCGCCCGCAAGTCGTGAGATGGCCGAAGCCTTCGATGAGTTCGTCGCCGACCCGAACCTCTGGGTCGCCATCGTAACCGGAGCCGGCGACCGCGCTTTTTCGGCGGGCAACGACCTCAAGTACCAGGCCGCCGGAGGCGACATGTCGTGGCCGCCGAGTGGCTTCGGGGGACTGACCTCGCGCTTTGACTGCAACAAGCCGATCATCGCCGCCGTCAACGGCATCGCTTTGGGAGGGGGATTCGAGATCGCCTTGGCGTGCGACATCATCATCGCGGCCCGGCGCGCGCGCTTCGGCCTGCCCGAGCCCCGCGTGGGGCTAGCCGCTTTGGCCGGCGGCATGCACCGCCTTCCCCGCCAGGTCGGCCTGAAGAACGCAATGGCCCTGCTGCTGACCGGGCGGCAGATCGACGCCGCCGAGGCCTACCGGATCGGCCTCGTCCAAGAGATCGCCGAGGACGAGGCAGTTCTCGAGCGGGCGCTAGCGTGGGCCGCTGAGATCTGCGAGTGCGCGCCGCTGTCGGTCCGGGCCACCAAGCAGGCAGCTCTCGGCGGACTCGATCGCCCCCTCGCAGAAGCGATGAAGATGGACTTCCCGGCCCTGCGAGAGATGTTTGCGTCTGAGGACTTCCTGGAAGGGCCGCGCGCCTTTGCTGAAAAACGCAAACCGCAGTGGAAGGGCAGGTAGCACGGATTTAACACACCTCTGGTCTAGGCGCGCCCGCTCGGCCGGCGTACCTTTGGCCCGTGAAAGCACCGAGCGCGGGATTTTCACTGGTCGAGCTACTCTTGGCGCTCGCTCTGGTCGGAGTGGCCACAGGGACCGCGGTCCGTATTGCGGCAGCGCTCGACCGAAGTCTCGCCGAGCAAGCGGGGGCGCGGTTGCTCGCCGCAACTCTCGAGGAAGCCTGGCTCGCGGCCTACCGCACCCAGCAACCGGCGGCCGTCGAGGCCGGCCCCGGCGCTGGCCGGATTCGCCTGGCCACGGCCGGGGCAGAGCACTCGGTCCTGCTACCGGCAGGGGTTCGCGTGCTGGCCGCTACCCGCAGCGGGCACGCGGTGTTCTATCCCTCAGGGCTTTCGGACAACGCCTCTTGGAGGGTTGCCGCCCAGCGGCGCAAGGGCGGGCGATCCCCCGTCGTGATACTCAACCAGCGCAGTGGCGTGCGCCTGCACTAGGAAGCGAACAAGAACCGTGCGAATGCTCTTCAGTCTAATGGGAATGCTCCTGGCATTGGCTGCCACCCGGACAGCGCTCACGGCCCTATCGCGTGCGAGCTCTGCGGCCGGCCAGGCCGAGCGCATCGAGCGCGCTCTTACCGCCGCTCGTAACTTGCTCGAAGCCCAGCGAGCTCTGCCCTGCGGTCCTCTGCCGCCGTGCCCGCGCGGTTTTTCTTGCTCGGTCGAGCGGTCGCTGCTTGGCCGCGCCCGCGACGGATCGCTCCTGTTGGGCATCGAGGCAACTGTGGGGAGCGAACGGCAAGGCCCCGGGCCGCCGGTCCGCCTAGTCACAGCCGCACGCCGCACGGGCACGTGCTCCGAGGCGCAACCGCAGTGACGTTGCTCGAATCGCTCGTTTCCTTGTCGATCGACGCACTGGTGGTGGCCGGATTGCTGTCCACGATCGCCTTCGGGCTGCGCACTGCGGCTACCCTGTGCGGCGCGGCCAGCGCCGCGATCGCCACCGCGCGCGTCGAGCAGCTCGCCGACGATGCCGTGGCGCGGGCCGCGGCCGGTCCCTCGCGGGTTCTTGCCTTCCCTCAAGAGTTGGTTTTTCGGATCGATGACAACGCAGACGGAAGGTTCGACTCCCGCAGCACCGAGACGGTCACCTTCAAGCTCGGCGGAAAACCGCTCCGGCTGATCCATGGCATCGGCCAGCAGTTCGTCGCTCTCGCACCTGCGCAAGGAAGCGCGATTACCTACTACTGGGCGGGTAGCCGTCCGGTCCTCGCGCAGCTTCCGGTAGCGGGAGGGCCGCTCGTGGTGGCACTGCCGCCGTGAGCAGCACGGCGGGGCGCATCGCACCGGAGTGCGGCGCCGCACTGCTCGCTGCGGTCCTGGCCACCGGGGCCCTTGCCGCCGCCTCCTTCATTGCCTTCCAGGCGGCCCGGCTGGCGGCGCGGCTTGCCGCCAGCCGGCACGATGTTCTGTGCGCGCGATACCTCGCGCTCGGAGCGCTAGAGCTTTGGCCCAATGCGGCCGGCCTCGCTGCCCTCGAGGCACTGGCCAACGGCAGAGTAGAGGTCGGCATGCAGACCGCGCCCGCCGGCCGCTGCTTGCTCGTGGCGACTGCCACGTGCGGCAGCGCCCGGCGCCGGCTAGCCCGAGCCATGGCTCCCGACGCGATCTGCTTGCGCTTGCAGCCGCGGCCGAACACACTCCGCCCAAGTGGCCGGCTCGTTCATCACGCTCGAAGGAATCGAGGGCTGCGGCAAGACCACGCAGGCGAGGCTGTTGGCCGAACATCTGCGCGCGCGGACCGGCGCGGAGGTCGTGCTGACCCGCGAGCCAGGAGGCACGCCGACTGCGGCACGGATCCGTGAGATCCTCGCCGATCCCGAGTGCGAGCTCGACCGGCGGGCCGAGCTTCTCCTGTTTCTGGCCGACCGCGCTCAGCACGTGGAGACGGTATTGCGGCCCGCGCTCGCGCGCGGCGCCATCGTGCTGTGTGACCGTTACTGTGACTCCACCACCGCTTACCAGGGCTACGGCCGCGGGCATCCGCTCGAGTGGGTCGAAAGGCTGAACCATTGGGCCTCCGGCGGCCTTGTGCCTGAGCTGACGTTGTGGATCGATTGCGAGGTCGAAGCCGGCCTAGCCCGGGCTATTCGCGGGAGCGGCGGGCCGGGCGACCGCTTCGAACGGGAAGCGCTCGACTTCCATCGCCGGGTGCGAGAGGGATTCGCGGCGATCCACCGCGCCCAGCCAAGCCGTGTGGTCCGCATCGAGGGCAACGCAACGATCGAGGAAGTACACGGGGCAATCGTGGCAGTGGTCGAAGCGCACCTCAGCAAACGGGCAAGTACTTGAAACGCATGCGCCGGCATCGAAACTCCCCGCGCGAACCGCAACGAGGATTAAATGGCAGCCAGCCCGAATCTGGTGGCGCCCAAGGTAGAGGCTCGCCCAAGGACGCGACCGCAACGACGAGCGCGCGGCTCGCGTTGGAGGCAGCCGGCGCGCAAGCGCCGCCAGGGAACAGCGCGATCGTAAGGCCGCTCGGTCACGAGCACGCGCTCGCCTTGCTCGAACGGCTGGCCGGCCAAGCGCATGCGCGCCTTCCCCACGCTCTCGTGTTCGCCGGACCGGCCGGAGTCGGTAAGTTCCACACGGCCCTGTGGTGGGCGGCGCGCCTCAAGTGCGAGGCCGCTGCCGCGTGCGGCCAGTGCCGCGACTGCCGCCAAATCGCCCGCGGTGTCCACCCAGATCTCATCGTTGTCGAACGCGAACCGGGACGCCACGAAATCCGCATCGCGCAAATCACACCCCGGCCCAAGGAGGAGCCTCCCCAGCACCCGCCGTTGGTGCCGGCCCTTGCACTGAAAACGGTGCGCCCGGGCCCTCGCGTCGCAATTATCCGCGATGCGGAACTACTTTCGTTCGAAGCACAGAGCGCGATGCTCAAAGTTCTCGAGGAACCGCCCGGTTGGGCCACGATCGTTCTCGTGACGGCAAACCCCGGCAAGCTGCTGCCGACGATTCGGTCGCGATACCAAACGGTGCGCGTCGGCCCGCTCGGCGAGGAAACCGTTGCAGCCATCTTGCGGCGCCATGGCCGAGCCCCCCAACAAGCGCGCCGCGCCGCACGTCTCGCCGGCGGCAGCGCGGCGCGCGCGCTCGCCCTGACGCCGGAGCACATCGAAGTGGCAAGCGAACTCCTCGAGGAGCTCGAAGGCGGGGTCGAGCCAGAGCATCTCGAAGAAGTCGTCGAACGCCTCGTAGGCCTCAAAGACCAACTCGCCCCGGTGCTTGAAACCCTCTGGTACTGGGAGATGCGTAAAGTCGAAGCGGCGCTCGGGTATCGGCCGGGCGCCGAATCCGATACACTCGAAGCTAGGTTGGACGGCGCCGGACGAGCCGACTACCGCTCGCTGCTGGCTCGCGCGGAGTCGATCCACGCTACGATCGAAGCTGTCGAGCGCCGCGCGAACGCGCGCTTGGCCGTCCGCGACATGCTGCTTGGACTCAAACGATGAGCGACACGATCTACCTGACTACTCCTCTCTATTACGTCAATGCGGAACCCCACCTCGGGCACACCTACACCACGGTACTGGTCGATACGCTGGCTCGTTACCACCGCTCCCTCGGGCGCGAAGTGTTCTTCATGACCGGGACGGACGAGCACGGCAACAAGATCGCAGCGGCCGCCGCCGCGCACGGTACCTCACCGAAGGAATACGCCGACCGGATCAGCGCCATTTTCCGCTCGACGTGGGACGCCTGCGGCATCACTTACGACCACTTCATTCGCACGACCGACGATTACCACGTTCGCTTTGTCCAACAGATTCTCCGCAAGGTCTACGAAGCCGGGGACATTTACTTCGGGGAATACGGGGGCAAGTACTGCACGGGCTGTGAGCGTTTCTACACCGATCGCGAGCTGGTCGGCGGCAAGTGCCCGGACCACCAGACCGAGCCGGAGTGGATCCGCGAGGAAAACTACTTCTTTCGCATGAGCCGCTATCAAGATCGGCTGCGCGAGCACATCGAACGCCACGAAGACTTCATCCGGCCGGCTGGCTACCGCAACGAGGTGCTCGCGATGTTGCGCGAGCCGCTCGAAGACCTTTGCATTTCACGGCCGAAGAGCCGGCTCTCGTGGGGAATCGAGCTACCGTTCGACCGTAACTACGTCACCTATGTGTGGTTCGACGCCTTGATCAACTACCTGAGCGGCCTCGAGCATGCAGCCGCCGGCCGCGCGCAGCGCTTGTGGCGCCACGCGAACCACTTCATTGCTAAAGACATCCTCAAGCCGCATGCGGTGTTTTGGCCCACGATGCTGATGGCGGCCGGCTATCCGCTCTACGAGCACCTCAACGTCCACGGTTATTGGGTAATGGGCGAGAGCAAGATGTCGAAGACGCTCGGTAACGTAATCCGCCCGCTCGAGATGAAAGAGCGCTTCGGCATGGATGCTTTCCGGTACTTCCTGCTGCGCGAAATGGTATTCGGAATGGACGCCGGCTTTACGGAGGACGCGTTCATCACCCGCTACAACGCGGACCTGTCCAACGGACTCGGAAACCTGGTCAGCCGAGTGCTGTCGATGCAGCACCGCTACTTCGGCGGCCGAATCCAGCCGCTCGCCGGCCGCATGGCGAGCGAGGACGAACGGCTCCGTCAAACCTTCTTCGACGCCGAAAGCGACATGAAGCGCCACATGGAGTCCCTGTCGATCCACCTGGCGCTCGAACGCATATGGGCGGCTCTCGGCGAGTGCGATAAGTACATCGTTGAGACGGCGCCTTTCAAACTGGCCAAGCAAGAAAGCGAGCGGCCCCGGGTCGGGGCGATCCTGCACGTGTTGTGCGACGCTCTTCGCCACGCTGCGCGCCTGGTTGGACCATTCTTGCCAGAGACCGCTGCGCGCATGACGGCCATGCTGGGGGTCCAAAGCGAGCGGCTGGGCGATCCCGCACCCGCGTGGGGTACCACGTTCGAGCCCGGCCACGAGGTCGCTGCCCCGCAGCCCCTGTTTCCGCGCATCGACGTAGGCCAGCAAGCGTGAACGAGACGCTTTAGCCCTTGGAAGCTGGCTCCCCATGCTTGTCGACACGCACTGCCATTTGGCCGACGAAGCGTTCGACTCCGACCGCCCGGCTGTAGTGGAGCGGGCCCGCCGAGCCGGTGTAACTCGGATCGTGGCCGTAGGCGGGGGCGGGCCGATCGAGCACAGCGAGAAGTCGGCGGCGCTAGCAGCAGCCGACCCGGCGATCCGCGCCACGGCCGGGATCCACCCGCACGACGCGGCAGGCTACGACGACGCGGTCGAGGCTCGAATCGAAAAGCTACTGGCCAAACCCGAGGTGGTCGCCGTCGGCGAGACCGGCCTCGACTTCTACTACGAGAACTCCCCGCGCGCTGCCCAGCGCGCTGTCCTGGCACGCCAGCTTGCGCTCGCCGAGCGCTACCGGCTTCCCGTCGTCCTTCATTGCCGCAATGCCGAAGCCGAGCTGCTCGACGTTCTGCGGGCCGAGCGGCAGCCGCCGATCGCAGGTGTTGTCCACTGCTTCACCGGAGACTACGAAACGGCCCGCCGCTATCTCGACCTCGGCCTGTGCATATCGCTGACCGGAATCATCACGTTCAAGAAAGCCACCGCTTTGCGCGAGGTGGTACGGCGCCTTCCGCTCGAACGGATCATGGTTGAGACGGACGCTCCTTACCTCGCGCCGGAGCCGCACCGCGGCAGGCGCAACGAACCCGCCCACGTGGCCCTGATCGCCCGCTTCCTTGCAGAGTTGACCGGCAGGCCATTCGAGGAAGTCGCCGCCACGACCACCGCCGTCGCAGAGCGGCTGTTTTTTCGCCCGGGTGCGAACGCCAGCCACGCGCCCTAGCGCCCGCCGCGGCCTGCAGCGCGTGCGACCCGCTGCGGGCGGTCGCAGCATGCGAGGAAAAAACTCATCGCTCGCCTTCGCGCTCGCTCGCTTGTTCGCGCGCCTGCCCACTCGGGCTTCAGGTGCGCCGGCGCAGCCAAACCAGTGCAGCGCCGCCTGCCAGTAGGGCTGCAAAAAAGCCGCCGGCCACTTCAGTGATTGCAGCCGTCAGCACGATGCGCCGAACGAGGGACATGTGGGCGCCGCGTGCTTCCGGGGTTTTGCCCGCGGCGGCGGCGACGTGATGGAGCAAACTGGTAGCGAGATTGCCGCCGGGAACGACCTCGTGGCAAGCAGCACATACGTTGCGGCGATCCATCCGCTCGCGCACGGCTTGAGGCAACGGCCCCGAACCGAGGAAGTGGCTGCCAACGGTTTGTAACTGGCGCCCGTCGCGCGTGACCACGGCGGACCAGTCCCGCTCGAGGCCAGGGATCGGTTCGATTTGCACGCGCGCGCTGCGCGGGATCGGCGCGCCGGCGGCGGTTTCGAGGTCCACGACCTTGGGCGCGTTCCACGGTTGGACCACGCCGAGGTCTTCGCCGATGCCGTAGCCGAGCGCCTTCGACGAAGCGTGGCACGACTCGCATGCTCGCGCCTTGCCGACCGTATGAGGAAACACCGGGCTCATATCGCTACCGAGCTGGCCCTCCGGGCCGGCGCCTTCGCTGCCGGGCTGGGTGCGAAAGATCTTGTTGCGCACGAGCTCCCGCCCGCCGGGGCCGACCACCGTCACCGAAACCTGGCACCCCGGCATCAGCGGCGACACGCGCCCTTCTCCGTTGAGCCCAAGCGGAGGATCCTCCCAGCGCAAGTACGAGCGCTTTTCCACTACCCGGCCCGGAATTGTGGTGTCGAAGCCGTTCTCGCCGCGCGCTGTGCGGCCGGCCGGCGTGCCGTGGCGGCGGCCCGCGCTGACCCAGTCGAAGGAACGGGCACCGCCGCTGTAGTCGATCTTGACGTGGCACCCGTAACACTGCGGAGCCCAAGTCGCGTGGCACGCATAGCACTCCATGGTCTCGAGGTGCCGGGGGGTGGTCACCATCGCGGCTTCGGCTGCCGGTGAAAGCTCGCCCCGATCGGCTTTGCGCCTCAGGGGATCGAGCCACAGGTCCCGGCCTCCGGCCGTATGCACAAGAACCCGGTCGCCCACGCGCACCACCTCGGGCATCGGGTTGCCGCGGGCGGTAAGGAGGTACCCGTCCGCCTGCGGGTAGAGGGTGCCACGCTCCAGGTGCGCCGGGAGCTCGCGAGCCACGCCCCGGGGCGGCCCGCTGGCCGCACCCGGAGCGTCCTCGTCGCCCCACCCGAGCGGCAGCTCCCAGGGATAGCGCGCCGGCGTTCCGTGACAGTCGCTGCATTCGATCTCGACCGCTGCCAGATTGGCTCCGGCCAGCCCGCCGTCCCCGTGCACGTCGCCCGAGGTGTGGCAGTCCTGGCAGAGCATGCCCTTCTGGTAGTGCACGTCCCGACTGAGGGCGATGTAGTGCTTCGTGTGAAGCGGAAGCTGCCCGCCGCCTCCCTCGGTATAGGGAGTGTCCCAGGCAGCCTCCATCAGGCCCTGGTACGAGACGCCAATTCGCTTTCCGCGGTTGTGGCAGGTCGTGCATGTCTCGACTGGAATGCCGGACCATCGCACGGCCGGAGCGCCGGCGGCGGCCGGCCGCTCAACCGTCGCCTCCCGAGTCGCTTGAATGCGGTGCACGAGCAGATGCCCGGGTTCATCAGGCGGGATCGCCCGGTCGCCTCCCTCGTACAGGCCTTCGTTGCCGTAGGGGACGTGACAGGCTCCGCAGCCCATGCCGCGGTAGTCGCCGCGGGCCTGCCGGCCCCGAACTCCGAGGTGACAGCGCTGGCACTGATTGCGGATGTAGGTAAACGCAGCCCGCCCGGGCTCCTCGGCCAACTGCCGTAGGCCTAGCCCGGCAGGTGCATCGGGCAGCGGTTCGTGGCTGCTGACGAAAACGTTGGGATGAGCGCCCGCCTTTGCGGCCATGTAGGCGCGGTACGCGGGCGTTCCGATCCTTTCGGCCAGTGAGGCGACCGCGTAGTTCGCCCAGCGGTGATCGTAGCCCTCGAGGGAGCCGAAAGCCCAGGCGGTTCCCTGGATCTTTCCCGCCTCGGTCATCATCAGACTCCGCCACTGGGCCGCCACTAGTTCCGCGTGACATCGCCCGCACGTGCGCTCGTTGACCCAAGGAGAAGCCGGATCGGGAAAGAACGCGTCGGGCCCCCCCTCGCGCGCCAGCCGCGCCGGCGCTCCGCGGTGAGCGCTAGCAACGTCCTCGGCTCGCGGATCGCCGCCATGACAGGCTACACAGCCATCGGGATCACCCGCGGCCCGCCCGATCTCGATGATCCGCTTGAACATCTCGGAGTCCGGATCGCGAATCGGCTCGATCCCGCTGTGACACTGAGCTGCCGTGCACCCTTGCCCGGACCACGAGAGCGCTGCGGTCTTTGGCCCCGCGCCAGGAGCGGGCATGGATTGTTCTCGCCTTTCGAGCAAGTCCGGGGCTGGCGCCCGCGCGCCTTCCTCGCGCAGTTGCGCGGCCGCCGCGGGCGGCAGCGGGGCGGTTGCGACTTGCCCGGGCCAAGAGGCAGCGACGAGCACGAGCGCCGCTTCGGCTAGCAGCCGCCTCCCGGCAGCCGACGCTGTTCCTTTTTGTCGAGTGGCTCGCGTTGCGCGCCGTTTATTTCGGCCCATCGGATTACCAGCCTCCTACCGTGGCAGAAGAATCGAGCCACCCCAGCCTCAACGGCCCCGAAACCTCGGCCTGCGCTTTTCGAGGAAAGCCGCGACCCCTTCCCGGTAGTCCTCGCTTTCGAAGCACGCGCGCAGTGAGGCTTCGATCGCTTCGTAGGAGCGTTCGGCAGGAGGCCGGGCTAGCTCGCGCGCCACCCGCTTTACGGTTCGAACGGTAAGGGGAGCGTTGTCGGCGATCTCGCCGGCGAGCATGCGCACGGACCGCTCGAGCTCCGCCTTGGGAAAGACCGCGTTTACGAGACCCATGCGTAGCGCTTCGCCGGCGTCGTAACGCCTAGCGGTAAACAGGATCTCCTTCGCCATCGACTCGCCGACCGCCGCGATCAGCGGCTCGAGCATGGCCCAGTGATAACCAACCCCGAGGCGAGCCGCGGGAATGCAAAAGCGAGCGTCGTCGGCCGCATAGCGCAAGTCGGCACGAACGGCGAGCGCCACGCCGCCGCCGAAGCAGAACCCGTGAATCATGGCCATTACCGGCTTGTCCACCCCAGCGATCGCCTCAAGCGCCGCCACCGCCCGGCCGGCGTACTGATCGGCTCCAGGCCCCAGGGGATCACCGGAAAACTCGGAAACGTCGGCACCCGAGACGAACGCTTTCTCGCCTGCACCCCGAAGGACGATCACCCGGATCTCCTCGTCCTCCGCCAGTCGTTCGATAGCCTCGGGGATTTCTTCCCACATTCGGGCTGAAATCGCGTTACGGCGCTCGGGGTGATCGAATACGAGCCAGCCGATCGGTCCTTCCTTCTCCGCACGTACGGTTCCCGCCATGGCACGGAGTGTATCGGGAACGCGCTGGCGATGCCCGCTATCCCTGCGCTTGCGCCGGTAGAACGCAGCCGCTTAACGAAAGGGTTCCGGTGGGAGCGAGGCGGTGATGACGAGGATCTTGGATTTGCTCACCAACGCGTTTCCGCTCTGGGTGCTGGCCGGTGCGATCGTCGCGCTGGTGCGTCCCGAAGCGGTAACCTGGTTTCGCGGTCCGCTGATCGTCTGGGGCCTGGCGGTGATCATGCTCGGGATGGGCATCACGCTGAGCCTGGACGACTTCCGGCGGGCGGCTCGCATGCCCCGGGCAGTGGCAACCGGGCTGTGCGCTCAGTACCTCATCATGCCACTGCTCGGCTGGACATTGGCCCATGCCTTCGCCTTGCCCGTGCCACTGGCAGTAGGCGTGATTCTGGTTTCGTGCTGCCCGGGTGGAACCGCATCGAACGTGGTCACTTACTTGGCGCGCGCCAACGTCGCCCTCTCGGTTCTGATGACGATGTTCTCGACCCTGGCAGCCATTGTGATGACACCGGTGCTCACGAAAGTCTTGGCCGGAACCTTGGTGCCGGTGGACGCGTGGGGGCTGTTTCGCTCCACCGTGCAGGTTGTGCTCTTGCCGGTCGTAGCCGGAATCGCACTCCACCACCTCACTCCCCGGTTGGTCCGCTTCGTTCTGCCCGTTTCGCCGCTCGTTTCCGTGGTCGCCATTGCCTTGATCTGCGCGAGCATCATCGGGCAGAGCGCCGAGGCCTTCCGCAGCTCCGGACTGCGCCTGACCGCGGCCGTCTTCGCGCTGCATCTGGGGGGCTTCGCCTTGGGCTACGTGTTCGCGCGCATCCTCGGCTACCACGAACTGGTGCGCCGCACGGTGTCGATCGAGGTCGGCATGCAGAACTCGGGTCTCGGTGCCGTCTTGGCTCGCCGCCATTTCACCGACCCGCTTACGGCTTTGCCGGCAGCGATTTCGGCGACCTTCCACTCGGTCCTCGGGAGCGTGGCCGCCGGTTACTGGCGCCTGCGCCCGCCGCGCTCCCGCTAGCGGGGCACCCGCTCGAGTTCCACCCGCGTGCCGCGGTCGTTGCCGCCAGGTGCGTTGGACATCACCATCGGCTGCAGGTGGAAATAGCCGCCGGCCAACTGGATGGGGTTGATCGGACTTGCGAGCAGTCGTTGGATCGAGCGGTGCCTCTCGAACTGGTACGGTTCCCACGCATGGTAGACGATCACCTGGCCCGGCCTGACGCAGGGTGAGACTTTGGCCACCAGCACGCACTCGCCCAGGTCGTTGCGCAAGCGCACGCGGTCTCCATCCCGGATTCCGCGCCGGCGCGCGTCCTCGCTCGCCACGTAAACGACCGGCTCGCCACGCTGCAGGCGCAACAGAAGGCAGTGGTCTCGCCAGGCAGCATGGATCGACCAGCGATTGTGACCGCTGGTCATTTGCAAGGGGTAGTCCCCTCCAATTGGCGGGTTGTTCTTGTGGACCGGAAGAACTTCACCGAGTTCGGCGAACAGGGGATGGTCGATGTAGAACTGGAGTCGCCTCGTCAGGGTCGGCCACGGGATCTTCTTTTGGACGTGCCAGGCATTGGCCACGACCGTCTCGCCGGGACGAATGTCGGTCGCGTTGCCGATGTACACGGCTCCATGGCTAACGCCCGTGAAGCGTTTGAACCCGTCGGTCTGCAGATCCTTCCAGGTAGCCGACCCAATGTTCGTCGAAACCGAGAGAATCGTATCGAGTACCTCGCCGGGCGCCTCCGGTCGCAGGCGCCCGCCAAACGTAAACTCGTCGTAACAAGTGTCGAGCCGGCGCACTTGACCGCTCCGGTCTCGGTACTTTGTAACGCCTTGCGCGCGCGCCACCTGTTGGATCTTTTCCAGCAGCAGGCAGTGGAACGCCCAATCGCTCTTCGACTCGCCGAGCGGCGGAACCGCTTCGACCGTCGCGTGACTGAACGGGACCAGAGCCGAGGACCATGCGATATCGTCTTTTTCGTACCAGCCTGCGGCCGGTAGGACGTAATCGCTGTAGAGTGCCGTGTTGCTCATGCGGATGTCGAAAGTGACGAGCAAATCGAGCCGCTCGAGCAACTCCTCGATCATGCGGTCGTAGCCGCGCACGCGCCGCAACATGTTGCCCCCCACGCTGAAAAGAACGCGGGGCGGCCGCTCTGGAACGAACTGCCATCCACGTTCGACGGCATCGGCGAGGTAGGCGTCGAACTCTCTCGGCAACGACTCGTCCCACCGGCGAGCGCTACCGTAGCGCTCGCGCAGTCCGCCGTGGCGCCAGTGGAACAAAGCGGTCGTAACCAAATTCCCGCGTGCATAATCGCGCCGGGCGGCCTCGTATACGATCATTTCGTCGGAGTAGCCCGCTAGTTTAAGGCGCGCTGCCTCGGGCGCCATCGACAGAGCAAGCAGCCCAACGGCCATCTTCGGCGGCAGCTTGCCGCTGGCGATGCTCAGCGGCTCGGCGCCGGAAACCGACAGCATAGGAATGGCCGAGTAGCCGGCCCCGTGCTTCCCGAAGTGGCCCGCCAGCGCGAATACCAGTAGCAAGGCGCGCTCCATCTCGAGGCCGTGGTAGTACTTCGAGAAGTTGGTCTGGCAGATGTTCGTGCACGCGCGGGCCCGGGCGATTCGCCGAGCCAGCGCCCGCACCCTGCCCGGCGGAACGCCGGAAATGGGCGCGGTACGTTCGGGGCGGTACGCCTTGAGGTGGGCCCGCAGCAGCTCGAAGACCGGCTCGACTCGGACCGTGCCGTCGGCCGTTGCCACTTCGTAATGGCCTTCGAGCGCCGGGCGCCGGCCCTCGAGTGCTAGTGTTCGGCGCGGCGCTTCCACAATGCGGCCGCTAGCACGGTCGAAGAAGAAGAACACGTCGTCTGCCCCGCCCCCAGCGAAGTCGGCACGCCGGAGGAGGCGCCCGTTATCGCGGCGAACGAGCAGCGGCATGTCCGTCTGCTCGGCCAAAAAGGCCTCGTCGTAGAGTCGCTCTTCAACGATCACCTGGGCGATCGAAAGGGCGAGCGCGGCGTCGCTCCCCGGGTTGAGCGGAACCCACTCGTCGGCATGAATGACTGAGGGACTGTAGTCGGGGGCAACCGCCACAATGTAGGCGCCGTTGTAGCGCGCCTCGTAGATGAAATGCGCGTTCGGGATGTGCGTGTAGTTCGGGTTGCCTCCCCAGATCAGGATCAGATCGCTGTAGAACAAGTCGTCCAAGGACCCGGTAAAGACGATCTTGCCGGCCGTAGCCGCCACGCCCGGCATGTGGTCGCCCATCTCGGCGGTATTCTCGAAGATCGGCGTGTCGAGCAAGTAGGCGGTGCGCGTCAGTCCGAGGCTGTGGCAGCCGTTACTAGATGCTGAGCCGAGATCCCAATAGACAGCACCGGGGCCGGCTGCTTCGTCACCTAGGACGCGAACGATCGTCTGAGCAATATCGGTGAGGGCCTCCTCCCAGCTCACGCGTTTCCATTTTCCCTCCCCTCGCTTGCCCGCTCGTTTCAACGGAACGCGGAGCCGGCTCGGATCGTACATGCGATGGCTCCAGCAGGCGCCCTTTTGACAACCGCGGGGGTTGAAGTCGGCAACGTCGGAGTTGGTCTGCGGGTAAGTACCCGCCTGTTCCTCGCGCCAGACCAGCCCGTCCTTGACGTAGACGTTCCAGGCACAGCGCTGGTAGCCGCAGTTGGCGTAGTGCGTGCCGCGCACGACGCGGTCCCAAGTCCACTGCTGCCGGTATACATCGGCAAAGCTACGGTAAGTGCGCGCAGCGCGGGTTGCCGGCGCGGCGGCCGTCTCCCCCGGTGCCAGGCGCACGAGCGTGAGTGCCAACGCGGCCGCGCTGGCTTCGAGAAAGCGGCGCCGAGTCAGTCTTGGTTCGGGCATCGCTCGTCTCCCCAGGCTCGAGAGATGACGACGCCCCGGCCACCGCCGTCGCCGTCATGGTAGCCCGCCGGGGGCCGAGCTCAAAACGCTCTCTCGGATTCAGTCGTCGGGGGTCAGGCCGTAGCGGCGGCCATAGGCATCCAGGAGACTAGGAAACAAAGCGTGCGCGGCCGCGATGACCCAAACCCGCGCTGGTACGTATACGCGCGCCCGCCGGCGCTCGAGAGCTTTGATCGTCTTGCGCACCACGGCGGCAGGAGCAATGGCCTTGCCTCGCGCCAGAATCGGCGCCTGGTTTTTCCCGGCGAGCAAGGGCGTGTCGATCAGCAGTGGATAGACCGCCGTAACGCCGACCCCTGCTCGCGCGAACTCGGCTCGAAGCGCGTCGCACAGTCCCGAAACACCGAACTTCGAAGCAGAGTAGGCGCTCATTCGCGGCCAGCCATGGACGGCCGCCGTCGATGCCAAGCAAGCCAGTGCTCCTCCGCTCACGCGAAGATGCGGAAAGACCGCTCGGGCCACGTTGGCCGTGCCGAGGAGATTGACCCGAATGACGCGCTCGAAGTCCCCGGGGCGCTGGTCGGCGAACCTGCCAGGCCCGAGAATGGCAGCGCAGTGGATCGCCCAGTCCAGGCCGCCGAGCTCCCCCGCCAACTCATCGACCGCCTGGGAAACTTGCCGGCCGTCGGCCACGTCGGCCACCCGCGCCTGAACCGTGGTAACCGCATCCAGAGCTTTCCGAACGGACTCGAGCGGCCCAGCGGCCACGTCGATCAAGCCGAGCCGGTCGCCGCGGCCCGCCAGCGTCTCGGCAAAGCAGCGCCCGATCCCGCTTGCCGCTCCTGTGACGATCACCCGCATCGCCCTATTGACGGGGATAAGTACAATTTCTAACTGCCTGATTTTCTTAGGGATTGGCCGGCTAAG
>CAYZHO010000038.1:13922-16071 GCA_964478045.1 uncultured Myxococcales bacterium | reverse complement strand
GGGTTTGCAGCGGGCTTGACGGAATGGTGGCGTGGGTTGACCGTCCCCGTGTTGCCTGGGCGCGCTACCGTCGGGTTGTTGCGGGCGGGCGAATATCCCTTGGTGACAGGCGACACGGATTTTAACTATGGAGGGGTAAAACTTCTCTCCGGTACCAACTTGGCCAGCGCGATCACCGCAGTGTACGGCCAGCCGGAGAGTAAACTCGGCCGGTCCGTGGCCCCTGCTGGTTCTACCGGATTCGTTGCGGGCGCGCCGGGCACGGACGTGGCAGGCAAGAACAAGGCGGGCGCCGTTAAGCTGTTTTCCTGGGCGGGCAGCCTGCTGCGCACGTTTCAGGACCCGACGCCAGAAATCGGTGCCGCCTTGGGAACGGCCGTGGCCACTATCGACGATGCGAACGGGGATGGAAGGATCGATGTAGTGGCCGGAGCGCCGGTAGCCACGGGAAACGGGTTCGCGGTAGCAGGAAACGTAGTTGCGTTCTCGGGGCGCAATGGATCGGTGCTTTGGCGGCTCTCGGGCACCCTTCCTCGCCAACGGCTCGGCCAGACGTTACGAGCCACCGTGGATTACGACGGGGATGGGATATCGGACCTTTTGGTTGGCGCTCCCGGTGACGCGCCAAAAGGCCGCCGGGGAGCCGGCAGCGTGCGAGTGGTATCTGGAAAGGACGGCCACGAGATCATGCGCCTGGCGGGTAGGCGAGGTCTCGAAACACGCATCTTCGCAGTTGGGTGGGGTGCTGGAGGACGCGCGCGTTTAACCTCGCTTGACTTCCGGGGTAGGCGGCTGCGAAAGGGGCTGCGGCGCCTCCGATCGATTCGGTCGGGAACGTTTTCGTTGACGGTACTCGACGAGGAAACAGACCCGTTGCCTGGCCATCTGAAAGTTGCGGTGACGGCGGGCAAAGGGGGAGACGACCGTGTGTTCATTGTGACCGCCGGCCGGCGCGAGCGTTTGGTTTCGCGCTTCCGCGGCATGGGCGGCACCTACGACGGTGGGGTGGCAATCGCAGCGGGCGACGTGACGGGCGACGGGGCCGACGACATCGTCACTGCTCAGGCCGAATCAACGGATGGTACGATTGCCGTCAAGATCTTTTCCCGTTTTGACATCGATCCCTTGAGCGGCCTGCTGCGGTGGGTGGAACAAACAGCGTTTTCCGCTTTCCTCCCGGATGACACCGCCGCGGGGAGACTCATTGCGGCTACGGGAGCGAACGTTGCGGTCGGGCGTGCGGACGACGGTACGCCATTGGTCCTGGTAGCTCCCAACGGGGGAGTTCCGGTGGTGAGGGCCTTCGACGCCGCCGGAACCATGATGGCAGAGTGGGTGGTGTACTTTCCGGGTGACAACAGCGGTGTGACGCTCGCAACCGGCGACTTGGATGGGAATGGCACGAAGGAGGTGGTTACCCTCCCGGTTTCGGGGCTGCCGGAGGTAAAGGCCTTCACGGCGACCGGGTCGGCGTTCGTAATGCCTGGGGCAACGGCGCCCGTGGATTTCATGCTGTCCGAACCGGAGTTTTCCTCCGGCGCACGCTTGGCACTCGCGGACGTCGATCTCGACGGTCGCGCGGAGCTTATCGTTGCTGCAGGGGGCGGGCGCCGAGGGCTAGTGCTCGCTTACGAGACAGACGGGACACTCGTGCCGCATTGGAAACGTATTCGGCCGTTGGGTCCCACGCGTAGCGCGATTGCGGTCGCAGCGACTGACCGGTTTGTACGGCCATGAGAACCAGGTTGCGGAAGCGGCGAACGAGGAACTGTCGGGCCGGAGGCGCGCGCGTCGCCCGCAGCGGATTCCGCCAGCGTTCTTGCTGGTACGCTCGGCTTTACGGCTTCGTCGCGGGCGCTCTGCTCGCAACAACGGTACCCGGCGCAATCGGCACCGCCAGCGCTGCTCGGCTGGTTCAACTGACGAGCCACACCAACGATTTTTGCTCGATTTTTGCTCTCCACGCTAGCGCCGACGGCGGTACCGTCGTCTTTGAAAGTACCTGTGATTTGGTCGGCGACAACGCCGACGGTAACCGCGAAATCTTTACGCTAGGTCTCGACGGCACGGTGCGCCAGCAAACGAACAGCACCGGCTGTTCGAACATGAATCCAGTGGTGTCGGCCGACGGCAATGTGCTCGTGTTCGA
>CAYZHO010000038.1:5314-13912 GCA_964478045.1 uncultured Myxococcales bacterium | reverse complement strand
TTGCGACCTGGTTGGATCAAACGGCGACCGGAGTGTCGAGATCTTTGCCGCTTCGGGCGGTGGCATCGTTCAATTGACGAACGGTACCTTCTGCTCGAGCATGACGCCGTCGGTAGACGGTCAAGGGACGTTCGTCGCGTATGCGAGTGACTGCGATCCGGTCGGGCTGAATTCCGACCGGAGCTGGGAAATCTTTCGCGTGCGATTCGACGGGAGCGTCCTCCAGCTCACTGACGACACCACCGCCAGTGCCTGTGGTAGCTTCGACCCGCAGATAACGAGTGACGCGCGGTATGTGGTGTTCGATAGCGACTGTGACCTAGCCGGCGAGAATCCGGACCATATCGTCGAACTGTTCCGGGTCGACAAGCGAAAAGACGTGATTCAACTGACGTCGTCCCACGACGACTCTTGCGAGAACATCGAACCTCGGCTCGCCGGTGACGATGGAATAGTCTTCGAAAGCACTTGCGACTTCACGGGCGCTAACGGGGACGGAAGTCCGGAAATCTTCCGGCGCACTGCGAGCGGATCCGTCGAGCAACTGACGGACGATCCAAGTGGGACGTGCGAGTCTGGCAACCCTGCGACGGCTGCTGGCGGTGCCGCGGTAGCCTACGTCAGTTCGTGCGACCCTTTCGGCATGAATTCGGACGGTGGCTTCGAAGTGTTCCAGACCGACGGAAATAGCCTCACGCAAGTTACCACAGGAGCCACCTGCGACAGCGTAGCGGCAGCAATGGACGCTGCCGGCCGCGTCACTTTTCTCGTCAGCGATTGTGATCTTGTGGGCCAAAACCCGGACGGCAGCCACGAAATCTTCGCGTATGCGGACTGCGCGTGCGGAGCCCCCGCTAGCCGCTTTGCGAACGGTTCCGTGCCAACTACGACGGACGCTCTGATGATTTTGCAGGGGGCGGTTGGTCTCACGACCTGCCCGCTGTGCGAGTGCGACGTCGATTCGGATTTGGCGACAACGGCCACCGATGCGCTAATGGTCCTGAGTCAAGCGGTTGGCCAATCGGTGGCGCTGATGTGTCCCTTGTGACCCTGGCAAAGAACCGTTGCTAGGGACCCAAGCAGGTCCTCGCGATCGAAGCGGGCGGAACGCTCTCGAGCGACCGCGCGTTGTCCCGCACATCGACGGACAGGAGCTCCACCCTAGCTAGATCGCGGGCGACTACGCCGGCGCCCGCGTTGCTTACGACGCTACCCCCAGCCAGCAACACGCTCGAGTCGTCAAGGGCAACCACGCCGCTGTCTCCGTTTCCGCTAATTTCGGTGTTCGACAACCTGACTACTCCCCCGAGCGTTACGCGAAGGCCGTCCGCATTCGGCCCGGCGAGCGTTCCGTTCGTTCGAACCCGGTTGCCGTTACCCAGCAATACCGCAGACCGGACCCCAACTCCCTTGTCGGCGTTGTCCGAGACCTCGTTGTCGACGAGGTAGGCGATCGCGCCATCGGCCGCGGTAACGCCGTCGCGGTTCCCGCGAATAACGTTTCCCCGTAGCGTGGCACGGGCCCCCTGGAAGACGAGCACTCCCTTGCCCTTTGTCCTAAAGCCGTTGTTCTCGAATACTGAGCCAAGAACTAAGACTGGTCCGGCGCCGGCGGCGATTCCGAGTCCGTCGTCCCCGTTGTTCGAACAGTGGCAAGACACGATCACCACCCCTCGGGCGGAGGGCCCCCTGACTTCGATTCCGTCGAGTGTAAAGCCAGACACGAACAGGGTCTCGACGCGAATGTGCGGGCCCGTGACAAGGAGACCGTCGCACCCCGCGCGTCCGTCGGGCCGCACGCATGAGCCGCCCTGCAGAACAAGGCCGTTCGCCTGTAGCCGAGCGCCGGGCGCCTTCAACGCAGGCAGTTGTTCGGTGATTTGGACGACCGTTCCGGGGGGCAACCGCGACACGATCGTCGTTGGTCCCGCAGACGCGTTTGCTTGTTCGATAGCCGCACGCAGCGTTCCGGGGCCTGCTTGCGCCGCCGATGTTACCTCGATGACGCTCACTGCCCCCGGCAGCGTTGTCGACGTGGTGCTCGTCGTGGATGTCGTTGTTACCACAGGGATGCTCCCAAGGCAGCGGAGATCGGCCTCCTGTCTGGTAGCTGCCCGAAGGCACACAAGCGCGTCCGTGCTCGTAATGCGGCCCCGAGCAGCGGGCTCGCAGGCGCACGCGGGCTTACATTCGTAGGCGCCTACCGCGGCCAGCAAGATTGCAAGACAGTCCCGAGCCGTCGGAACGCTTCCAGCGGTGAGCGGCTGGGCACACCTCGCTCCCACGAGTTGGGCACTTCCCTCGGCGGGCCCGAAGATAAGAGTGAGGCAAGCTAGCGTGGCCGACGCAATGCGGAGTAAGCGGAGCCAACTCATCCGTTCCTCGGAAAGGCCGGGGCAACGCCTCCCCGGCCTCGATCGCTCTATTTGTTCACGAAGCGATCGGTGGCAGCCAAGGCTAGCCCAACCGAGGTGGCATCAGCAAATGGCTGATACGACGTGAATCCGCGCACTGCAGTACCGTCGGCCTCGAAAGCGCGAATGACGGCGTTCGCGGTGGTGCCTGCCGGGGCCGTGATGATTTCGGGGATCGCGTCGTAATCGACGTCGGCAGCCGTTACGGTGGCACCGCTCGTCGTTGCAGGAAACGCGACAAAGGAAACGGGTTGTTTCGTAGCGGCTAGGACGACCGGCGTGCCATCGCCGTGGAACGCCCTTACCACTGGTTGGCCCTGAGCGGGAACAGTGATGATGTCAGTTTCTCCGTCTCCGTCGATGTCGGCGACCGCTACGTTCAGACCCTCCGCTTCGCTCGGATCGTACGCGAGCCACTCGGCAAGCAGAACGCCGCCGGCTGAGAACACCCGTACCACCGGAGCGCCGGTAGCCGGTACGACGACGATCTCCGCAGTGCGCCCCGGAAGGACGTCGCCTACTGCCGCCCTGCCACCGTCCGCCTCGATTGGAATGCCGCCGGTCGTAACGTCACCAACTTGGAAGGCAGAAAACGCAAGGGTTTGGGCATAGCCTCCAAAGGGGTGGGTCCGGTCCTCCGGGGTGCGTTCGAACACGAGAACGTCGACCCGCCCCAAGCTGCCCGCCGATGTTGCGTCCGCCTGGACGGCTATGAGCTCGCTCTCGTCGTCGCCATCTAGGTCTCCGGCGGCGACGTTGACACCGCCGCGGTAGCCGCTTGCAAACGTTGGTTCGACGCTTAGCAGCTTCGACTCACTGCGGGAGCGAAGCCGGTATACCTCGATGGTTGGGCTTCGTCCTCCGCTTCCCCCCGCTATCGCCAGCAGCATTTGTCCCGGCTTGGGGCTCGGAACGTCGTTCAGGATCGCCATTGAAAGTGCTCGAGGACCTTTGCCCGCTAGTGCTTTCGTTTCGTGGCGTAGTCTTACAGTGCCGCGCGCGAAGGACCGGATGACAGTTCCTCGCTTCGTGTGTCCGGCTGCGTAAAGCCGCGTACTGAGCCCGCCAATTCCTGAGAAAGTTTTGAGTACTCGCCCGTCTGTGCCGGAGTGCACTGTTACAGTGCCGGCGCCGCGGCGGCCGCGTGCCGTGGCACCAGGGCTACCGACCACAAGGTCTGTTACCCCGTCAGCGTCGTAATCGATACCGCCGGAGACCGCCCACCCCGTTCGGGCTCCTGTCATTGGGCCGGGCGCCGCCCAGAGGAGGCGCTGGGAGAAGCCCGAAAGCAAGAGCACGCTGCCGGCGTCAAGGACCGATGAAGGCTGGGGATCGGCATACGGGGCTCCGATGATCACGTCGGCGAAACCATCTCCGTCCACGTCCCCGGCGTTCGCAACGGCTTGGCCAAATCGCGCTCCGGGCTGAGGTCCGAAGGGATCGCGGAAGACCACCGACGCGGCGGCGGTGTCGGCTAGGACGTACCCAGCGCCGCTTACGCCTTCCACGGTTCCTCCCGGCACGCCCAAAAGAACGTCCTCTACGAGATCGCCGTCAATATCTCCGATGGCGTCCCCTGAAGCGCCGAGCCGCTCGTTTTTGGTCCCACTCCGCCAGCGGATCCGATCGAACGGTGGAGTGCCGGAGAGGATCTCTACGTATCCCGCCTTTGGGATGCTTCCAACCGGGGTCTTTTCCGAGCTGACGAGAATGTCCGTGAAGCCATCTCCGTCGATATCCCCGGCTGCCCGGACTAAGGTACCAAAGCGCTGATCCCGCCTCGTACCCTCCACTGAGCCCAAGATGCGCAGCCCGCGGCGACCCGAGAGGACGTAAGCGCGTCCAGTGCGCTTGCTGGTGCTGGCTGACCTTTCGCCCGGCGCACCTACGAGGATGTCCTCGGTCCCGTCCCTGTTTACATCGCCGATTCCAGCGATGGACGCTCCGAATTCCCCGTGAGGCTGCCGGCCACGGCGTCGGCGTATGGCCCGGGAGGCGCCGTAGCGAAACACCCGGATCATCCCGGAATCGGGTCCCGCCGGACCGTCGTGCCCCGGCGCGCCCACGACGAGTTCCGCGCGCCCGTCTCCGTCCATGTCACCGACCAGAGCGACCGCGGCTCCAAAGTATTCGAGTTCCTGCCGGCCTCGCTTCTTGAACAGCGTTTTCCCCCCGGCCCCCGAAACGACGCGCACCGTTCCCACGTGCCGGCGTCCCCGCCGCCGGGCGCACGGAGCGGAAAACGCCACGTCCGCTACCCCGTCCCCGTCGAAATCCCGGCCCGCATCGACGGCCCATCCGGCAGTATCCGCAGAAGGGTTACAGTCGAGGCGAAAAGGAGTGGCTCCGTAGGCCGTCGGGAGGGCTCCGGCAAAAGTGCCAAAGGCGGCTAGCAGAGACGCGGCGAGTAGCCGCTTTGGTGTCATGCTCGCAATCATCATGAGCAACCCGGCGCGTTGAGGTGTTTTGACTCGTCGAGAACTGCCGATACCGCTCCGTATTCCCTAAGATGGGGCGGAAACTGAGCGTCAACAAGGCCCGTGGTGCGGCCCAAGCGCACTGCCGGCAGAGGCAGTGCGGAATCTCTCAGTTGGGGTACGACCAAGGTCCTAGTGGGCAAGCGTGGGTGTCGTTTGCCAATGTGCCGCTTTGGGTATGGCTAACCCCTCAGCTGCGTGTTAGCGTGCCAATCAGGAAGGATCTCCTGGCGTGGTTCGGTCGTTTACCGCTGCCCTAGGGTTGGGCTCGGGAAACCGTTAGGCGGGGTAGCTTTCGGATGCAATCCCATCGCTTTCTTCGACTTTCTATAGGCCTTGGCGTTGCACTGCTGGGCTTCCTATTGATCGTGCCCGGTGCTGGCCGCGCCGAGCTCAGCCGGCGCGACATCCGCTGCAAGTATCGTATCACGAAGGCAATCGCCCGTGCTGCCGCCCAGGTTATGCGGGTTCGTGCCGACTGCGCGGAGCAGCAGGCAGTCGGCACGATCAAGGCGGACGTCAACTGTCTCGAAGACCCCGTGGAACTTGGTGGGGCCGGAACCGGGACGCCAAACATCGATGCGAGGTTAAACAAGGTTGCCGAGCGGGCCTTGCGCCGAAATCTTCGGATCGCCGGCAAATGCGACAGTCCGACGCGCACGCCAGCGACGATTGGTATGGATGGGCTCTGTTCGCCGCCCGAGCCGACGAACTGGATGGCGGTCATGACATGCGCTACCGAGCTCGGACGCAGTGCCGCCAATGAGCTTTCAGCGTATCATTACCGTCTTGATCCGAGTATTGGGGTGCTCCCGCCGGACGAGCTCGAATGCCGCACTGTGTTAGCGCGGAAGCTACAGCGGGTCCTGGTAGGCCGAATTCGCAACCGTTCGGACTGTTTCAAAAAGAACGACAAGGGCTACGCCTACAATTGCCTCGCGACGGTAGCTTATCCGGGCAAGGTGGTTCCCACGGGCTACCACCGGGTCGATCAGAATCTGCTCCAACAGTTGGTAGGGTTGCGGGAAGCGATTCTCAAGTCTTGCGCGATCGATCTGGAAGCCGCCGGTTTCCTCGAGAATCCGAAGATCTCCGATTACACGATTTCGGGTGCGTTTGGCGGAACGTCCTTCACCCCCGAAGACCTCTTTCACGTTATTCTCGATGCCGTAATTTCGGAGAGTTCGCGTGTCGTTACGACTGCCTTTCCGGGTTACCCGTATTGCGGAAACGGAATACGCGAGCCGGGAGAGGAGTGTGACGACGGAAATCGGACGAGCTGCGACGCCTCAGGCTGCGATCGGGACTGCACGCTCCAGCGTTGCGGGAACGGGGCGGCCTGCGGCCCGTACGAAACCTGCGACGACGGGAATTTCGTCGATCAGGACGGTTGCGACACCCTCTGCGTGCTGGAGGGATGCGGGGACGGAATTCTTCAGCCCGCACTGGGCGAAGCCTGTGACGACGGCAATCAAATCGATTGCGACGCTTGCGATAGCAACTGCACCCCCAGCGTGCTGTGCAACAATGGGGTCGTGTGCCCCGACCAGGGCGAGGAATGTGACCTGGGCGTGGGAACCTGCATCGGCGGATTCAACGAGTTCGACCCTTGCATCTCGGACGACGACTGTGCCGGCGTGTGCGAAGTCGGGAACGTCGGCCGCAGGTGTGTCACGAACAGCGACTGCGGGCCGGCGGCCTCGGGCCTTTGCCGCCAGTCGCTTGGCTGCGGCGGAAAATGCTCGGGAGGCGCAAACAACCGCGGCGCGTGTCTCACCGACGACGACTGTCCGGGCGCTTGCACGGCCGCCGCGGGTTTGGGCGATCCGTGCGTGAACGATTCTGATTGTCCTCCTGGCCTCAAGTGCAACGCCGACCGTACGTGCGTCCTCCCCAAGCTGAACGATCCGTGCTTTGTCGATGCCGACTGCGGCGAGGGTGGCGTCTGCATACCTGCCCTCGGTTGCATGGCCGGCAACAGCGATGTGCGCCCCGACACGTGCAGGAACAACTGCAAGCTGCCGACCTGCGGTGACGGGACGGTCGATCCCAATACCGACACCAACGGCCTCGGCGGCGAAGAGTGCGACGACGGGAACGTGCTCGACGGGGACGGGTGCGACAGCAACTGCACCCCGACGGGGTGCGGCAACGGCATCGTGACGCCTCCCGAGGTCTGTGACGACGGGCGCGGAACTTGCCTCGGCGGACTCGATGACGGTGTGGCGTGTACCAGCGACAACGATTGTCGTGGAGTGTGCGGGAACGACTTTACTACTCCCTGCACGGAGCTCACCGCGGTCGTGGATTGCGGAGGAGCCGCGTGCGTCAACACCGGAACGTGCGTCGGCGGGAACAGCGACACGCTTCCGGACGCGTGCCGGACCGACTGCTCTCCGCCGCGCTGCGGGGACGGGGTAGTCGATACCGGCGAGCAGTGCGACGACGGCAACACGGTTTCCGGCGACGGGTGCAGCAGTACCTGTACGATCGAGTAGGCGGCCTTCAAAACGCAGCGATTCTGTTGCGCGCGCCTCGCGCTCGTGGCAATGACGGCAGATCATGGAAGACTGCCTGTTTTGTAAGATCGGGCGGGGCGAGCTAGCGGCCGAGAAGGTCTTCGACGACGGCGAGCTGTTTGCCATCCGCGACATCAACCCGATGGCGCCCCTGCACGTGCTGGTAATCCCGCACCGTCACATCGAAACGGTTCTCGACCTAGGCGAAGCAGACGACGCTCTCGCCGGACGCGCCTTGCGCGTTGCGTGCGAGATCGCGCGACGAGAGGGTGTGGCGGACGGCGGTTTCCGAATCGTTGCCAACTGCAACCGGGACGGGGGCCAGACGGTCTTTCACCTGCACTTCCACGTGCTCGGCGGCCGGGCGATGAAATGGCCGCCGGGCTGAGAGACCCGGACGGTGCTCGACGGTGTAATATTCGACTTTGACGGCGTGATCGCCGACGACGAGCGGCTGCACCTCGCCGGGTTCCAGCACGCCTTGGCCGCGCATGGCATTGAGCTGGACGAAGCGGAGTATTTTGCCCGCTATGTGGGATACGACGACAGGGATGGTTTCCGGGCCATCCTTCGCGACCGGGGTCGTTCGGTCGGTGACGAAGAACTCGGCCGGCTGATGGCCGAAAAGGCGCGGGTGTTCCGAGAGCTCGTGCGCGAGCGAGTGCGAATCTTCCCGGGCGTCCGCGACCTCCTGGAAGACTTACGCCGGCCTCCCGCGCCGGTTCCGACGGGCATCGGCTCGGGTGCCTTGCGGGCCGAAGTCGAGTTGGTTCTTCGCGTGGCCGGGCTCGCCGGACTCTTCGACGCAATCGTTTGCGCCGATGACGTCGAACGTGGCAAGCCGGATCCCGAGACGTACCGCCGGGTAGCCGAGAAGCTGGGCGAGAAGCGCCCGGGCCTAATGCCGCAGCGCTGCGTGGTGATCGAGGATACTCACGCTGGACTCGAGGCGGCGCGGCGAGCTGGGATGGTCACCGTGGCGGTGACCAACAGCCACCCGGCGGCCGAGCTCGAAGCCGACTTGGTCATTGCGAGCCTTGAGGATCTCGACCGCGAGCGGCTCGAGCGGCTCGTCGAAAGCGCGGGGCCCTGACACTTGGCGGGCTGGCCGCGCGCCGGCAACCCGGTGCCGCCGGCGGTCGAGGACGAGCAAGGAGCGGCGCGAGTTCCTGTCGAGTGAGGTGGGCG
>CAYZHO010000038.1:0-5304 GCA_964478045.1 uncultured Myxococcales bacterium | reverse complement strand
GGCGATGACTGGAACCGACGAACGCAAATCCCGCTTGCTAGAAGAAATCTCGCGCATGCACGGGCATTTCGTTTCCCTGATGGACGAGCGCTTGCGCGAAGTCGAGGTCGACGACCTCGAACGATATTTCGCCCTGATGAGCAATCTCGTCGCCAAACTCGAGCAACGCGACAAGCCACTGCGCGAAGCTGCGCGCGAACTGGTAGCCGAATCCGCCTCCTGGGTCATGGCAGAGCTGGCAAAGGGGTGATGGATCAGCGAGCGAGCGGTACCGTGACCCGGTAGAGGCGCCGCCCGCGAACCACCGACAAGAGAACGTTGTGGCTGTTTCGAAACGTGGCCAGCCGCCGCCGAAACTCGTCGCGGTTGGCGATCGGACGCCCGCCTAGTCCGGTGATGGCGTCCCCCGGTCGCATTCCGATTTCGGCCGCCGGCCCCCCGCGCCGCACCTCGCGAACGATGACGCCGCTTTGGCCGGGAGCGTCGGCGACCCGCACGCCCAGGGCCTTCCATGCGAAGCGGTCGATCACTTCGTTGGGCAGCGCGACGAGCTCGAGTACGACCCGCCGCTGTTTGCCGTCGCTAAGGAGGGTCAGGCGCAGCCGGTCACCAGCGGCCAGGCCCCGCAGGTGGCGCGCGAACGCCGTCGTGGTGGGGACTTTCTCGTCCTCTACGCGGACGATGATCTGCCCGGGCTTGATCCCCGCGCGGTCGGCCGGACTCCCTTCTTCGACACTCGAGACGACCACCCCGGAGCCGGGTTCGACGCCGAAGTGAAAGGCGAGGTCTGGCGTCAGGTCCTGGACAGCAATGCCAACCCACGGCGGCTTGACGCCACCTTGGAGAATCTGCTCGACAATGTTGCGAACGCGGTAGACGGGAATGGCGAAGCCGATTCCTTCGCCTTCGCGGTAGATTGCCGTATTGATACCGATCAGTTCGCCCAGGACGTTGATCAGCGGCCCGCCCGAGTTGCCGGGATTAATCGAGGCATCGGTCTGGATGAAATCGTGGTAGACGATGTCGCCCGCCTGGATGGTGCGGCCGACGGCGCTGACGACACCGACGGTCACCGTATGGGAGAGGCCGTACGGATTGCCGATGGCGATCACGGTTTCGCCGATCAATATCTTGTCATCCCGCGCGAACGGTACGACCGGAAGCGGTTTGTCTGCTTCGATCTTTAGAACCGCTAAGTCGGAGTCCGAATCGGCGCCGATCAGTTTGGCTGGATACTCGCTGCGATCGGCCATCATCACTCGGATGTTCGAGGCTCGCACGATGACGTGTTCGTTGGTGATGATGGTGCCGTTGCGGTCGACGATGACGCCGGAACCGAGCGACGTGCGTTTTTGCCGGGCCGGAGGCAGGCCCGGCCCGAAAAACTGCGAGAAGAAGTCGTCGAAAAACGGATCGCCGGTCCACGGAAACCGCGGCCTGAACGGTGTCTCCACGATCGTCTCCGTGTAGACATTGACCACGGCCGGGCGGGTCTTTTCTACGGCGCGTACCACCGGTGTCCGGCGCGGATTGCCGGCCGCTCGCGCAGGGCACGCGACCGAAAGCGCCACGGCGACTCCTAGCGCCGCGCTTGCGATCCCGAGTGCTGCCGCCGACGACGTTGCTCTCGTCGATTTCCGACTGGCACGGGCTGTCGCCCGGCGGCGGGTGCCGGCCGCGTGCTGCGCCAAACGTTCAAGGCGCGCGCGGCGGCGCACAGAGGCCCCGAGACGGGTGGGGGCCGCAGGAAACAGGGGGAAGGCTACTTCGATCGCCACTTTCATCGTTCGATCGGTGTCAGCTCAATGCGCCGTTCGGCTAGATCGGCGCTTTCGATTCGTACTCTCTGGCGGGTCCCAATGCGGATCACTCGCCGGGAGCGGCGGGCGTGCAGCTCCATGCGCTCTTCGACGTAGTCGAAATACTCGCTCAGGCGACCAACCGGCACAAATCCCTCAACTCCCAGATCGTCGAGTTCCACCCAGTAGCCCCGGCGCTCGACGCCCACGACCGTCGCGCGAAAAACGGAACCGACGTGCTCTTGGGCGTAGATAACTGCGGCCGCCCGAGCGGCCTCGCGTTCGGCTTCCATAGCGCGGCGCTCGCGCTCCGAACAGTGCGCGGCCACAGGTTCGAGCTGTTCAGGACTCGTGCGGCGCGTGTCCTTGCCCTCGAGCCAGCGGCAGAGTTGCCGGTGGACGACGAGATCTGGATAGCGGCGGATCGGCGACGTGAAGTGAGTGTAGCAGGAACTGGCCAAACCGAAATGTTCGGCTTGGAACGCGCTGTAGCGCGCTTGTTTCATGGCCCGCAGGCACATCGTGTGGACGAGCCGTTCGAGCGGCTTTCCGCGTACCTTGTCCACTACCTGCTGGAAGGCCCGCGGCTCCACTCCACCCGCTCCGGGTTCCAGCCGCAATCCGAGCAGGGATAGCCGAGCCGCGAGCGTGGCAACCGCCTCTTCGTCCGGCCGTTCGTGAATCCGGTAGATCAGCGGTACGCTGGCGGCCGTCAGGGCCGCGGCGACCGCCTCGTTGGCGGCAAGCATCAACTCTTCTACGATCCGATGGGTGGCCAAACGCGGCCGCCGGCGAATCGCTTCTGGTTTGCCGTCGGCACCGACGTGCACCTCAAGTTCGGGGATTTCCAGGTCGATTGCTCCTCGGGCCACTCGGCGCCGGTAGAGCAATCCAGCTAGCTCGGCCAAAGCGCGAAGCGCACTTGCAATCTTCTCTTGGCCGCGTGGGGGCTTGGAGGCCTCGAGCAGTTCCTGGGCTTCTTCATATGTCAGGCGCCGTTTGCTGCGCACGAGCGCTCGGCTGAACCGCTGCCCTCGCACCACGCCCGAAGAGTCAATATCGAGTAGGACAACGACGGCATAGCGGTCGGTGCCCGGCTCGAGGCTTGCCAGGTGCGCAGACAGGGCCTCGGGCAGCATGGGCGAGACGTCCCCCGGGAAGTAGACCGAGGTGCCGCGGTCGAACGCTTCCTCGTCGAGGGCGGTTCCCGGCCGCACGTAGTGCGATACGTCTGCTATCGCTACGGTTGCGCGATACCCATGTCTGCGGCGCTCGATACCGATCGCATCGTCGAAGTCCTTGGCGTCGGCCGGATCGATGGTCATCAGCAGGCGGCGACGGAGGTCGAGGCGATCTGGGGTCGGCTGCGGCTCGCCAAACCGGGATGCTTCGCGCTCGGCGGCGGACGAAAAGGAGCGGGGAATGCCGAGCGCGCTCGCCACTGCTACGATCTCTCCGGCGAGCGTCCCCGCCTGGCCGAGTTCCCGTTCGATGTGGACGGTAGGGCCGCGAGCGGCGGTCGGGTACTCGACGATTCGGGCCTCGACGAGGCGATCCTCCCCAGAGGCGCGTTCGGGATTGTCGACGGCAGCAACGTATCGTGCGCTCGAGCTGCGCGGCACGAACACCACGGCGCCGCGCCGGCCCCGGACAAGCGTTCCAACGAGCCGCTGAGTACGCCGCTCGAGTACTTTCCGGACTGCGCCGGTTCGCAAGCCGCGCCGCGTGTAGGGAGACGCTTCCACCAGGACGCGGTCGCCGTCCATGGCGCCGGCGGTGGCGCCCCGGCTGATCGCAACCGGCACGTCCGCAGAATCGGGGATCACGATTGCCTTCCCGCGGCGAGTGACGCGCAGGGTCCCCGTGACGTATCCCAGCCGCGAGGCGAGAGCGATTTTCCCCTTGCGCGTGCGAACCACGGTCCCCGCGGCAACGAGTTCGTCGACGAGCGCGTCGATGCTCTTGCGATCGGTACGGAGAGCCGAAGCCAGACGGTCAATCTGGTGGTGGAGGCGGCGCCCGCGTTCGAGCTCGGCTACGAGCCGCTCGCGCAGGGAGGCGCCGGAGCGTCGGGCGTTCACCTAGTCGTCGATCAGCACGCACGCAGCAACGACGGAAGTCCACTTGCCGTCCTTGCTGCAGCGAGCCGATTGGGAAATGTTCATGGTCTTGACGATCTGTCCGCTCAGGCGCCAGTAGTCGCGCCGTTCGTCGTAGCTCTTGTCCGGGTCGAACGGAACGTTGAGGATCGTGGCGAGCATCTGCGCCGCGAGATCTTCGGCGTATTCGCCCGCTTGCTCGTCGGTCTGCCCGAAGGCGTGGTGCTCGCTGAGGTAGCCGTACATGGAACGGTCGCGCGGGATGGCCACGCCGACCGAAGCCGCGATATGGCGGTGCGGCTCGTTGCTCTCGGCGCGGCTCAGAACCGTATACACGATTTGCCCGGGCGTCAGCAGTCGCAAGCCTTCGGCTCGCGATACGATCCGGCAGTTGGGCGGAAAGATGCTCGATACCGTGACCAAGTTGAACTGCGCGATGCCGGCGCTGCGTAGCGCGAGCTCGAAGGCTGCAAGGCGCTCGCGGTGGCGTCCGACTCCTTTCGTCAAGAAGGCTTTCTTGGCGACCATGCGCTCCTTGTGGCCTCCCTATAAGAAGACTGGTGGCTCGAACTGGCCGAACACGTCGCGCATTGCGTCGGAAATCTCGCCGAGCGTGGCATATACGCGCACCGCCTCGATGATCGGTGGCATCAGGTTGTCGCTCCCACGCGCCACGTCGCGGACCCGGGCGAGAGCCCGCTCGACCGCCGCGTTGTCGCGCTTTGCCTTGAGCTTGGAAAGCCGCTCGATCTGGCGCCTTTCGACCTCCGGGTCGATGCGCAGTAGTTCGGGCTGTTCGTCCTCCTCGACTTGGAACTCGTTCACCCCGACGACGATTTGTTCTTTGCGCTCGACGGCCTGCTGCCAGGCATATGCGGCTTGCTGGATCTCGCGCTGCTGAAATCCGCCCTCGATTGCCTTGACCGCTCCGCCGAGCTGATCGATTTTTTCGATGTACTCGAGCGCACGCCGCTCGATTTCGTCCGTCAGGGCTTCCACGAAGTAGGATCCGCCGAGGGGATCGACCGTGTCGGCCACGCCGGACTCGTACGCGATGATCTGCTGGGTTCGGAGCGCCGTTCGGACCGATTGCTCGGTCGGCAGCGACAGGGCCTCATCGTAGGAGTTCGTGTGCAGGGACTGGGTCCCCCCGCAGACGGCGGCCAGCGCTTGAATGGCCGTGCGCACCACGTTGTTGAGCGGCTGCTGCGCCGTGAGCGACGAACCGGCCGTCTGCGTGTGGAAGCGCAGCATCATCGAACGCGGGTTGGTGGCGCCGAAACGTTCCTTCATAATCCGCGCCCACAGGCGGCGCGCCGCGCGGAACTTGGCGATCTCCTCGAAAAAGTTGTTGTGGGCGTTGAAGAAAAACGACAGGCGGCCGGCGAAATCGTCGACGTTGAGAC
>CAYZHO010000037.1:5529-16303 GCA_964478045.1 uncultured Myxococcales bacterium | reverse complement strand
TGCGCGCGGAAGCGCGAGCGCGAGTGCTGATTCCAGGGTCCAGCACTGCAAGCGGTTGGCTGCAACTGACACAGAGCAAAGCGAAGGCAAGCGGCCAAACGGGAGCCCTGCCACAGGCGCAAGCGCGGCAACAGCAAGTCGCAGCACTCCATCGCAGCCGGCGTCGGAGTGGCAGTCGCAGCCGCACCGGGACTTGCAGCGGGAGCCGGAGTCCGACTCGCGGTCGCGCTCCCACTCGGAGCCACGGTTGCGGCCGCGGTCGCGGTTGCAGCTCCAGCCGCAGTCAGAGTGCTTGCTCCAACTTGGCTACCAGGAAACGGCGAGCGACAGGCCGGCAGAGCGCCGGCCGGCCCACGGCCTCGCCTCGACCGTGCGGCCTCTTGCAGGTCGGGCGGCAAAGTATGCGCTGCTAAGGCCCGCGGCGGCGCCGGCGACGACATCGGTGGCGTAGTGCTGGTCGGCCACAATTCGAAGTGCGGCCGTTGCGGTCGCGGCAGCAAGGCCGAGGGCGCAGGCCAGGCGATGTCCGGTGCGGGTTGGCCATGGCCCTGCCCAGGAACCGGCGAAGCACACTAGGCCGGCGCCCGTGAAGGCAGCTGACGTGTGGCCGCCCGGAAAGCTCTCGTTCGGCTCGAGGTCTGCACAAGCACGAGCGTAGGCTGGGTCGGCACGGCACGGTGCCACCAGCGGCCGCTCCCGCCCGACGGCAGCCTTGAGACCTGCCGTAACCGCGAGATTGAGAGCAAAGGCTTCGCCTGCTCGAACTGCGCTACTGAGTGCCTCGACGTTCGGCTTGGACGGTTTCCAGCGGCCAACTAGGTCTGCGGCGACGAGCGCCCACGGAACCCACGCCGTGACGTCGCTCGCCGTGTCTGCCCGGTGGCGTCCCGAGGGCGAGCCGGCTTCCAAGAGATCGCGTACCTCGCCGTCGAACAAAATGCCGCCGCGCCACCGGGAGTGTTTGGGGGGGCTCTGCTAGAGTCGAGACGAGCGCCGCAACCCCTGCAATGACCAAAGGACGGCGCCAATCGACTCGTTGCGGGCCTTGCTCGGCAGCAAGCTCGAAAGCAGGGGAAAGAAAATCGCTGGAAGCGGCGGCCTCCAAGGACGCCTTCGAAGCCGGCGCCGCCGCTGCCGCCGGCGCGCCGCCGTAGGAGGCCCCTGCTCTAGCGGGCTGCACGAAGGATCTAGCGGGCTGCGTGAGAGAAGCCGCGCTGGAAAGGGCGGGCACGAGAGCAAGGACAACAGCCCCTAGACAGGGAGTGGTACAATTTCTAAGTGCCCGAAAAGAAAAGGGTTTGGGTCGAAACCCAAACCCTTTTCTTTTCGGGCACTTAGAAATTGTACCACTCCCCCTTTGCATACCAGACGAATGTCTGGTATTGAGGAGCAGGCTCAAGCGGCGATGGGACGAACACCGGCAGGTCAGACTCGCAAACGAATCTACGAGTTCGTGCGCCGGCGACTCCTCGAAGGAACCCCGCCGACCGTGCGGGAAGTCCAGCAAGCCTTCGGGTTTCGCGCCGTGCAGACAGCGCGCGAACACCTCGAAGCACTCGTGCGCGAAGGACTCCTCGCCAAAGCCCCCGGGCGCGCTCGAGGCTACTACCTGCCCCCCGCGGCCACGCCGGTACCAACCCGGCTGGTTCCCTTGGTCGGCCGCGTGCAAGCCGGCCAGCTTACCGCAGCCATCGAAAGCCCCGAAGGCTACCTTGCCCTGCGCTCGCGCCGCCCCGAACGCGAGCTGTTCGCTCTTCGCGTTCGGGGTGATTCGATGTCGGGAGCCGGCATCCTCGACGGCGACATCGTAGTCGTCAGGCGCCAGAGAACCGCCGAGGACGGCGAGATCGTGGTCGCTCTCGTCGGTGACGAAGCAACCGTCAAGCGCCTCCGGCGGCGCGGCCGCCGAGTCGAGCTCCGGCCAGAAAACCCGGCGTTCGACACAATCGTCGTAGCGGCCGAGGAAGTGACGATCCTCGGCAAGGTCATCGAGGTCCACCGCTACCTCGAACATCTTCCCTTGATTCCGGCGCCATGATGAACCGAGCACTCGCCGCCCAACCTATCACATTCAAGAAAGATCCGGTCTTCGAAACCCCGGCAGTCTGGTCCCTCGACTTGCTCGCCGGGCGCCTGGTGGAAATCTCCGGGCTAGGCGCAACTGCCCTTCTAACCGTAGGCTTCGACTTGGTCCTTCAAGCACAACTTGAAGGCAAGCCGTGTGCTTGGATCACCCTTTCGACGAGTTCGTTCTTCCCCCCCGACGCCGCTTGTTCGGGCGTCGACCTCGAAGCGCTGCCAGTGGTGCGCGTGGGCAACGCTTCGGCGGCCGCCCGGGCGGCCGACAAGCTCGTTCGCTCGGGCGCATTTGCCCTGGTAATCGTCGACCTTGCCGGCCCCGAAGCTCACGCAACGGCTCTCCGCAGCCTCAATTCGAAAAGCACTGCGGAGGTCCCCATGCCCCTGCAGTCGCGCCTTCTCGGTCTTGCCCGGCGCTACCACACAGCTGTCGTCTTCCTTACCAATAAGGACGAACGGTCTCCCTCACTCGGCCCACTGATCGGGATTCGAGCTGAAGTTCGGCGGCAGTCGAAAGGAGACGGTGCCTTCACTTGTGAGATCCGGGTAATCAAAGACAAACGCGAGGGGCCAGGCCGGTTACACCGACAGCACTACCATGCGCCGGCTGGCTTGCGTTGAGGTTCCCACTCCCCGGTTGCAGATTCTCTTCGACCGCCACCCCGAGTGGCTCGAGCAGCCGGCTGCCGTCCTCGAACGCGACGATCCGCAAGCCACCATCTTAGAAGTCAGTGAGCGGGCCCGTTCCCGGGGGGTACGCCCAGGCCTGCGCTACAGCGAAGGACTGGCCATCGAACCGGGCCTGCGGGCCGCCGCCATCACACCCGCCGACTTCGAGCAGCACTGCACCTTCATTGCCCGCGCCCTTTCCGGTTTTTCGCCGGCGGTCGAACGCGCTGGCGAGAACCAGGCTACCTTCTGGCTCGACGCCACTGGTCTCGTCCCTCTCTACCCCTCGCTTGCCGAATGGGCCGGAGCCGTACGCAAGAAGCTTGCCGAACTCAGAGTGCGGGCCGCCGTAGCTGTCGGCTTTACCCGCTTCGGCACTTACGTGGCCGCGCGTGCTCTAACCCGCCGGTTTGCGCTCTCGCCGGGCACTCCTCATGGGAGCGATCTCGCCCGAGCACGTTGCGGACCCGGCTTGGCCGTTTTCGAAAGCGCCGAAGAAGAACGGAAGGCAGCCATGCTCGCCCCACTCGAGCTCCTCGACCTTCCCGGCGAGTTGCGCGTAGCGCTCGGAAAACTCGGAATCCGCACCGTCGGAACGTTTTTGCGCCTGCCGGCCCCGGGCTTGCTCGAGCGGTTCGGCCCCGAGGCCCATCGCCTCTACCGATTCGCCGCCGGAGACCTCGAATCCCCGCTGCAGGCTCCGCCGCCTTTCGAACCAATCGAAGGGACCGCCTACCTCGACCCGCCGGCCTCGACGGCCTTGCAACTGCTCGCCACGCTCCGGCGCTTGCTGCCCGGCCTACTCGAGCGCGCCGCCGCCCGCCACCACGCCGCCACGGCCGTTCATCTCATGCTTGCTCTCGACGACGGAGAGCACTCGATCGAAACCGTTCGCCCCGCCCGCCCCACGGCCGATGCCTCCATCTTCCTCGAACTTTTCGAACTCCGTTTGGCGGGGGTCTACCTGCCGGCTCCCGTAACCGAAGTGCGAGTGCGCCTGGAAACCCGCCGCTGCGAGCGCGAACAACTGCGCCTGCCGGCTCTCGAAGGCCAGCGCGACCTAGAAGCCGGCGCCCGCGCCCTGGCTCGCTTGCGCGCCGAATTCGGGGAAGGCGCGGTCGTGCGCGCCCGCCTCAAGGAAGGCCACTTGCCCGAAGCCCGGTTCGTGTGGGAACCAGTGACCACGCTCGAACGAGCACACCCGCGCCGGATTCGGGTGCGGCCCCTAGTACGGCGCCTTTTCTCCCACCCGCTCTCGCTGCCGCCGCGGCCTTCAAGCGAACGAATCGACAACTGGTTGCTCGAATGTCCCGAACTCGGCCGCATCCAGCACACGCACGGCCCTTACGTCATAGCGGGCGGCTGGTGGAACCGGCCGGTGCACCGCGAGTACTACTTCGCCGAAACCGCTCGCGGCGACATCCTGTGGCTCTTCTACGACCGTTGCCGGCGGCGTTGGCGACTGCACGGGCGAGTCGAATGAACGCGCCTGACCGGCAAACGAAAGAGCGATTCCATTGCCGAGCGCGATCAAGGGCAGGACAGTGAGCACGTACGTGCCTTTGTGGTGCAAGAGCAACTTCTCGTTCCTCGAAGGCGCCAGCCACCCCGACGAGCTCGTCGAGACGGCCGCCCAGTTCGGACTGCCGGCTCTAGCACTCACCGACCGCGACGGCCTCTATGGAATCGTCATCGCCCACCGGCGCGCTCTCGAACTCGGCGTCCGGCTGATCGTAGGCGCCGAAGTCACGGTGGAAGACGGCTCGACCATTGTGTTGCTGGCCACCGACCGCAGCGGTTACCGAAACCTCTGCCGCCTGCTCACGCGAGGGCGCTTGCGAGCCGCTAAGGGTCATTCGCAAGTGTCGTGGCGAGAAGTATGCGAACACGCTCCCGGACTCATCGCTCTGTGGGGCGGGCGCCGCAGCCTCCTGGTGGGACCGGTCGAACCGTTGCACGTCGCCGAGAGCCTGCGAGAAGCCTTCGGAGAGCGGCTTTACGCGATGGTCGCGCGCCACCGCCTCGACGAGGAAACCGCCGAAGAAGCCCGATTGCGCGCCCGGGCACGGCGCTACCGGCTCCCGCTGGTGGCTGCGGTCGAAGTGCTCTACCACTGCCCGGCCCGCCAGCCTTTGCAGGACGTTCTCACCTGCATTCGCCACGGCACCCGCCTCGGTGCCGCCGGACGCCTAACCCGCCCGAACGCCGAACACGCGCTCAAGCCCCCGCACGCATTCGCCGAGCTGTTCGCCGACGACTTCGAAGCAGTGGCCCGCACAAACGAAGTAGCCGAACAGTGTCGCTTCTCTCTGGCGGAACTCCGCTACCGCTACCCTTCCGAACACCTGCCGTCGGGAAAGAGCTCGGCCGAGTGGCTGCGCGAGCTCACTCTTCAAGGAGCAGCCCGCCGCTACGCAGAACAGCGCTGGGCGAAGTCGGGACCTGAGCAGACGGGCACCTCCAACACTCGCCAGCCCCCCTGCCCGGCCCCGAGCCGCGAGCGCTCGAACGCCGCAGAGATCCCGCCCGAAGTCCTAGCGCAAATCGACAAGGAGCTCGCTCTAATCGAAGAACTCGACTACCCCGGCTACTTCCTGACCATGTACGACATCGTCGAGTTCTGCCGCCAGCGCGGCATCCTCTGTCAAGGTCGCGGTTCGGCGGCCAACTCGGTGGTTTGCTACTGCCTGGGGATCACGGCGATCGATCCAGTGCGGATGAACCTGCTGTTCGAGCGCTTTCTATCCCGGGAACGGCGCGAGCCTCCCGATATCGACCTCGACATCCAAAGCGATCGCCGCGAAGAAGTCATCGAGTACGTTTACCGCAAGTACGGGCGCGAGCGGGCAGCGATGGTCGCCACCGTCATCCGCTATCGCCCGCGGTCGGCCGTGCGCGACGTCGGCAAAGCGCTCGGATTTTCTCCCGTCGAACTCGATCGGCTCGCCCGCCTGCTCCCGCACTATGGCGACGTCTCGGCGGAGGCTCTCGTACGCGCCGGCTTCGACCTCACTTCGCCGCGCACTCAACACCTGCTGCGGCTTGCCCGCGAGATCCTTCACTTTCCCCGCCACCTGTCGATTCATCCGGGTGGATTCCTCCTCGGACACGAGCCCGTATGCGACATCGTTCCGATCGAAAACGCCACCATGGAAGGGCGCACCGTCATTCAGTGGGACAAGGACGACCTCGAGGAACTCGGGCTGTTCAAGGTCGATCTGCTCGGCCTCGGGGCGCTTTCTCTGCTCGACCGCGCTTTTCGCTTGTTAGCGCAACACCACGGCATTCACCTGTCGATGGCCACGATTCCTCCCGACGACGAACCAACCTACGAGATGATTCGCCGGGCCGACACGGTCGGCGTGTTTCAGATCGAGAGCCGCGCGCAGATGGCCATGTTGCCCCGCCTGGCTCCCCGCAACTTCTACGATCTAGTGATCGAGATCAGCATCGTGCGGCCGGGACCGATCACCGGCGGGATGGTCCACCCGTACTTGCGGCGCCGCCGCGGGGAAGAGCCGGTCGTCTATCCCCACCCCTCCCTCGAACCGATCCTGGCCAAGACGCTTGGAGTCCCTCTGTTCCAGGAGCAGGTGATGCGCTTGGCCATCGTGGCCGCCGACTACACGCCGGGCGAAGCCGATCAACTGCGGCGCGACATGGCGGCCTGGCGGCTTCACGGGCGAATCGACCGCCATCGGCGGCTGCTGCTCGAACGGATGCAGGCAAAAGGAATCCCGCGCGAGTTCGCCGAACGAGTGTTCGAGCAGATCCGCGGCTTTGGCGAGTATGGCTTTCCCGAAAGCCACGCGGCCAGCTTCGCCCTGATCGCTTACGCCACCGCGTGGCTCAAACGGCACTGGCCTGCCGAGTTCACTTGCGCATTGCTGAACGCCCAACCCATGGGCTTTTACTCGCCGGCTACGATCATCGAGGATGCGCGCCGCCACGGCGTCGAAGTCCGCCCGGTCGACGTCACTCGAAGCGACTGGGACTGCACGCTCGAACGGCGCTCTTCTCCAGCAGCCTGCGACCGAGCGGGCGAGTCGAGCCCGTCCATGGCCGTGCGGCTCGGACTTCGCTACGTCAAAGGGCTCTCGGCCGCCGAGGGGCAGCAGATCCTGAACGCGCGAGCTTCGGCTCCGTTTGCTTCTCTCGAAGACTTCGCCCGCCGCACGAACCTTTCTACCGCAAGCCTCGAACGACTCGCCGAGTGTGGCGGCCTCGAGGCCCTGAGCGAAGACCGCCGCCAAGCGCTCTGGCAAGTGCGGCGCCTGGCCCGCACGCGCTCTGATTCCCTTGCGGCCCGCAGCGTTGAACCGCCGGTTCGGTTCGAACAGCTCGACTTGCTCGAAACCGTCACCTGGGACTACCGCACGACCGGCCTCAGCCCTCGCGGCCACCCGCTCGAAGCCCTGCGGCAAGTGCTCGCCGGTCTCGGGCTGCCCGACGCCCGAACGGTCGCTTCCCTGCCGGCCGGCACCAAGACCCGCTACGTGGGGGTGGTCGTTTGCCGGCAACGCCCGAGTACGGCGGGGGGTGTGGTTTTCATGTCGCTCGAGGACGAAACCGGCTTTGTCAACGTCATCCTTTTTCCGAGCGTGCTCGAACGCTACTCGGTGCTAGCCAAAACTGCTTCCCTACTCGGCGTCACCGGGAAGATCGAACGCGACGGAACAGTCGTCCATTTGATCGCCGAGCGGCTCTGGCGCCCGCGCTTGCCGCAGCCTACCCCTGCGCCGCCGAGCCGCGACTTTCACTGAACGCACCGCCCTAGACCTGGTGCGGCCCGCCCGGTACCTTTCTGCGCCCTCTCCCCCCTCGGGCGCGCTCCTCCACCCGATGTTGGCAGGCGCGCCGGCCCGACGTACAGTGCTCAGAGCAACGCAATCCGGCGATCAACGATCCAAGGAGGAACCAATGGTCCTTACACCCTCGACGATGCTGCCGCTTGGCACCAAAGCGCCCGAGTTCAGCCTTCCCGACACCGAAGGCAAGATCGTCTCGAGCAAGGACTTCCGCGGCTGCCGTGCTTTCCTCGTGCTGTTCATTTGCAACCACTGCCCCTACGTCAAACACGTGCGCGACGAGCTTGCCCGAATCGGCCGCGACTACGGTCCCAAGGGCGTGGGAATCGTCGCGATCAACTCCAACGACTACCGCGCCTACCCGGAGGACTCGCCCGAGCGAATGGCCGAAGAGAAGCGGCAGGTGGGCTATCCTTTCCCTTACCTGATCGACGAAACCCAAGAAGTAGCAAAAGCCTACCGGGCAGCTTGCACGCCGGACGTGTTCTTGTTCGACAGCGAGCAGCGCCTGGTCTATCGCGGGCAAATCGACGACAGCCGGCCCGGAAACGGCATCCCGGTGACCGGCAAGGACTTACGCGCCGCGCTTGATGCCGTGCTCGAGGGAAGGCCCGTGCCCGCGGACCAAAAGCCGAGCGTGGGCTGCAACATCAAGTGGAAGCCGGGCAACGAGCCCGATTACTTCGGCTAGCCGGCCCGCGAAAAGTTCCGAGTAGCCGACCACATGACGACCGCGCGCCGCCGCAGCACCCGAGCGCTTTTTTTGGCCATCGCGGTATTTGGGCTAGCCACCGGCCTTTGGGCCGGTCTTCTGCGCGTGGGCTGGCAACTGCCACAGCCCCACCCTGAGTTTCCCGGGGCTCACGGCCCTTTGATGGTCTGCGGTTTTCTCGGCGTTCTCGTAATCCTCGAAAGAGCCGCCGCAATCGGCGCCGCATGGGCCCTGGCCGGACCGGTGTTGCTCGCCGGCGGCTCGGCCGCCTTGCTGACCGGCCTGTGGCCGGCGCTGGCGCCAGCGGCGGCTCTGCTGAGCTCTCTCCTTCTCGCCGCCCTCTACGCCACGGTCGTCGGCCGGCGCGTAACGCCCGAAGGCCTTGCCCTTACCGCCGGTGCTTTGCTTTGGGCTGGGGGCAACCTGCTTTGGCTGGCCGGAAAGCCCATTGCCGAAGTCGTTTACTGGTGGGCTGGCTTTCTGGTCTTGACGATCTTCGCCGAGCGCCGTGAGCTGGCGCGTGTCTGGCTCGGCCAGCGCGGCCGGCGCTCGTTCGTGGCGGCGGTTTTGTTCTACCTCGTTGCAGTCCTCGCAACGCGCGCGAACTTGCATGCCGGAGCGCGCCTAGTGGCGGCAGCCCACGTGGGGCTTCTTGCATGGCTGGTCCGCTACGATCCGGCGCCGCGCGCACTCGGCGCCGGCGGGCTGCGCCGGTTCATGGCGGTTTGCATGGTCTTGGGATTCGCCTGGCTGGCCGTGTCGGCAGCCCTCATGGCCAAGTTTGGAGCGCTGAGCGGCGGGCCCGTCTACGACGCGATCTTCCATGCCATCTTCGTCGGCTTCGTCTTTTCCATGATCTTTGCTCATGCCCCCGTGGTCGTCCCTTCGCTTTTGGCGACGCCCATCGAGTACTCTCCGCTTTTCTACGCCCACCTTATGTTCCTGCACGCCTCGCTTCTCGTGCGCATTGCCGCCGACGTTCTCGGCATCACCTGGCTGCGGATGGCCGGAGCATTCGGCACGACGCTAGCGATCGTCCTATTCGCGGTGGCAACCGGCTTGAGCGCATGGCGCGCCGCCCGAGCTCGAATCGAGTAGCCCGCGGCGCAGGCCGGCCTGCAGAAGGACCAAAGCAAGGCATCGCACCCGCCGTGCTATTGTCTGCGCACAGCCGGCCGTAGCCTGCTACAATGGCTGTTGTCGATGCCCAAGCACAACTCCTCGAAAAACGGGGCAGCGCTTGCGCCTGAGTTTTGGGGCAAGGCCCCTGGACACCCGGACGACCTGAGGCTCCTTGCCGGCCCAGAGCGCGCCGGAGCCGAGCTGCTGCGCTTAGGCCGAATCGTGCGCGATTTCGTGCGCGGGTTCCGCGCCCTGCGGGTGGCTGGCCCTTGCGTCACCGTCTTCGGATCGGCTCGCTTCGACGAACGCCATCGCTATTATCGGCTCGCGCGCGAGCTCGGGGCCGCCCTGGCGTCGGCGGGTTTCACCGTAATGACCGGCGGCGGTCCGGGAATCATGGAGGCGGCCAATCGCGGCGCCAAAGAGGGCGGCGGATTCAGCGTCGGCTGCAACATCGAGCTCCCGCGCGAACAAAAGCCCAACCCATACCTCGATCGGTGGGTGACCTTGCACTACTTCTTCGTGCGCAAGGTAATGCTGGTCAGATACTCCTGCGCGTTCGTGGTGCTGCCGGGAGGCTTTGGCACCCTCGACGAAGTCTTCGAGACAGCGACGCTCATGCAAACGGGAAAGATCGCCGACTTCCCGATCATTCTTATGGGTACCGACTACTGGGCTCCGCTGCTCGACTTTCTTGCGGGACGGATGGTGCGCGAAGGAACGATTGCAGCCAGCGACCTCGAGATTCTCTCACCCACCGATTCGGTAGAGGAAGCGGTCGCGCTGATCGAAGCCAGCGTCGGTGGGCACCGGGCTGCTCGGGCCGGGGCTCCGGCTCAGCCGGCGCTGTCGAGCGCGGCGCGCTAGTCCTTGCGCTCCCGCGGCGCGGGGTATATGGTGGCTTTGCTTGTGCTTCCCCCGCTTGATGGCACGAGCATCAGGGAGTCAGCACAAGAGAAGTAACGGTACCGCCGGCCGTGGCTCGCATGGAGCCTTGGCGGTCGACCGGCGGCCCCTTGCACACAAGGAGGTTCGCAGATGAAGCGCTTGGCTCTCGTCGCCGCGGTCGTCCTCGCCGCGGGCATTGCCACCACCGCTCTGGCCGCAACGGCCGAAGAAAACTACAAAGAGCACTGCCTCAAGTGTCACGGTGAAAACGGTGACGGCCACGGACCGGCAGCCGACGTTCTCGACGTTCCGGCGGCGGACTTCACCGACTGCGAGCACATGAAGTCGCTGTCGGACGATTACCTGCTCAACATTATTAAAGGCGGCGGCGAGGCGGTTGGAAAGTCGCCCCAAATGCCCGCTGCCGGCAAGATCCCAGAGGCGGAGTACCCGGCGCTCGTCGAATACATTCGGTCCTTCTGCGAAGAGTAGTCCC
>CAYZHO010000037.1:2938-5519 GCA_964478045.1 uncultured Myxococcales bacterium | reverse complement strand
TGCGCACGTGAAGAAAGTGCACATGTCGTGCACGAAGTGTCACGCGGGCGCCGAAAAACGCGAGCGGGCCGGTTTTCCGCCGGACGTCTACTGCGAAGCGTGCCATTCCTCGCCGCGCACCAACTCGCCCGCCGAAGCCAAGCTGATCTCGATGCTCGAAGCGGGCGAGCCGCTAGCGTGGAAGCAAGTGACCAAGCTGGCCGACTACGTCTATTTCAGCCACCGCCGGCACGCGGGCATCGGCAACATCGATTGTTCGGTGTGCCACGGCCAGATGAGCGAGCGAACCACACCGATCACGAAGCCGGCTATCAGCTTCTCCCGCCGGCCGGGGATGTTCCGGTGTATTCACTGCCACCAGAAGAGTGGCAGCCGCTACGCGCACATCGATTGCGTCGACTGCCACCGGTGACGGCACCGGCGCCGGCCAGGTGGCACCGAGGAGGCTTGCCGAATGGGCTTTAGCCGTCGCGAGTTCTTGAAGGTCCTTACCGCCGCGGGGGTTTCCGCGTCGACTGCAACGTGGCTCGTCGATCGAGCCGAAGCGTTTCAAGACACGCTCGAAGCCGCCAAGGCACCGGGCCCCGGTATCGAATCGTGGGTGCCAACGACCTGCGGATTTTGCAGCGCCGGCTGCGGCCTCAAGGTGCGCCTGATCGACGGCCTGCCCGTGGGCAGCCGCGGGAATCCCACCCACATCGTCAACCGCGGCAAGGTCTGCCCGGCGGCCCACGCAACCATCCAGGCGCTTTTCAGCGAAGACCGCGTGCGCAAGCCCTTGCTGCGCTCGGGCCGGCGAACGCATCCCGGCTGGAACGAAGCATCTTGGGACGAAGTCCTCAAGACAATCACCGAACGGCTCGGAGGAATCCTCAAGAAGAAAACCCCGCAGCGAATCGCTTTTCTTGACGGCCGCACGCGCGGGCTCGGCACGCAGATCGCGCGTGCCTTTCTGGCCGGCTGCGGTTCCCGCAACTACGTAGCGGTTACCGAAGAGCAAGAAGACCAGGTCGCGCGCGAGTCCTTTGGCTGGAAGCGCGCCGGTGGCGCCGACCTCGAGAACGCCCTGACGATCGCGCTTTTCAACTTCGACGCGTTCGGCGTGGACGGCTCGCCGGTTTGGCAAAGCCGGATCTACGCCCACGGCCGCGACCGCACGATCAATCGGCCGATCTACATCAGCGTCGGACCTCGCCTGCTTGGCTCGGCAGCCAAGTGCGACCACTGGCTGCCCGCTCGGCCAGGCACCGAGGGAATCGTCGCCCTGGCCATGACGAACCAAATCCTGGCCGAAGGACTCGAGGACTCGGCCTACCTCGAACTGAGCACCGACTGGAACTCCTACGAAGCAGCGCCGCTGCGCGAACTCATCGAAGAAGTCACGCCGGCCGTTGCCTCAGACTTGACCGGTGTACCAGCCCGGCAGATCGAAGCGATGGCACGGCTTTTCGCCACCCACCGGCCGGCCGTCGCGCTAGTCGGACCAGGCCTGCCCGCGCGACCGACAGCCACAATGACCCACGTGGCCGTCGGCGCTCTCAACCTCGTGGTGGGCGCTGTCGGCTCGGCCGGCGGAGTAGTCGAGCGACCGGCAGTGGAGTTGGCTCCGGTATGGGAAGAAACCGGTACCGGGCCAGCGCCGGCGCAAAAGTATCCTCCAATTCGCCGGCTCCAAGACCTCGAGCGCGCGCTGGCCCGCGAAGAGCCGACCCGCATCGAACTACTCTTCATCCGCGACGCGCACCCGGTCTTCGAGTCCGCGCGCGCGCTCACGTTCAAAAAAGCGCTCGTGGCAACGCGCGCACTGATCGTCGCGTTCGCTTCGGAAATCAACGAAACGGCCCTGCTTGCCGACATCATCTTGCCCGAGCCGACGTTTGCCGAGCGCTGGGACTTGCTGACCGATGCTCCGGTGGTGCCCCGAGCGCACGTGTCCCTGCAGCAGCCCGTCGTCGCGCCGCTGTTTGAGGCCAAGCAGTCCGAAGAAGTCCTGGCGACGATCGCCAACAACCTGGCTCCCAACTTCGGCGTCAAGTTCAAGAGCACGTCGCCCGAGAGCATGGTGCGAACGGCTGCGGCCGCCCTGCATGCCGACAAGCGCGGCGGCCCGTGCCTCAGCACCCCCGAAGGCGAGGAAATCGCCCACCCGAGCAGCTCCCGCTCGTTCTGGAGCAAACTCAAGCAAACCGCCCTGTGGGCAACGGCGCCCGAACACAACACCCCGCGACTACCGGAGCGGCGCATCGTCGCGCTGCCGCGGCAGGCCTTGGCACTGGGGCCGGACGACGGCGTAGAGGCCCTGCGCGATCGTTTGGTTCCCGAGGCGAAAGGCGATCCGCACGTCTATCCGTACTACTTGGCCACTTTCCGGGTGCCGGAGCTTCGCAACGGCGAGCTTGCCAATCTGCCGATCATGATGGAGCTGTGCGGCCACTGGGGAAACGCGATCCGCGACACGTGGGCCGAGCTTCACCCGCGCACGGCTGCCGAGGTCGGGGTGCAGGAAGGCGATCGCATTCGAATCGTCTCGGACCTCGGACAGATCGAAGCGGTCGCCCACGTCACCCAAGCCGTTCCCCCA
>CAYZHO010000037.1:0-2928 GCA_964478045.1 uncultured Myxococcales bacterium | reverse complement strand
CCCCCAAGCATCGTCGCCGTCCCGCTCGGGCTCGGACACGAAGTGGGAACGACGGCCGCTGGGGTCGGCGCCAATCCCAACCGGATCGTCGAGACTAGCCGAACCACTGGGGAAACCCTTGCGCGCACGACCGTAACGCGCGTGAAGGTCGAGGCAATCTAGTCAAGGCAACCTAAAGGGGAGGACTTAGCGAAATGGCTCTATGGGGAATGGTAATCGACCTCGACCGCTGCACCGGCTGCGGTAGCTGCGCGGCCGCCTGCCAGGCCGAGAACAACGTGCCGACCGTGCCCCACGACCAAGCGAAAATGGGACGCTCGATGAGCTGGGTGCGGATGGTCCACGAGGTCGAGGGCGCCTTCCCGAGCGCCCACGTGCGCAGCTACCCGCGGATGTGCCTGCACTGCGACAAGCCGCCCTGCACCTACGTTTGCCCGGTCCATGCCACCTACCGAGCGCCGAGCGGGATCGTTGCGCAGATTTTCCCCCAGTGCATCGGCTGCCGCTACTGCATGGCGGCCTGCCCCTACACCGTGAAGACGTTCAACTGGTACGAGTGGCCGTGGCCCGAAGCGCTGCGCAAGGCTTGCAACCCGGATGTTTCCGTGCGCCCGAAAGGCATCGTCGAAAAGTGCACTTTCTGCTCGCACCGCTTGCAGAAGGCCAAAGAAGTCGCGCGCTTCGAAGACCGCCCGCTACGCGAGGAGGACTACCAGCCTGCCTGCGTGGAGGCCTGCCCCGCCGACGCGATGGTGTTCGGCGATCTCGAGCAGGAACTCGGTCGTGTGGCCCGGCTGGCCGAAAGCCCTCGTGCCGAGCGGCTGCGCGAGGATCTCGGCACCGAACCCAAGGTCATCTATCTGCGCCCGAGGAGCAGACATGAAGTATGATCGGGAACGGATCGAGCGCGACCTCCTGCGCTCGGTCGAGCACACCACTCCTTGGTTCTACCTGGCTTTCTTCGGTCTTCTCGCCGTGGTCGGCTGGGGCTTTTACGCCTACTTCACCCAGCTCCGGTACGGACTCGGCGTAACCGGCATGCAGGAGCCCGTTACTTGGGGCTTTTACATCGTCAACTTCGTCTTCTTCATCGGCATCAGCCACGCGGGAACCCTAATCTCAGCGATTTTGCGCCTATCGAAAGCCGAGTGGCGCCGGCCAATTACCCGCATGGCCGAGGTGATTACCGCGATCGTCCTGGCCATCGGCGGACTCCATCCGATCATTGACCTCGGCCGTCCCGACCGCATCCTTCACATTTTCTACAACGGCCGGCTGCAGTCTCCCCTGCTCTGGGACGTAACGAGCATTACCGCCTACTTCGCCGCCTCGACCGTCTACCTGTACGTTCCGATGATCCCCGACATCGCCCGGTTGCGAGACCGCGGCGTGCGCCCCCGATGGCTATACCGCGTGCTCGCCTGGGGCTGGATCGGAACGCCGGAGCAGCACCGGGTACTCGAGCGGGCGATCAACATCCTCATGGTCATGGTCATCCCGATCGCCGTCTCGGTCCATACCGTCATCTCGTTCATTTTCGCGATGACCCTGCAGCCCGGCTGGCACTCAACGATCTTCGGGCCTTACTTCGTAGCCGGCGCGATCTTTTCGGGCATTGCAGCGCTGTTCCTTGTCATTCTCACGTTCCGGCGGGTTTACCACCTCGAGCACTACATCAAGGACATCCATCTGTACCAGCTCAGTCGCCTGCTCCTGATCATGTCGCTCGTCTGGTTCTACTTCACGTTCGCCGAGTACCTGACGGGCTACTATGGCGGCGAGCCAGTCGAGTTCAAGGTGATCATGTACAAGTTCACCGGGCGCTACATGCTTCCCTTCTGGGGCATGGTCCTGTGCAACTTCGTCATTCCCGTTGTGTTCCTGAGCTTCCGGCGCCTGTGCACCCCGCGGGGAATCTTCATCGCCTCGGTTGCCGTAACGATCGGAATGTGGCTCGAGCGTCTCAACATCATTGTCCCGACGCTTGAAAATCCTGCGGTTCCGTTCCCAACCCACTTCTACGTCCCGAGCTGGGTCGAATGGGGAATCTTCGCGTGGGGCGTGGGCGTGTTCTGCCTCGGATTCCTGCTGTTCGCGAAGTTCTTCCCGCTCATCTCGATCTGGGAAATCGAGGAAGGAATCGAGCAGGCCGAAGAAGAAGTAGACGAGCGGATTCGCTCGTATCAGCCCGACTTCGCACTGGTCGGTCAGGCGGAGGCAGTCCGGCCATGAAAGAGCATCCGATCATCACACTCCTTCAGTTCGCCAGTATCTCGGCGATGTGGGTCTTCGGCGTGAGCATCACGATCTGGGTCATCCGCCTGGGCGTGGTCGCCCACCAGCTTGCTGACGCCTTCAACGCCTCGATCGGCATTACCGTGGTTGCCCTACCGATCTACTGGACGATCGCCTCGGTGCTGACCTACGTGTTCTTCGGGTTGAGGCGGGGGGCAAGGCAGGCACAAAACTAACGGTCCGGTTTCACCCAGAGGCCGGCGCCCACCGGAAATCCCTCGGACCTTCCTTTGACGCTAGGGCCTACGCCGATGTGCCTCACACCCCAAGCTATTGAGAGTGCGTTTTGCAGCCCACACTTGGTTCTCCTAGACTGACCAGCGTCCGGGAAGCGGCTTGCGACACGGTGTGGAAGCGTCCCGAGAATAGGGGCGAGCGGAAGCGGCGCCTCGCCCATGCAGGTCGGGGGCGCCCAAACGGAGGCTTATTGAATGAAGCCTGTTGCAATCTTTGCGCTCGCGGCGCTCGTGTTGGCCGTGGCAAGCACGGCTAGCGCCGCTACGGCCGAAGAGAACTACAGGACCCATTGCCTCAAGTGCCACGGCGTATCCGGCCGCGGCGACGGCCCGGCTGCTGACGTGCTCGATGTTCCCGCGGGCGACTTCACCGACTGCGAGCACATGAACCAAGTCA
>CAYZHO010000036.1:0-16379 GCA_964478045.1 uncultured Myxococcales bacterium | reverse complement strand
TTTCTGTGGGCCGTTCACCGGACGACCGTGGCCCTGCTTCTGCTCGCCGCCGCGGCGCTGAGCTTGCGCAGCGCGCCGCTGACGAGTCGCCTTCCCGGGGCTCCAGTCGCGACAGCTCTCGCTGGAGCGTCCGCTGCACTTGCTTACCGCTTGAGCTCGATGGCCGCCGAGCTTCCGCTTGCCGCCACCGCCCTCAGACCCGGAGCCCTCGTCCCCCGCCCGTACGACCTCGCCGGATTCGTCCTGTTTGTGGCGGCTGCCGGGGCGGTGGCCCGGGGGCCTATGCGCTGGCGTCCTTCTCCCTTCGCCCACGCAGTACTGATTGCCACCGTCCCCCTAGCTGCGGCCGAGCTACTGGCGGCGCTCGTCGCCATTGAACCGCGCGCCGCCGCGGCAAACGCTGCCCTCGCGCTCAGCGTGATTGCCTACGTTACGGTCGCGTGCGGGCTGTCGATGGAATTGTCCGACACGTTTGCGGAGCAGCACGCTACGCTCGACGCCCTGAAAGAAGCCCAAGACCGCCTGAGCGATCAGGCTGCCAAGATCGTCGCCACCAACCGCGAGCTCGAGCGCACCATGGCCCTGCGGGATGCCGCCGAGGCCGAGCGAGCACAAGCCGAAAAAGCGCTGATTGAGAGCGAGCGGCGCCTGCGGGCCATCCTCGACAACGCTCCGGCCGTCATTTCCGTCAAATCCCTCGACGGCCGCTACACGCTCGTGAACCGGCGCTTTGAGGAAATTTTCGAGATGAACCGCCACCAGGTCGAAGGTCGCAGCGACGACCAACTGTTTCCGGCCAAGATGGCGGCCACCTACCGAGAGCACGACCGCCTCGTCAGCGAGGCGGGAGCTCCGATGGAGTTCGACGAAACGGTCCTAACCGACGAAGGATTCCGCACCTACCAGTCGATTAAATTTCCACTTTTCGACGCGCGTGGCGCACCGTATGCGATTTGCAGCATCGCCACGGATGTCACCGAGCGGCGGCGCGCAGAAGAGGAGATTCGCCGTTCCAACGAAGAACTCGAGCGCTTTGCCTACGTGGCGTCCCATGACCTGCAAGAGCCGCTGCGAATGGTCTCTAGCTACACGCAGCTCCTCGCCAAGCGCTATCGCGGGAAGCTCGACGCCGACGCTGACGATTTCATCGGTTTCGCCGTCGACGGTGCCAACCGGATGCACCAGCTCATCAACGATTTGCTCGAATACTCTCGCGTGGGAACCCGCGGCCGCGAGCTCGAACCCACGGACGCGGAAGAAGTCCTAGCGACTGTCCTAGCCGATTTGCGTGTTGCGATCGAAGAAAGTGGCGCCCAGGTCACCCACGATCGCCTGCCTGTCGTGATGGCAGACTCCACCCAGCTACGGCAGTTGCTGCAGAACTTGATTGGGAACGCCCTGAAGTACCGGGGTGAACGGCCTCCGCGCATCCACGTAGGCTGCCAGCGCGCCGACGCGCCTGACCAGTGGACGATCTACGTGCGCGACAACGGAATCGGGATCGCCCCGGAACACTTCGAGCGAATCTTCCAAATTTTCCAGCGCTTGCACGGGCGCGGAGAGTATTCTGGTACGGGAATTGGACTTGCCGTGTGCAAGAAGATCGTCGAGCGACACGGCGGTCGGATCTGGGTGGAGTCCGAGCCGGGCCATGGAAGCACGTTCTATTTCACGATCCGTGCAGCCGAAGTGCCGGCCTATGCAAGCTGAGGCCGAAGCGCTTCGCCCGTTCGAAATCCTCCTTGTCGAAGACAGCGCGGGAGACGCGCGCCTGGCGATCGAAGCCTTCCGCGAATGCCGCACGCTTCACCGAATTCGCGTCGTTCCAGACGGCGCAAGTGCCCTTGCCTATTTGCGCCGTGAGGGGGAGTACGCCAGTGCCTCCCGCCCCGACTTGATCCTGCTCGATTTGAACCTGCCGGTAATGAGCGGACTCGATGTCCTAGCCGAAATCAAAAACGATCCAGATTTGCGAACCATTCCCGTCGTCGTGCTAACGACGTCCCTGGCCGAACGGGACGTTCGCTCGGCGTACGAGGCGTACGCGAACTGCTACATTGCCAAGCCGGTCGACTACGAAGGGTTCGCCTCAGTCGTCGAGCTGATTGAACGCTTTTGGATGAACACGGTGGCCTTGCCACCGCACTGAGGAGTTGGGGGAACGATGAACCAGGCAGCGAAGCGTCCTGAAAAACACCAGGCCAAGCGCCGCCTCTTGCTAGTGGAGGATAACCCCGGCGACGCCCGTCTATTCGTCGAGGCACTGCGAGAAGTCGGCGCCAGCGACTTCGACGTCACGCACGTCGAGCGCTTCGGAGACGCCCGCGCCCGGCTCGAAGCGGAACCTTTCGACGTGGTGCTTCTCGACCTCGGACTGCCGGATGCGGAAGGTCTGGGCATGGTCTCCGCGCTCGGCGACGTGGCTCCGCAAACGCCGGTCGTGGTGCTGACAGGACGCAACGACGAGAGTCTGGCGGTCGAAGCGGTACGGGCCGGAGCGGAAGACTACCTGATCAAGGGACAGATCGAGGGCCCGTTGTTGGTTCGCTCCATTCGCTATGCGATCGAACGGCACCGGCTGGTTGAAGCGCTCAAGGACCAGAACCGCCAGCTCGAGCACTTCGCCTTTGCCACCGCGCACGATCTGAAGGCGCCGCTGGGCAACATCGAGCAGAGCATCGAACTACTCAGGTGCGAGGAAGACGGCGGGGAGCTGCCCGAGCTCACTCAGCTCGGGCTCAAGGGAATCGAAGTAGCGAGCCGGCGGATGCGCCGTCTGGTGACCGATCTCCTGGTACTCGGCCGGGCAGGCTCGCGCACCACGGCGCCGGAGGTCGTTGAACTTTCCGAGTTCGTAGCCAGCGTGGCAGAAACGTTCGAACAAGAAGCGCAAGCCAAGGGAGTCCGCCTAGAGCTCGAACGCACGCCCATGAGGGTGGTGGTGCGCCGGCGCGATCTCGAGGCGGTGCTCGCCAACGTACTCGGCAACGCCATCAAATACATTGGCCAACCCGAAAGCCCGCGGGTCGAGGTCGGCTGGCGCCCGAGCGACGGCGAGGCACTCGTTTGGGTGCGCGACAACGGACCGGGCTTCGATCCGGCGCAGGCCGAAGCCGTCTTCGAGCCATACCGCCGCCTCAGCACCGACCAGGAAGGCACCGGGCTTGGCCTGGCCATCGTGAAGAAGGCCGTTGAGGCCCATGGCGGGCGCGCGTGGATCCAAACGCAGCCCGGGCAGGGAACGACCGTATTTTTCACCGCCCCGCTGGCGCCCGCCGGCGACTGCGCAACCTCACGGCCAGAAGACGCAAGCGCAGGGGCGAGGCCGTAACCGCCAGCGCGGTTGTGCCGGAGAAACGGAGCGGCGCGAGAAAAAAACAACCGGAGGATGCACTGCAATGGCGAAGATCCTCATTATCGACGACGACGACCTGATGCGCGCTAGTTTGCGCGCGATGCTCGAGACGGCCGGACACGAAGTTCTTGAGGCCCCGAACGGCCGGATTGGCGTTCGTCTCGCTCGGGAAGCGGCGGTAGACGTGGTTCTCTCGGATATCGTAATGCCTGGCAAGGACGGCGTGACGACGATCGGGGAGATCCACGAACAGTGCCCCGACGTCAAGATCATCGCCATGTCGAGCGCCGAGCCCGGCGACCCGCAAGCCGATCTCGAAATCGCCTGGGTCTACGGCGCGCACAAGAGCTTTCAGAAGCCTATCAAACGGGACGTCTTGTTGGCCGCCGTGGACGAGCTGCTCGGCCAAAGAGCCGGCGCCACGGCTTGACAGATCCTTACCGACGCCCCACGCCAGCATCGGCGGCGATGTCTTCAAAGCGCGCCGCTAGGCGGTCCCACGTGCGCTCGCGCGCAACCCGGCGGGCGCGCCGCGCCAGCCGCGGGCCGAGATCGGGTTCGGCCCGAAGCCGCTCGACGTGGCGGACGATCTTGCGCACGCTGCCGGGCGCGTGAATCAATGCCGCCTTTTTGTGAGGGAACATCACGGGTATCTCGCCGCTCGCGCTGGCTACGATCGGCACACCGGCAGCCGCGTATTCCCAAACCTTGAGCGGGGAAAAATAAAACGGATCCAGCGGCGGGTAGGGAGCCAGTCCGGCGTCCATCCGCGCGAGGTATTCGGGCACCCGGTCGTGGCCGACGGCGCCGGCAAGCTCGATGGCCCCGCCGAGGCCGCGCTCGCGCGCAACCAGTTCGATGTAGGCTCTCAGTGGACCGTCCCCGACCACGAGCAGATGGTAGGCGCGACTGCGCTCGCGCAAAGCGGTAAACGCATCGAGGAGCACGTCGATGCCGTGCCACGGCTTTAGACTCCCTAAGAACCCGAGGACGAAGTGGTTGGGATCGACAGGTCGGCGCTTGGCCGGATCGGTGAACATCCGGCGCGCCACCCCGCACGGAAGCACGCGCACTTTTCTTCTCGATGCCCCGCGCTCGTGCACGTAGTCGATCAGCGCCTCCGCGGTGACAAGGATTCGGTCGGCGCCCGCCAGGACCGTGCGTTCGATCGCCTCGGCCGCGTCGGGAAACTCGAGATCGCGGTACTCGCGTTGCTGCTTGCTCAGCGGCGCGTTGACCTCGACGATCAGCGGGACGCCCCGATCGCGCGCGTATTGCAAGCCTGCAATGGACCAGAGGGAAAGGCGCTCGTAGACCACGTCGAACTCGCCCTGCCAAGATTCGAGCGCCATGCGCGCTGTTTGATTGAGTAGCAGACTGAAGATCTCGGACGCACGGGGCGAAGGTTCTCCGGGCGCGCTGCGGTGGCGCTTGGCAATTTCGGTTCGGACTTCGTTAAGAACCGGATCACCGGCGAGCGCAACGACCGGTGCCGGGAAGTCCGACGGCCGCGCGGCCTGGCCGGGATTGGCGGCAAACACCGTCACTTCGTGCCCCCGCTCGACGAGCGCGCGGACAAACTCGCTCAGGTGAACGGAGCTGCCGCCCGACCCGACCACCGGAACCCCGCGGTCGGCGCACAGATACGCAATCCGCATCTTTCTCGTTCCTCTCCCCGCCCGCGTTCAGCGCAGGTATCCGAGCGCGCGCAGTCGGTCACGGGTAGCCCGGTCGAGCGGCACCGGAGCCGGCACCTTTCGCGCGCGTCCAAACTTCTCCCTCAGTTCGCCAAGCTGGACCTGAAGCTCGGCCAGCACTTCGGGCCGTTGCCGCACGAGGTTGCGCTGTTCGCGCGGATCGGCCTCCACATCGTAGAGTTCCTCCGACAGGGACGGTTTGGGCGCGGCCTCGAGCGCTAGAACGTGCCGGTTCTCGGAAACGCCTTTCCACCGAACGTCGGGGCTGAGCACAATTCGATCGTCGCACACTTCGAGCCAGACGCGGCGTCCCTCGACGCGCAAGTGTCCGGCTACTCCTTCAATCTCGATCTCGTGCTGCTCGGGGTCGCGCAAGCGCTCGATCTTGGTAGCCACAAAAGACCGCCCCTCGGGCATGCCCTGCACCCGGACCCATTCGGTGGGCTCGAGCTCGGCGAGCGAGAAGTGGCGGTTTCCGTCGAGCAACTTCAGAGCAGCCAGTGCCGGGCCCTCGGCCGGCAACACCACCCGGTACCCGAGGACGCGCAGAAAATCCCGGTTCGGACTGATCCATTCGATCGGGCCGGCCAGCTCGCAGTCGCGGTCGCCGGGCTCGACAACCTTGACCTCGTCTGCGACGAAACGGCCTGCCGCAAACATTCCCTCCGCCTGCACGCGCGCGCCGGGTCGCACCTCGACCGGCACCGAGAACTCGCTTCGAGCCGCCGCTGCCTCGGCAGCAGCCGGCTGCTCGGTCCGAATGTACGCGTAGCGACCGGCTCGGATCCCAAGCTGCACCATGCTGCCGTGGTGTTCTTCAAAGTACAGCGCGCGGCGGGGAGACGGATCGAGCAGGGTTCGGCCGTCGAGGCCTTGCCAGTCAAGACCCGCCAGCTCGAGGACCGTCGGGGCGACATCCACGAGCTGCACGGGCCAGGCGACGCGCTCGCCCCCGCGGCGCCCTCCCGGCAGCCTGACGATAAGAGGCACCCGCAGCAGTTCCTCGTAAAGTCCGTAGCCGTGGTCGAGACGGCCATGGTCGAGAAAGCCTTCGCCGTGATCGGCCGTAACGATGACGGCCGTGTCATCGAGGATCCCCCGCGCGGCCAGCAGTTCGAGAAGCCGGCCGATGGCGCCGTCGGTATCGTAGATCTCTCCGTCGTACAACCGCCGCAGCAGCTCGAGATCGGCCGCAGAAAGGTCGAGGAGGCCGTCGCGCACGGCGTTGCGCATCAACCACCAGCGCTTGCCGGTGATCTGCCACGCCAAGGCGGTTGCCCTGTCCGCCTCGTCGAGCTCGCGTCCGGGAACACCGGCTGGCGGGCGGTACGGCCAGTGCACGTCAAGAAAATGAAGGTAGGCAAAAAACCGGCGGCGTGGCGCCCGGTCGAACCACGACCAAAAACGGTGGACAATCTGTCCCGCGTCGCCGGCGTCGCTCACGTAGGTCGCAAACCCCCGGTCGAGGTGGCTGTAGCGCGGCTCGAGGTGCGAGTTCTCGACGAACGCGGCCGTGGCGTAGCCAGCCGCTGCCAACCGTTCGGCCAGGGTCTCGACGCCGTCGGCCAGCACGTCCACACCGTGGCGGCTCGAATCGAGCACCCCGTGGTGGGCCGGGTAGAGACCAGTAAGCAGCGATGGAACGGAGGGCTTGGTCCACGACGCTACGCTGTAGGCCCGGTCGAATACCAGCGAACGCTTGGCCAGCCGATCGAGGTACGGGCTCGTTCGGGGGTCGCCACCGTAGATTCCGAGACGGTCGGCGCGTAGCGCATCCACGCAAATGAGCAGCACGTTCGGAGGCGCGTCGCTTGCCGGCGTGCGGCACCCGCTCGCCAACGCCAATCCGAGAGCCACGCCCGCGATCGCGGCCCTAGCGCGGGGCCACGAGCGGCGCTCTCTCGCGTGCTTTTCGAGCGGCTGTACGTCCACGCCTGCGGCTTAGCTCCCTCGGCCGTCCGTCCTCACTCGGGCACGTTGTAAACGATGCCGATGCCGTACTCGCGCACCTGGAAGTTGCGGCTGGTCCGCGTCGAATCCCCATCGCGTAGCTTGAAGCGAAGTTCCACTCGCAAGCCTGCAACCCATGGCATTGGCGCACCGAGCGTCGTCTCGATCTGGTTGATGTCGTCCTCGCGCCCGAAGTTGGTGTTCGTGCGGCCACTTGGCCCTTTCGGAGAGTCGACCGGGTAGTCGCGGTTTTGGTACTTGTAACGAACCCTCACATCGATTCCGGCGGGCAAGTACGAATCGAACCCGCCTAGGACGGACCACTGGTTGCGATCGTAGTTGGCGCGGCGAGCCTCGCGCTCTCCGTACCGCAGCCGCACCCGCGGTACGAAATACCGGTGCAGCCGGTAGCGCAATGAAGCCCATCCACTGCCGGTGAAGGCATCCCGGCCGCGCTCGGCGCTGCCGTAGTCGTCCCAGTCGGCGTTGCCGCCAAAGGCAGCTTTCAAAGCTCGTTTGGGACCGAATTTGAGCTCGTAGCCCGCCTCGAGCCGGTGTTGTTCGTAGAAGACGTCGTCCCCGCCTTCGAGGTCCTCAAGCCGCAGTCTCCTCGGGGTGTATCCGTAGCGCAGAAGAACTTCCCCCGGCCCCAGCGGATAGCGAAGTGACGGGCGGATTTCGACGGTATTGCGATTGGAGAAACTAGAGAAAAGACGACCGCGCACCGTCAGCGCGAGCTCGGACGGCAACCAGCGGCGCTCGGACCAGCGCCAGCGCGTGCGCCGCGGATACCACTCGCTGCGCCCCTTGAGCGTCGTAAAGAAAGCGCCCTCCTCTTGCGGCCCGCTCGGAGCCGAGCGCACGTTGTCGGTGTACGCCTGTTCGATGCCCACCCGCGTGTTCCAGGTCGGCTTACCTTTTTCCCTTTTTGCCCAAGCCACGCTGGCCGGCGCGCCTGCCAGCGTGGCAGCAACGATTCCACTCACCACCCAGCCGAATCGCGGTTGCGTCATTTCTCTTCTCCAAACAAATGCTTGCGGACCCGGCGCGTGATCCGAGCCAGCCCGGCAAAGTCGAGTCCCTCAGGCCACGGGTTGTGCAGGCCGCTGAGGCCGTCCTCGATGGCCGAGCGGACTTCTGCTTCGAGTCGCTCGGCGCTCAGATCGTCCGGGTGCACCACCCGCATTAACCCGTGGCGAGCAAAGGCTTGGGCGCGCAAAAGCTGCTCCACGCGCGGAAAGACCCGCGGGACCACGGCCGCCTGCTTGTTGCGCACCACCAGCTCGCAGCTCGTGTTGTACCCGGCCATCGAGACCGTCGCGGTCGCGAGATCGAAGAACGCAACAAGGTCCGGCCGGTAGTCGAAAGTCGTTACCCACTGGCTGAGCGGCAGGAGCCGTTCTTTGAGTTGCCGGCGCTCCTCGGGAGGCATGTCCGGCCCCAGGAACACCACCGAACGAACCCGATCGGCCGCCAGTCGCCGGGCAACCTTCGCGTAGGTGTCGAGAAGGGGGTAGCCGTCCCCGCCCCCACCGCAGCTTGCAACCACGACGGGACCGCCTTCGAGCCGAAACTGCTTGCGGACGTAGTTGGCGTCTCCCGGTTCGCTCCAGCGCACTACGTAACCGCAGAAGCGAACGCGCCGGGCGACGCGCGGGGGAAGCTGATAGAGCCGAACCGGATCGAACAAGTCGCGGCAGCCGACCACCCAGACTTCGTCATAAAAATCTTCGAGCGCCTCGTATACGCCGGTTTCACGCCAGCGCGGGCAAATGTGCTCCGGCGTGTCGAGCACGTCTCTCAGGGTGAGCGCCACGCGAACGTGCGGGCGCCGTCGCTTGAGGTACTTGAGCGTCGACAGCAGTTCGGCATCGACGCCGAGCGGCACGTTGTCGACGACGAACATCATTGGGTCGAAGGCGCGGACGACGTCGCGAACGAGCTGAGCGCGCATCCGGTGGACCCGGGCGAAACTCACCCGCAGGTGGCGCGTCTGATAGACGTCCGGCCCTGCCTTCACGATCGACGGCAGCTTTACGAAGTCGACTCCTCGGGGCGCTTCGAACGAGGCTGCCGTGTCGAGACCGGTCAGCATGAGTACCGACAAGCCCTTGATGTGGCGGACAAGATAGGAAGCAATCGTGAGGCTGCGGCGGAAGTGCCCGAGACCGAACGAGTCGTGACAGTAAAACAGAATGCGCGTCTTGCGCGCCGCGCTTTCGCTCACGGTCCCGCCTCCGCAATCATAGTCGGTACCAGGTGCCGCCAGCGGGGCCGCAGGAGGTAACCGCAAGCCAAGCGCAGGAGGGCTACGCTCCGGTACCAGAGCATGCGCTGCTCGGAAAGAAGGCCCGGATAGGCGCGAACGAACTCGGCTTCGAGCGGAGCGAACCGGTCGGAGCGTTCCCACTGGAGGCCGCGCAAGTAGTAGTGCGCCCGGAAGTTGCCGACGTCGAGCTCGGCGTCGCCGGCGCAGATCGTGTCGAGATCGAGCAGCACCGTCGTCTCGCCGTCGAGAAGGACCTGCTTGTCGTAGAAGTCGCGGTGCAGTACCGCTCGGGCCGAACAGTCCGCCGGAGGATCGACGAGCAGGCTCGCGTACCAGCGCTCGAGATCCGAGGCCACGTCGGGATACAGCGCCCCGGCCAGGTCGACCCAACTGCGCACCAGCGCGATTTCTTCGCTCACGCTGTAGACCCGGTCGGTAAGCCGCACGTCGAGACGGTGGAGTTCGTAGGCTGCGCGGGCGACGAGCTCTGTGGCGTCGCCGGTCACCTGCCCGCGGCGCAGCAGCTCGTGGTAGCTCAGGCCCGGTACTCCGCCGACCACCGCTAGTTCGAGCGCCGGAAGGTAGGCGCGCGGCGGTGCCACTCGCAGGAAACTACCGCGCTGGCGCAGGGCTCGGTACGCGATTTCGTGCAGGTGGTAGCCGCGACCCGCGCCTCGCCGCTCGACGGCGACCTTTCCGTAGGAGCACGAGCCACCGGCTTCCTCGATCCGAATCTGACACCGCATTCCGGGCCGGTACGCTACGGCCTCGCACTGCTGCGCGGCGATTGTCCCGCCACTGGCCCGCCGCACCGCCTTCGGATGGAGGCAGTCGGGTAGCGTCGCCAGCCGGTAATCGAGCGGAAAAGCCTGCACCAGGATCTCGCGCCCGAGGCGCGCCGTGCCACAATGCGGGCACGCGCCCCGCGCGGCGAGCTTGTCCGAATGCCGCCGGCTAGCTCGCCGCAGAATTCGGTCAACCCGTTCGGGCTCAAGCAGAAAGCCGGAGATCGGCCGCGCCTGGCCATCGTGGTCGAAGACTTTGTAGTGCACGTTGAAATGCCGGCCCGGCTTCACCCACAGGGCAACGATCTCGACTCGCTCGATGGCTGCGGTAGGCCACCACGGGAGGCCGGCGAAACGCTCGGCCATTCGCTCCGAATCGAGCATCGTACGGGCTAGCTCAACCCAAGCTGGAGACAGCCTCCCCTCACCCACGTTTTTCCTCTCCAATCCGCCGGACGAGATCCAACACCCGCCGCGCGTTGCGCCGCCACGTATAGTTGCGGCAGAGCTTGCGCCGCGCCGCGCTGGCCAGCCGCTCGGCAAGAGCCGGGCGCCGTCGCAACTCGTCGATCCGCTCGGCCAGTTCCCGGACCGCGCCGGGCTTCTGTAGGAGCGCCGTCTTACCGTGATCGAGCACCTCGGAAATTTGGCCGATATCACTGGCCACGATCGGAACACCGGCCGCCATGTACTCGTAGATCTTGATCGGCGAGAAATAGAACCCCTTGAGCGGCGCATAGGGAGCCACCGCAGCGTCCATCCTGGCCAGCAAGGCCGGAACCTCGGACGGACCGACCCCGCCGGTGAACTCCACCGCTCCAGCAATGCCCATGTCCCGGGCGGTTCGCTCGAGCTGGGGCCGCAGCGGCCCATCCCCAACGATCAGGAGGCGGTAGCCGGACCAGCGCCGATACAGAATGCGGAAGGCCTTCATCAACTGGTCGATTCCGTGCCACGGCTTGAGACTGCCGACGAACCCGACGACGAAACGCTCGCGGAACTCGCCGCTGGCTCGGCGCCGCGCCACGATGCGCGGGTCGTAGCGAGCGGGGTCGGCCGCGTTCGGAATGACGCGAACGCGCTTGGCCGGAACCCCGCGAGAGCGGACGAAATCGGCAAGCTGTCGGGACGGAACCACAACGCAGTCGGCGCTGCGCAACAGGTACCCCTCGAGGTCCCTGGCCGCCGCTTCGTTGGCCAGCTGCCGGTAGCGCTTCTGCTCCAGGCAAAGGGGCGCGTTCACTTCGAGGACAAACGGAATCCGCGCAGCGCGCGCTACCCCTGCCGCGGCAAAGCTCCAAAGCGAGTAGCGCTCGTAGATTGCATCGATTCGCCAGGTCGCATTCAGCCGCTCGAGCGCTTTGGCCATCGGCTGATTGAGCAAAAGCGCCCGAACTTCCGTGAGGTGCTGGTCGCTTCCAGCACCACCCGCAGCCGCGTACAAGACCTGTCTGGCCTGGCGCGCGGCCTTACTGCCGCCCACGTCGATCACTGGAGCCGGCAAAAAGCGGCGGTCGATCGGATTCGCCACCCGCGCTGCCACCACCTGAACGTCGGCGCGCTCGCTGATCAAAGCCCGAACCATCTCGCCCACGTGGATCGACGCGCCCTTGTAGCCGCCCACTGGTACGCCGCGGTCCCCGCACACGTAGGCTACGTGGAGGCGCCGCGTCATCGATCCTCCGCAAGGGCTCGGCCAGCCCGGAACATGTCGCGAATGCGTGCCGCGTTGCGGTGCAGGTCGAACAGCCGCTCCACGCGTGCCCGCCCTGCTCGCCCCATTGCGGCCGCCCGCGATGGGTCGGACAAGAGCTCGGCCAGCGCATCGGCCAGCTCGACGGCCGAACCGGGCGCTACCAAACGCCCCGTGCGCCCGTCCTCGACGATCTCGGGGATTCCAGACAGCCTGGTGGAGACCACCGGCCGCCCGCAAGCCATTGCCTCGAGCAAGACGGTGGGCAGCGCGTCCACGTTCCCGTCGCGCGCCACGACGCACGGAAGGGCGACCAAGTAGGCCTTGCGCAGGCGCTCGCCAACCTCTTCCGTAGTGAGCGAGCCGCGCAGAGTAACGATGTCGGCCAGTCTCAAGCGCTCGCGCTGCTCTTCGAGTGCCGGGCGCTCGGCTCCGTCGCCGATCAACTCGCAGCGCATCTTTACCCCGCGGTCGGCAAGCAACCGGCAGGCCTCGAGGAGCACGTGGAAACCCTTTTTTTCGACCAAGCGTCCCACGCCCAAGACCAGCGGGGTTTGCTGGCGTGGAAACTCAGCGGGCGTAAAGCGCCCGAGATCCACGCCGTTGTATACGCGTACGATTTTCGCGGCCGCCTCGCCTCCGTCGCCGACGAGACGGCGGAGGTAGCGCACGTTGTAGTCGGTCACCGTCACCACGAACCTGGCCCGCTCGATCTTCCACCGCAGGACCTCGCGGTCGACTTCTTCGTGGTAGATGTCCTTGGCGTGAGCCGTCACGCTGTAACCGATCCCGCGGAGGGCTGCTGCCAGCGCCGCCACGTGTGCTGCGCGGGACGCAAAGTGGGCGTGGAAGTGCTCGATCCCGCAGCGCTCGGCCAGCGCCGCCAGCGCCATCGCTAGGCGGACGTACTTGCGAGGCAGGATGCGGTCGCGCAGTTCGGCGCTCACGCCGAGCTCCCTGGCCAGCCGCTTGCGCAGCCGGCCCACTTCCTGCTCGTCGGGAAGGCGGTCTTCGACGTACGTCACGGGGGCTTTGAGTGCTGCTAGGATGCCGTGGCGCACCGCCCCGTCCGGGTTGTGGTGGAGGGAAAAGACCAGCGGTCTCTCCCCCAGCGCTTCGAGCGCCCTCAGTTCGTTGATCACGAACGTCTCCGACACCCGGGGGAACACCTTGAGCACGTAGCCCACGCGCGGGCCGCCGGCCGCTCCGCCCCAGGCTCGCTCCGCTTTCTTCACGGCCGCACCTCGTTGCCCTCGTAAACGATCCGGCACCGGTGCTTCACGCAGCGCGCCCGCGCGTCCGAGCGGCACAGATCGAGCTGCACGCACACGGGCGGCGGCTTGCACGCGCTCTTGAGGAACAGCCGCAGCTCGTCGCGGTGCCAGACCGTCACCGCGGCTTGCGCTCCTCCCTGGGAGCACGGGCAGCAACCGATCCGGTCGACGACCGTGCACTGCTCGTCGGTCTGGCACCAAAAGATGTCGAAAGGGGGCACGACCGGCTTGATCCGTGCCGTTTTCTCCTTGAAGGAAAACACCGCCAGGAAGACGAGCAGCGCAGAAACAAGCAGCGCCGTTATCACCAGTGCCACGTGCCGAACGTTCACGATCCACCCCCCTCACCGCGCGGGCTCGAACCGCTGGCGGCTGCCAACTCGCAGCCTTCGCTTTCTGCCGCCCCAGCCAGCCCCAGCGCGGCTTCGTCCTCATCGCCGCTCGCTTCCGCGAGCGGGGGCACCGCCCCGCCTTGCAGCTCGTACACCTTGCGGTACCACCCCGGCATCCGCACCAACTGCTCGTGCGTGCCCATCTGCGTAATGCGCCCGGCTTCCAGCACGACGATCAGGTCGGCGTCCTTGAGCTCGGAGAGCCGGTGCCCAACGCGCAACGTCGTTTTGCCCGCAGCGACTTCCCTGAGCGTCCGGTTCACCAGTGCGGCCGACGTTGCGTCGAGTTCGGCCGTCGGCTCGTCGAGGATCAAGATTGCCGGGTCTTTGATCACCGCGCGGGCGATCGCGATCTTCTGACGCTGTCCCCCCGAGAGGGTCTCACCGCGCTCGCCCACCGGCGTGTCGTATCCGGCGGGTAGCGAAGAAACGAAATCGTGAATTCCGGCACGCTTGGCGGCCGTCACGATCTCCTCTTCGGTCGCGTCGAGCTTCCCGTAGGCGATGTTCTCGCGAATCGTTCCCGGAAACAGCATCGGGTGTTGCATGACTACCGCGATCTGCTCGCGCAGCGATTCGAGCGTAAAGTGACTGATCTTTTCGCCGTCGATCGTGATCGATCCTTCGTCCGGATCGTACAGCCGCGGCAAGAGGCCGCACAGAGTCGACTTACCAGCGCCGTTCGCTCCCACGATCGCTACCGTCTGGCCCGGCTTGACCGTAAAGGTGATGTCCTCGAGAACCCTCAGGCCCGGCCGGTACGAGAAGGACACGTGCTTGAAGTGAATCCGGCCCCGAAAGCGCGGCGCCGGGCGGGCATCCTTGCGCACCTTGATCCGGTCGTCCGCATGGAGCACGGCAAACACTCGCTCGGCCGCGATTGTTGCCTTGGAGAGGCGGACCGTCACCCACGAGATCCGCCGCAAGGGCTTGTACATGCCGCGCAAGTAGTGAGTGAAAACGATCAAGTCGCCGGGAGTCAGGACGCCGGCTAGAACCCGCCGCACTCCGAACCACAGGACTCCCGCAGTACCGACTGCAATGACGAGCTCCGCCATTCGCTCGAGGTTCGCTTCGAGTCGAACGGTCTTGAGCCCCTGCTTGAGGTCCTGCCGGTTGTATGCGCCGAAGCGCTCGTCCTCGTACTCCTCGCGGCCGAACACTTGGATGACGGCGATGCCTTGCAACATCGACCCGATCAGCATCGCCATCCGGCCTTCCTTGCTCCGGTGCTTGCGAACGGCCGCGCGCAAGCGCGCCGACATCTGAAACATCGCCACTGCGAGCAGGGGCAGGATCGCCAGGCTCACGATCGTCAGGCGCCAGTCCATGTAGGCCATGATCCCGACCATCACGACGATGACCAGCATCTCCTTCGAGATCATGACCACCGTGTCCACGAGCATGTCCCGCATCATGTTTGCATCGCCCGTGGCCCGCAGTAGCAGATCGCCCACTTGACGTTGCTTGTGGTACGAAAGCGAAAGCCGCTGCAGGTGGGAGAAAAGCTTGCGGCGAATCCGGAACGTAACGCGCTGGCCCGCCACCGCGATCAAGAAACGCTGCCAGTAAATGAAGAAGCCCCACAGCAGGGTGATCGCCAGGAGCAGCCCGCACGAAATCGTGACCATCCCCAGCGCGCCGTAGCCTTTGAGCAGTGCAAACGGGAAGACCCACTTGACGCGGCCGGCCGGCAGCAAGGCGTAGTCGAAGATCATCTTGATCGGCCACGGCCGCGCCACCACGGTGACAACGGTCCCAATGCTGCAGAGCAGGGCGAGCAGCATTTCGCGCCGCACCGGTTTGGTGAATGGCCATAGCTCACCAAGCACCGATCGCAGGCGCTGCCACTTCACCCGCCGCAGGAACGGATTGAGCTTCAGCTCATAGCGGCGCGAAACCGGGTTGGGTGTGTCTTTCTTTGTCACGGCGCACGCAGGTTGCCGTGCGGTCACGGGATCTCGACCGTCACTCCGCAGAGGGTCGGAACGGTCGTTGCGGGGCGACGCTCAGACCAGGCACGACGCGGCGGCAGCCATGGTATCCATTTTAGCAGGACACACAGCCGCCATTGCCGAAACCGTTCCGCGACCGCTTGCGGTCACTCGCCCCTCTGCCGGCGCGAGATGACCGGCAGCCGCATCATTGCGGGAGCCTGGGGGACGCCACCGGGCGGGGGGTCCGGATCGCTGAACTGATCGACCACGAAGGCGGTGCACATGATCCGCTTCGAGGTGCTAATGATTCGTGCCGATCCGTTGCGGACATTGATCGGCGGGGTCAGGCCCAGGAACTGAATCACTTCTCCCTCGTGGATCGCCGGGGTATTCCCCGTCCCGATCGTCAGAGAGCCTCCGACGGCAATATCCTTGGCGCCATCGGCGACGCCAGAGGAAATGTCGTTGAGCGGCCCCGTGCCCGCCTCGTCGAAAATCTCGACTCCTACCCGCACAATGCGGCTGTCGAGATTCACGCACACGAACTCCGTCTCTAGGTTGTTGTTCTTGATGACTCCCGGCACGAGAAACACGACCCGTTCCGGATGAGACGGATCCATGTCGGGGACCGGACTGTCGATGACTCCGGCGAATCCGCGCAGCCCCGGCGCGAGCGTCATGCTCAGTACCGCCGCGCCGAAGAGAATGGTTTTCTTCATTGCTCGTCTCCTCGCCTCCTGCTTGTGGAGCCAGGGCGCTCGTGGCCGCGGGCGGTCAAGCCTGCAGGCGCGCCGGATCGCCAAACCCAAGTCTCAATGGTAGCCAAGGGATGCAGGCGGCACGCGGACCAATAGTCACCATAGCACTTTCCTTGCCGCCCAGAAACCGAAATTTGCAAGCCTCCCGCGTGCCCTTGCAAGCCCCACGGCCGGGCCCCGGACAAGGGCTGGCCCGCAAGCCGGCGCCTCGGGCCTGGCAGGCCTTCACCCTGAGATTCGCCGGGCAGCCGTCTCGAAAGCCGCAAGCG
>CAYZHO010000035.1:361-16582 GCA_964478045.1 uncultured Myxococcales bacterium | reverse complement strand
GGCTGCGGCCCCGCCGCCCCTCGTGACAACGTCCCGGGGGTGGTGCACAGTAGAAAGCAAGCTGGCACTGCCCCCTGAGTGGGGCTCGCCGGCGGCGAGGAGCAATGCGATCGACGAATCCGAGATCCCGGCCAGCCGTTGTCGCGCGGTGTATCATAGCAGCGGTCGTTCTCGCCGCATTCCAAGTGCTGGTCGAGACCGTTGCCCTGGCATGGCTCTATCGCGGGCTGCTCCTGCCTCCGCGCGAGTTCTTCCCCCAGCAGTGTTACGACGCGTTCGTGAAGGTCTATGGATGGCTCGCTCCCTTGCTCGGCTTGCCGCACCTACTCGATTCGTTCGTAGGTCGCGGGCTGTTGCCGAAGCTTGCTATCGGAGCCCCCTTGCTGGCAATGGCCGTCCCCGTTGCCTTGCTCGTCGGCCTGGCGGCCGGCTTGCTTGCCTGCCTCGTCCGCCCGCGCTTGTCGCTACGCGGTGCCTTGGCCGCCCTGGCCGCCGGTGAGCTGATCCTCCACACCGCGACCTGGCTGACCACGGTTTACATCCCGGTCGAGCCAACCCTGCGCGAACTCGCGCGCAACTTTGCCCGCAACTTTCTTTTCGACGGAACCGCCTTGGCGCTGCTGGTGACCGCCACCGCAGCCGGCGCGAGCTTCGCCGTGGCGGCCCGCGACCACCTCGGGCGCGCGGTGGTTGCCGCTGCCGCTGCGGCCGTCCTTGCGGCGAGCGGGGGGCTCGTCGCACCGGCCACACCGGCTAGCGCCGCGCGCGAACAACACAGCCAAGCAGCCGGAAAGCCATTGGCCGAAGGCTACAACGTTATCCTCATTTCGATCGACAGTTTGCGAGCCGACCACCTAGGAGCCTACGGCTACAAGCGCAATACTTCTCCCGCAATCGACCGGCTGGCGCGCGAGGGCGTCCTCTTCCGCCATGCCAGTAGCACCACTGCCTGGACGCTGCCGGCCCACATGTCGATGCTAACCGGCCGCTCCCTGCTCGGACACGGCGTGGTCTCGGACGATCGCAGCCTAACGCCCGATGTCCCGACTCTCGCCGAGTCGATGCGGGCCGCCGGCTACACGACGGGCGCTATCGTCTCGGCGCCGTATCTCGAAAAACGCTTCGGCTTCGACCGCGGCTTCGACGAATACGACGATCAGACGATCCGCTTCGAAAGCCACGGCAGCTCGTACCGCGGCGTCACGGCCCCCCGCCTCCAGAAAGCAGCGGCCGCATGGCTTGAGCGCCATCGCGGCGAGCGCTTCTTCCTGTTCCTCCATTACTGGGACGTGCACTACGACTACGATCCGGGCCCGCCCTACGAGCGGATGTTCGACCCCGACTACCGCGGGACGATCACCGGTCGCAACTTTTACTTCAACCCGGCGATCAACCCGCACATGGATCCCCGTGACCTCCAGCACATCATTGCGCTATACGACGGAGAAATTCGCCTGGTCGACGACCACATTGCCAAGCTGCGCGCCACGCTCGAGCGGCTCGGCCTGGCCTCCCGCACGGCTATTCTGCTGACGGCCGACCACGGGGATGAGTTCTTCGAACACGGTCACAAAGGCCACCACCGCAGCCTGTACGAGGAAATCGTACGGGTTCCGATGATCCTTTACGTTCCCGGCCGCCGCCCCACCCGGCGCGAGGTCTCGAGCGAAGTCAGTCTGATCGACGTGGCTCCAACCCTAGCGGACCTCGTCGGCGCTCCGCCACTGGCCGGAGCCGAAGGGCGCAGTCTCGTGCCACTGGCCTTTGGAAGCGAGCCCGAACGGCCGCGCCTTACGTTCGCCGAACTCTACCGCAAGAAGGCCCTAAACGTTCAGGTGTCGGTCCGAAACGGCCCCGAAAAACTCATCCACCACTTCAACCGGCGCCTCGTGGAAGTCTACGACACGAGCGCCGACCCGGGCGAACACCGGCCGCTCCCGTCCGACCGGGGCTTCGCCGTGGCTCGCATGGACGACCTGGCAGAGTGGCTCAACCGCCAGTGGAAGGTATTCGCGGGGCGCATCCGCAGCCAGGGCGGCGTGCGCGAACTCGTGATGGACGACGAGATGCGCGACAAGCTGCGCTCGCTCGGCTACATCCAATAGCGCGCTGGAACACGACCTGCGGTGAACGCGATAGCCTGCCTTGCTTGGTTCGTCGCCGCGGCGCTTGTCGCCGCCGCTGGCGATCTAGCGCAAGTGCGCCACGCCACTGGCGGCGCGCCCTTCCTTCGGCTCGCCTTGCTCACCGAGACCGTTTACGCGGTCCTTGGCCTGGCGGCCGGCGTACTGTGGGTGGCCGCCTGCCGGCTCGCCCGGCGCCGGCCCGGCCGAGTAACGGCCGCGGTAGCAATGGCCGGCTGGCCGCTGGCCATCGCGGCGTTCTACGTAAACGTCGTCTACCTGCCGCCGCCGAACGCCGGGGTCACCCTGGCATGCAATCTAGCAATGTTGCTCGCCGCCTTGATCGCGGTGTGGGCTGCAAGCCGGGTCGCGACCGTGGCTCGCGCCGGATCGCGGCCTGCGCTTGCTGCCGCAGTCGCGGCAGTCGCGACCGCGGCGGGGCTCCTCCTGGCGCAAGGAGCCGCCAAGCCTGCTCCGGCCGCTCTGCCGGCAACTGGAGGGACGGGAGACCGGCCCGACGTCTACCTGATCGTGATCGACACTTTGCGCTACGACGCAACTTCTTTTGGCGACCCGGCTGGAAACCGAACCCCTTACCTAGCCAAACTCGCGCGCCGCGGGACCCTCTACGAGCGGGCCTATGCGCAGTCGTCGTGGACCAAACCGTCGGTCGCGTCTCTGCTGACCTCGCTGTATCCCTCCACGCATGGCGCCAATCTGCGCCGCTCGCGCCTGCCCGAAGCGGCCGAGACGCTGAGCGAACGCCTGGAGCGGTTCGGCTATGAAACGGCGGTCTTCTCGGCCAATCCTTGGGTATCGCCGGCATTCGGTTTCGACCAGGGCGTGGGGCACTTCGTCGAGGCCGAGCGCGAGAGCTTTGTCCGGCTCGTCCTCGGGCTGCGGCTGTGCAAGTTCGCCGACCGCTTGCTGCCTGGTCACACCATAGCCCGCGGCCTCGGCCGCCTCGAAGACTTCTACGGCGTGCGCCAAACCAAGCGCACCAACTGCCGGCGCGACCAAGCCCTGGCCGCCGCATTCGCCAAGTGGATGGAAAGCCCAAGCAGCCGCCCTCGCTTTGTCTATTTTCACCTGATGAGCCCACACATCCCCTACCAGCCGCCCGGCCGCGAGCACGCGTTCCCAGAGGCCGAGCAGGTAGCGCTGCTGCGCAGTCGCGAGCCGCTGCCCGAGCAGCGCCGCGATTTGCTCGTCGAACTTTACCGCCAGGCAGTCCTTCACGCCGACACAATCGTGGGCCGCATTCTAGCGGCGATCGAGAAAGCAGGGCGCCTTGACGGCGCCGTCGTCCTGGTCACGTCGGACCACGGCGAGGAGTTCTACGATCACGGCCACTGGGGCCACGGTAAGTCGCTGTACGAGGAGCTGATTCACGTTCCACTCGTGCTGGCAGGCCCGGGGGTGCCAGCAGGCAAGCGTGTCAAGGCTCCGGTGATGCTGGTAGATGTCGTCCCGACGATCGTCGAGCTCGTTGCGGGTATCCAGGCGCCAAGCCACTGGGAGGGCCGCTCGCTCCTCAAGCCACCACCCGAGCGTCCCGTCTATGCTGAACTCGTGCGCGAGGGCGGGCTTGCCGCCTTCGCCATCATCGAAGGCACGAAGAAGTATTTGGAAGCCCGCGAGAGCGCCGGGAGTCCGGTGCGGCGCGAGCTGTTCGATCTGGCCGGGGACCCTGGCGAGCACCGTCCCCTCCGGCGGGCCAACGAGCAGCTCTGGCACGGCAAGCTTGCGGCCCTGCAAGCGGCTGCAGCCGCAAAGCACTTGCAACAGGCGGCTGCGGCGATCGATGAGGAAGCGCGCAAGCGCCTCGAGGCTCTCGGATACGTCAACTGACCCCCAATTGGGGGTAACGGCGCGGAAATTGACTGGTTGGCACCGCCGCCGGGTGCTAAACGGTGGTCATAGCGGAAAGCCCCCTGCGGCTTTCTTTTTTGTGAGCTTGTGCCGGGAGGCCTGGCACCGCGGCGATCCTTTCCCGCGGATGCCGCAAGAGCGATGAGCCGAGCTAAGGCGATCGTCCAGCGCAGTGTGGCCGCAACGTCCGGGCTAGTCTTGGCTCTGGCGTGTGTGGAGCTGGTTCCCCGGCTCGTCCCCGGGCTGATGCCCGCCAAGGTCCGAGCCGTGCAGCGCATCTACAACGCGCGCGCTACCTGGGAACAAATGATGCGCGGGCACGAACAGCTCGGCTTCGTCTTGCGCCCAGACCTCGACCTTGAGTTTCCCTCCGAGGCCGGACCGATACGGATCCGCACCAAACCGCTGCCGGTCGAGGGAATCGGCTACCGCGATATTGGCACCGCCCCGCCATTTGACGGGATTGCTTTGGGCGACTCGTTCACTTTCTGCGACGATGCTCGCGCCGAAGACTGCTGGGTGCGCCACCTATCCAACGCAACCGGCCTCTCACTGGCCACGCTCGGCGTCAACGGGTACTCGAACCTTGCCGAAGCGCGCCTGCTCGATCTCGTGGGTCCTGCGATGAAACCGCGGCTGGTTCTCGTCGGCTTCTTCCCGAACGACTTCAAGGACAATCTCCACTTCGAGCTTTGGCGGCAAAGCGGAACCCGCGACGACTACTGGACGTGGATGCGAAGGCGCCGCCGTAGCGACTTATCGGATGCGCTGGCGCGCCACTCCATCCTTTACCGGCTTGTGGATGCGGCGCGCCGCTACGGCAAGCGCGATACGCGCGAGTTCCGCTCGCAGGCCCTCGATTTCGTCTTTCGCGCCGACGCTTGGTGGCGGGAGGTGGTTCGCCACCCGGGCCAAACCCCGGGCTTCCGGCTGACACGCCAGGCCTTCGCCGAACTCAAGCGAACGAGCGAGCAGCTCGGCGCTGAACTCGTGATCTTACTGTTTCCGTTCAAAGAGCAGGTTTATTGGGACATCGCCAAGCGATACCAGCCTCCGGGGGAACGCTTCGAGCAAGCCCAAGTGGACGCGCCGCTCAACGCTTTGCTCTCGGCCTGCGAGGAAATTGGCGTGCGCTGCTGCAACCTGCTGCCAGGACTGCGGCGGCGAGCGAAGGCCGGCGTTCAGCTCTATCACCGGGTGAGCGCGCACTGGAACGCCGCGGGCAACCAAGCCGCGGCCGAAGAAGTCGCCGCGTGTCTCGAGCGCTGGCACGTAGTCGAGCGCGTGAAAACGATCGAGGAGTCCGCCTCATGAGGAAGAATGCCTGGTCAAAGTGGATTGTTCTGCTTTGCCTTTGCGGATGGATCGTCCCGGTTCCCGCACATGCCAAGCGCGGTAAGATCCCGGTTCTCATCCAGGTCACCCACAACACGGTAGGCGACGTCTCCCCGCCCAAACTGCGGTCCGAGCGTGGCGAAACCATTGTTTTCTCCTCGGACGGCGACGTGATGGGGCCCTCGCCCGGCCACCGCGAGCTGTATATTTGGGACACCCGCTCGCAAGTCATGGCCCAGATCACGAACTCGCAGTCCGGAGAAAGCTACGACGGCTCGCGCGCTACCGACACCACGCAGACCAGCCGGACTCCGTATGTGGCTTTCGTGTCCACCGCCGATCTCGACCCAACCGTCGGCAACGCCGACGGCAATCCGGAACTGTTCATTTGGGAGGTGACGACCGGCGTCTTCCATCAGATCACGGACACCACGTGGCCAGTCGAGAACAAGACGCCCTACCCGAGCGACAGCGGACGATGCATTGCGTTCGTTTCGACGGGCGATCTAGACGACAACCTGGGAGAGGACCCCAACCATCCGGCCACCGGCTGGACCAACCCGGACGGAAGCCAGGAAGTATTCATCGTCCGCATGGGGGACGACAACCGGCCGGTGCCCGGCACGACCACTCAGATCAGCAACGGGCCCGCCGGCACACACAGTTGGAACCCGGTGATCGGCGACTACTACTGGCCGCGCCAGTGCCAGCAGACGTTCTACCTTTCCGATTACGACCAACTCGGCAACGGGGCCACGGGCGTGAACATCTACCGCTTCAAGCGCAACGCGGGAACGGTCGACCAGATGACCCTGTCCGACCGCGAGAACCCCGGCGGCCTGCCGATCGGAACCCCCGGGGCGCCGGTATTCTACGACCACTTGAACATGTCCGGCGCGAGCCGCTTCGCGACCGGCCCCTACATCGTCTACGACACTGCAGTGGACGTTCTGAACAGTGCCAATCCGGGCATCAACGTCTTCAAGTACCGCATCCAGCATCCCCGTACCTGGCAATACACCGGCGTGGCGGACCCGTTTTACGCCCGCCGGCCGGCCGTAAGCGACGGCGGCGACTGGATCGCGTTCGAGTCCAACGGTGAGCTGCTCAACCCCAAGCGCCGGGTTCAAAGCGGGGCTTCCCCGCCGTTCAACGCGGACGGAAACCAGGAGATTTTCCGCGCCAAAGGGCGCCGGCGCATGACCCAGATCACACAGAGCGAAAACTGCGAAAACGGTTTCCCGAGCATTCAAGACAACGGCACCGCCATCGCCTTTCGCAGTACCTGCGATCTGATACCGGGAAACAACCCGAACGGGCTGCCGCAGATCTTCCTCTACAAACAGGTGCGCGAGGACGACCCGCTTCTGCAGCCGGGCAACTGCCTGGTTTCCGAAGGGTGCTGCAACGAAGCAAACGGCTGCTACCAGCCGATCGTAGGGCGCGCCGTGCGGCCCAATCGCAAGAATTGCTTGGCCAAGCGGCGCGGCTGCGGCTGAGCGCCGAAGCGGCACCGGCGCGAACGAATTTGCGCTCTCGGGGGCCGTAACGGTCGGCCAGAGCATTTCTGACGCCTTCCATCGACGCTGAACCTGAATCCCCCAATACCTTCAGGCTAGGGCAGGCCCGTATGACGCGCTGCGTTTTGACGGCGGCCCCCCCTTTTTTTACGAGTAGGTAGCTACTCAACCTGGGAGGGGTGACATGACTCGGTCCGCCCGCAACCCCGCGCTGCTAGTGGTGTTGCTTTCCCTCTTCATTTTCGTCGCCGCCTCTGATCCCCACGTTGTCCGTGCCGCCTTTTGTGGTGATAACCTCGGCGGCGTGCGCGTGCCGTGCGACTGCGGCGACGTGGTCGCCGCAGACGTGCGGCTGCGACCCACGGACCCCATCGCTCAGCACCGCTGCCCGCTCGATGGGCTCATCGTACGCGCCAACCCGACAGCCGACTCGGTCACGCTCGACCTTGGCGGACTGGCGATCGTGGGAAGCGGTCACGGGTTCGGCATTTTGGTCGAACGCGGCGGGAGCGACGGTGCGATCATCGTAGGCGGGCCCCCCGGCATTCGAGCCGAAATCGTCGGTTTCGAGACTGGGCTGCTGTCGGTCTCGAGCGGCGCAATTGCTCGTCTCGAACGGGTTACGTTCAAAGGCAATACAAGGCATGGGATAAGCATCCGCCAAGCAGGCGCGCTCTTGATCGCCGTCGAAAGCACGCAAAACGGCGAAGATGGAATGCAAATCATAGGCCAAGGAGGGCGGCTAGAACGCGTCGTGGTCAGGGCGAATCGCGGAAATGGGATCACTGCCGATTCGCCCGGCCTAGTGGTAGCCGGGAGAATCGAGGACAACGCGCGTCACGGAATCGTGTCGTTAGGTATTCGCAGCGACCTCCGCCGGGCGATTGTGCGAGGGAACAGCGGCATCGGGGTCATTGCTGGACGCGGGCAACTGCTCGACGGCATCCAGGCGGAGTGGAACGCCATGGGCGACGTGCGCATTAGGAGGGACCTGCGATGATTCCGTGGGCGCTCAAGACAGGAACGAGGGCGGTCAGCCTCGTCTTGGCTGGCGCGGCAGTATTCTACGCTCCCCGGACCGCGGTGTCGGCGATAACTGCGACAAGCGCAGACGACATCTGCCCGCCTACCGCCGACCCTTGCGTCATTGACCAGGAAGTGATTGTCCAGCCGCCGGGACATCTAGATTTTGGCACGCGAGCGATCCTCGTCACTGGCGGCGGCAAGCTTAGGGGTTCGGCATATATCTTGTGCGGGGGGTTCACGGTGGAGGTCGGCGCAACGAACGTTGCCGTCGATACTAGAGAACCCGGCAACGTTGCGGGGTCCTTTAGGGTCATCGCACGGGGCACCTGCTCAGAGGATCCGAGTGTACCGTGCCTCACGGACGTGGACTGCGGCACGGCTGGTGCCGGCACATGCACGGGAGGAGGAACGGTTTCGATCGATGGAAAGATCCTTGCCCAAGGCAACCCTGGAGGCTTCGTTAGCTTCAGCGCGCGGGGAGACATCAACATTTCCGGAGATATCCTCGCCGACGGGAAACCGATCGGAGCCGAGGGTGGATCCGTCCGGCTCAGGTCCTACGAGGGAAACGTTACTGCCACAGGTCAAATCGCTTCGAATGCGAACCCGAAGGGTATCAACTACGAAACCGTCTCCGGCGGCTGGACGGGAATCTACGCGGCTGGCGAGGTAATCCTAACGAACAGCGTCAATGCGGGCGGGAGCCACAACGGCGGGAGAATTCGGGTCGATGGGGAATCGGTGCGCATCACTGGTTCGCTTCTGGCCAGCGCTGGGCCCGGTTTGCGCGAGGGCTCAGGAGGAACGATCAAGGTCACGGCCCACCAGGATCTAGCAATCGGAGAGCCGGGCGCTTCGACTTTGCGACTCGCGGCCGATGGGACATTCGGAGCCGACCCGTATTACCCAAAGTATATCTATTCTGGACCAGGCGGCAACGTGTATCTTCTGGCTCGCTGGGGCGACGTCGAGATCGCCCAGCCGGTCGTGATTACCGCCAACAGTGGCAAGCGTGGCAGTTCCTATGGAGGCTACGTTGACGTAAAAGCCGGACAGCGAGTGGTGCTCGACGGCCGCGTCTACACGCTGGGCTACGGCAAGCTCGGAGCAGGCGGTGTGGTTAGCATCTCGGGAGACTCGGGTGTTTCTCTTGGCGCCTCGAGCAAGGTTAAGACTCGCAGCAAATACGGCGGCAGCATCTCGGTCTACCTTGGCGGCCCCTCCCGGATCGACGGAGTACTCGACGTCCGCGGCAAGTTGGCTAGCGGAGTAACGTACCCATACGAAGGGGAAGCCGGAGAAATCGACGTAGGAGGCCCCAGCGATTTGGCCATGTCCGGAACGATCCTCCAAGGGGCCGAGTTCTCCAATCCGGTAGACATCTCCGTGTGCCGGCTCCGTCTCGAGGGGAGAGCACTGATCGATAACACGCTCGGTTCGCCATCAAACGGGGAGCGGATCAACGTAACGGTCTACGAGAGTATGTACGCAGGGCCTCAGACTCGTATCCTCGCCGATGAGGAAGGCGGCGGCGAGGTCCGCATCTCATACCGCGATCCGGCCAAGCCACCCGTGCTGCTCGGGCAAATCAAGCCGGCTCCTACTCTGACGGTTGCGCCGGCGCTACGCGGATGCCCGGTTTGCGGCAACTCGGAAATCGATGAGGGCGAAAGCTGCGACGACGGCAATACCGTTAGTGGGGACGGCTGCCGCTCCGATTGCCAGGACGAAGGGTGTCTTGCGGCTACACCGGATTGGCCAAACGTGGCGCTCTGCGAAGACTACAACGACTGTACCGTTGATACCTGCGACCCGATCAATCACCAGTGTGTGAACACGGTCTCGTGCAGCGACGGGATCGAATGCACGGACGACACGTGCATAGGCACTACCTGCCAGCATACCCCCAACGACCTTTGGTGCGACGATGGCAACCCGTGCACGGACGACGTATGCAATGTCACGGCGGGCTGCGTTCACGCGAATCTCAATGGAGTAAGCTGCGACGACGGCGACCCGTGCACGCTAACCGGCACGTGCAACACCGGGATCTGTGAAGTGACCGATCAGCGGCGCGCAAGCAAAAGCGTGATCAAAGCGCGCATGCTGGACGGGGCAAACAATGATCGCCTGGTCATCAAGGCAGATTTCGATCTGAGTCTGTTGGCGAGCGCGCCAAATGTCACGGGCCTAAATGTCGACGTTTACAGCCCGAGCGGTGCGACCGTTTTCAGTGCCTCGATTCCCGCCAGCGCATTCGCCGACAAGCGCGGCACTGGCGAGAAGTTCCAGTTCAAGGACGCAGAGGGCACCACACCAGGCGCCGGAGGAACTCGGCTGGCCGTCGTGCGCAAGATCACAGCGAAGGGAATTGCAAAGGTTAAGTTGAAAGCTATCGGCAACGAACTCGGCGCCGCCGCGGGAGCCGACGTGCTGTCCGCTTCGATGCTGTTTGGTGCCGACCCAGCCTCGAACGATTGCGTGACTGCGTGGATGCTTCAGTGTAGGTCGCGGCCGGGCACGACGCACTGCAAGAGCTGACGGCCGGCACCGGCTACATGCCGGTGCCGGCCGCCGCACATTTTCAGTACCCGGCAAACGGACCGGCTTCCCAGGTTACGCGCGCCAACTCCTTCTGGCCCTCAGCGGACGGATGGAAACAGTCGAACGCGGACACCTGTGACGGTGTGAAGTTATAGTTGAACACTTCGTCCGTGTACTCGTAATAGTGATGCGGGTCCGTCGCGTTGTATTCGGCTACTAGGTTCTGAAGGATCTGGTTGAAAGCGATGTTGCGGCTGCGGGTGTACTGGCGATCCGCCTCGGAATTGAGCGGGCTGAGCATCGTCGCGCACGGGAAGATTCCCAGCATCGATGTCGCCCAGATCAGCCGGCAGTCGATGATACCGAGCGAGGTGAGCTGATCGCCGAGCTGATAGAGCTTGTAGATGTCGACGATGCCGACGACGTAGATCGTCGCACCATGTGGCAGGCTTGCTTTGAGCTGATCGAGTCCGGCGCGCACGTTCGCTTCGAACTGCGCGTCGGTCGGAATGTCGGCGAAGCTGTCCTGGCAGACGTCGTTGTGCCCCATGAACAGCGTCACGTAGTCGGCCGCATGGGCCACCGATTGTGCGGCCTGGCCGGCGATGTCGAAGCTGTCGGCGCCACTGACCGCCTCCATGTAGTTCTTGCGGCCCCACCAGCCGAAGGCTGCCGTAATGCGCTGGTTGTGACTGTGCACGTTCGTGCGCCCCAGCAACCACTCCCAGAAACCGTGGTAGCCGTTGACCCAGCTCGCCCAGTGGTTCGGAGTAATCGGGTTGAAGATGCTGTACTCCTCGGCGTTGATCGCCTCGGTAATGCTGTCGCCAATGCTCGAAAGGCGGCGCGGAACCCGCCGCGGATCCTTGGCGTGGGCCAGCGTCGCCGCGCACAGGAACACAATCGCCGTACAAGCAGCGATCGTCCGAACGGTCGTCTTCATCGCTTCACCTCTCTTGACTCGTCGTCCCCGCCGCCGGCCGTAGCGAAACGGAGCGGGCTCACCATACTGCGGCATTCGCCCTTGCGTAAAGGCGCGCAGCGGCAAGAAGCCCCAAGTTGTGCACATAGGCTCCAGGCATTCGGCCGCTTCGTGCCGGGGAAAAGCGGCGCCCGGGTGCCGGCTGCGCTCGTACCCCCAACCGCCTCCGCCGATGGTGCCACTGGCTACGGCCGCACCGGGTCCGGCTCGAGCGTACCGAGCGCTGCAGGCGCTCCTCCCAGTTCCTCGTCGACGAGGGCAGCGAGCTTCTCGTAGGGAAACGTGGGGCTGAAATAGCGGCCGTTTACGAACAGGACGGGCTCGCGCTCCACGCCGACACGCCTGGCTAGGTCGAGGCCGCGCTTGACCTCGGCGAGGAAAGCGGTGCTTCCCGGCTCGACGGGCGTCAGCTCGAGTTCAGCAGCGATCCGGCGCAGGTCTTCCCTGCTCACCTTGCCGCCGAGCGCGAACAACCGATCGTGCAGCCGCCAAAAGCGGCCGCGCCTTGCCGCTTGGGCCGCCAGTTGAGCAGCGGCCAGGCCGATCTCGTCGCGGTCGGCGGGCAGCGCGATGAACACCTCGCGAATCTTGCCGGGCTTTTCCCTCCGCAGCCGCTCCAGGTACGAGTTCGACAGCGCCGAACGCCGCGAGGTAAAGGAAGCAAAATGGACGACGGTAACCGGCGCCTCGGCCGGGCCGCGGGCCGGAGCGCCCGCAACGTCGAGGCGCACGCGGGGCTGCTCCGGCGGCCGGACTAGGATTTGCCAGTTGGCTTGGCGGCGCAGCCGATCGAGCAACTCTAGGCGCCTTTCGATGCGGCGCCGCTCGCTCAGGTACAGGGCAACGCGCTCGCGCGCACCCGGCCGAGTGGCCGCCTCGGGGTGCGCCGCCAAATAAGCCTCGACTTCCTCGTTCGAAGCCGGCGGGGCTTTGGCGTCGACTTCCTCGCGAAGCAACTCATCGACGGAGATGCCTCGGCGCTCGGCCTCTTCTTCGAGAAGGCGCCGCTCGATCAGTTCTTCGACTGCCCGTTTGAGCAGGAAGTACTCGTCGAGACGCCGGCGGTATATTTGGAACGCAAGCTCCGGGGCTACGTCGGAGAACCTAATCACGTCCCCGTCGCGACGCGCGAGGATCTCTCGATCACCGGTGTCAGCTCGGACCGCGGACGTAGCCAGGCAGAGCGAAAACGCCGCCAGCACCGCGCCGCTCACTAGCGGCCGCCGCGGCGGTTTTGCCACCACTCGAACGCGCCTCGGGTCTTTTCGCATCATCGCTCGAGGTCCTTTAGAAAAACCGGCGGTCTCTTGCCTCCGTCCGGCGCAGAGGGTTCTTCACCAGGTTCCTCGTCGTTGCTCAGCCCCCCGCCCGGCTCGAGGATTTCCGTCAGCTCGGAGGGTGGCAGTCCCGTAATCTCTTCGAACTCGGCGAGGGCGCTCGTCAGCTCCTGGCGTTCTCTGGCCAGCACGGGAGCCGCTGCGGCCGACGGGCGGACCCTGCGAAGCACGCGGCGCGCGGCTCTAATGCGCAGCACGGCGGCCGCTAGGCGGGCGCGCTCGCTCGGCGTGAACACTCGATCCGGCAGCATGAGCGAAAGCGCCTCGCTCACCAGCGCGTCGACCTCTTCGGGCGTGAGCTCCTCGTCGGCCAGCGCCGCCGCAGCCTCGTCTTCTATCCTCTCGGCTGCCGAACGCCGCGGCGCAGGCGGGGCTGGGCGCGTCCTGCTGGCTGGGCGCTCTAAAGTCGGCCGCGGCGTTGCCGGCGGCTGACCGCGCCCGCGCGTCGTGCTAGCAACGAAGGGCGGCGACTCGCGCTCGGCCGGGCGCCACTGGATCGAGCAGAACAACAAGTAGGTGGCACAACCGAGCGCCGCCGAGATAACGAAGAGCGATGCGAGTCGAGCCATGCCAGCTCCAACCGGCTCCCTTTCGCCCATCGGGCCCCGCTATTTCCGACCGCTGGCCGGCCGGGATGTCAAGCCCCACCCGAGCGGGCCTCGAACGAAAACGCGGGAAGCCGTCCTTCCTTCACTGCCGCCGCGCGCGTATAGTCGCGGCCCGGCTGCTTGGCAGCCGGGCAGACAAAAAGGAGGAAACCTCAATGGATCGCCGTGGCCTCTCCCGCTGGGGCGTGCTTCTTGCTGCTGTTCTCCTATTACCGGCGCAATCGCGCGCATACGACGAACCATCCGTCAATCTCGGTTTCACGACGTTTCTCGACGGCGGGCCGCCGGCAGGTCCGGGCTGGTATTTCCAAGAATACGTGCAGTACCGCAGCGTGGAGCAGTTCAACGGGAACGACGGCCGGGAGCTGCGCGCGCCCGACGGCACGCCGCTGTCGCCGAACCTCGACGTGTGGATCAGTCTCAACCAGATCGTCTACCAGTCCAATAGGGTGGTGCTCGCTGGAGGAAAGTGGGGTTTCGAAGCGATCTTACCCGTGGTCTATTTCGACTTGCAGACCCCCAATCGCATGGGCCTTCGCGAGGCGTCCCCGGCACTCGGGGATCTCTATGGCGGCGTATTCCTCCAGTGGGATCCCATCATGGGCGAGCGCGGCCCTGTGTTCATGCATCGGATCGAGCTCGCCGCGATCGCTCCAACGGGCAAGTACGACAAGCGAGCTGCCTTGAACGGCGGCGCTCACTTCTTCTCGCTCAATCCGTATTGGGCGGGCACGTGGTGGCTTCTTCCACGACTAACGATGTCGTGGCGGATTCACTACCTTTGGAACGACGAAAACTCCCACACCGGCAAGCAGGCCGGCCAGGCCGTGCACTCCAACTTGACCCTGGCCTACGAGGTCCTGCCCAACCGCTTGCGCCTCGGCGCCAACGCTTACCAGTTCCACCAGATCGAAAACACGGAGCTCAATGGCCGCCCGCTCCCCGGTAGCAAAGAGCGGGTCATCGCGGTCGGCCCCGGACTCGTGTATCACTTCTCGCCCCACGATCACCTCTTCGCCAACGTCTTCTTCGAAACCGACGTAGAGAATAGACCGCAAAGCACCGTGTTTCAGTTGCGCTGGACGCACCATTTCCACTGAGGGGCAGCTCGGCTGGCGGCGCTCTAGCAGGCCTCGGCCGCCGGAACGCCAGCGGCTGCGTCACAAGCGGACCGCCGGCGCAAACGCTTACTCGAGCTCGATTGTTCCCTCGACGCGCACCGTCAGTTTACTCGTGCCCGCTTCGAACGCGGGTGGGCGAACCGCGGAACGCCCTTGCATCTCAGCGCGCAGCGGCACCAGCGGCGGCCGGCTGCCTCCGGTGTCGACGCGAACCTCTACGAGCTCGTAAGAACGCGCCCCGAGAGTGTCCCGGATCAGCCTTGCTCTTTCTTCGAATCTCTCGAGCGCACGGCGAACGAGACCGTCCTCGATTTCGCGCCGCCGCTCGCGCGAGACGGAAAACACTACCGAACGCACCTCGAGCGTCTGCTGGAGCTCGGCCAAGAGACCGCTCAGCGTCTCGAAGTCCCGCGACTCTAGAACTAGATCCTGACTTGCCCGCCACCGCTCAAGCCGCCCGTCTCTGGAAATCGGATAAGTCGAGTAGCCGCCGCTCTTTACTTGCACCCCGGCAACCTTCTTGGCACGAGCCAGCGCCGCCGCCATCGTGGCGTTGATCCGCGCCGCGAGCCTGGCCGGGTCCCGGTCCTCGTCTGTCACGCCGGCGACCGCTCGCATCCAATCGTTGCCCACCTCCTCCGAGTGCTCGACGGCAAAGCTCACCCGGCGCGCCGGCAGGCATCGCTCGCCGGCCACCGCGCCCGTGCTCGCAACCGCCGAAAGCAAGAGCGCAAGCGCCGCAACCCTGCACAGGGAGTTTGCCTTTGGCCTCCTCATGCAAGGGTTCATACGCCACACCGGGCCGACAGGCCAGCCCGCGCGAAACCCAGAGCCTTATTTGAGAAGCGACCGGCCAGGAAGGGGCGGATCCACCGATCGCGGGTCGGCGCCAAGCTTGGCCAGCACGGTGGGAACGATGTCGAGCACCGTCGCACCAGCGTCCCCGCGCAGGTCGTGAGCGCTCGAAGCAATCCAAGTTGCCACATTGGTAGGAAAGTCGTCCACCACGTGGCGGCGCCCGTGAAAGCCGTGATCCGTGGTAACGTAGATGTCGGTTGTGCGGGCGATGCCGAGCTCGCCGAGTTTGACCAGCAGTTCGCCGAGGCGTTTATCTACGTTCATGATCGCTTCGAGGTAACGCTCGCTCTCGTCGCCTGCAACGTGCGCCATCTTGTCTGCGGTCTTAAAGTGCACGAAAAGGAAGAAACGCCGCCCCGCAAGTTTCTCGAGCGCAGGAAATACCCGCTTGATCGTGTTGCGCCCGGTAAAGCCGTCCGGGCCCGCCGGCCGGTCGAGGACCTCCAACAAGCGCTCGCGGCGCGCCCACCGAACCACCCCGCGCGACACATACTTCGGCATGGCAATGTGACCGAGCGCAATCTCCGGGCCGAGTAAGCCCGCAATCCTTTCGTAAATGCTAAAGCCACGCGGGAGCCTGTTTGTGCCTGCGTTGGCGAACACGCCGGTCTGATCGGCCGAATACCCGGACAGCATTTGCGTGTGTTGCGGGCGAGTCATGGTCTTGTGACCGACCGTCTGGCTCTCGATGATCTGGAAGCCGCACAAGTTCGGGAGGCAGGTGAGCGACTGCCCGCACCGCACTGGCATCGTTACCGGCTGTTTTACGTGCGGGCAGGGCCGCGGCTCTTCGCCGAGCGGTTGCCAGTGGAGCAAGCGCTCGAGTCGATCCCGGCGCACTCCGTCCCAGGAGATGAGAATCAGTGAGCGCGACGACCTCGGTTCAACCGTAGGC
>CAYZHO010000035.1:0-351 GCA_964478045.1 uncultured Myxococcales bacterium | reverse complement strand
CGGGCGCGGGTCGCGCTCGGCGTGGCGGTGGATCGCCGTCGCGGTTCCCCTCGCTGTCCCACACGACCAGGTAAGACAAGCTGTCTAGCGCCCGTTGGATCCAACTCCGACCGCCTGCGTGTACGTGCAGCCTCGACCCTACCGAACCAGTGCCGAGCCTACAAGAGAGATCCACGCTCGCTGGAGAAAACTCAAGAAAATGTGGTTCCGTCTGCCCGCCCGGGCAGCCCACAGCCTTCCACCCAGGTGGGGGTGAGCTGCGCGCAACCAAGTGCTTTGTTCTTCAGCCCGAGATCCTACCCCCGGGAACCGTCTTCAGGCGTGACGGCGACCTCCACGACTTCCCCGGGG
>CAYZHO010000034.1:10952-16659 GCA_964478045.1 uncultured Myxococcales bacterium | reverse complement strand
GGCTTTGGTGCGCCGGCGTGCGGAACCCGCTCAGCGCCTCGTAGTCGTCGTCGGGCGAGGGAAAGTGAACCGCACGCAGCGCCTCGGCAACCGGCATGAGCCCGAGCCGCGCGCGGATCGGCTCGGGCACAGCGCTAGAAACTTGTTCCGCAGTCGCCTCGACCGCCCTGTGAACAAAGGTGCGCATTGCCGCTGCTGTCAGTTGTGTGGGCTTCTGATAGACGGGCAGGATCCGCCGGAGGCCGCCAAGATCGTCGCTGCCCTGCGGCAGCTTCTCAATCTCCGGATGCACGATCTGCAGCCTTCCTCGGCGGCCGTAATCGACCCGCCCGTAGACGACGAATCGCCCTCGGCGCCGGATTTGGTCCTTAAAATAGGAAGTGCGATGGAACCAGACCAGGTCGATGCTTCCAGTCTCGTCGACTAGTCTGGCTTCCAACATCTTGCGTCCTGGCTGGCGGCGCAGGGGAATTTCTTGCACGCGCTCGATCGAACCTACCAGGGTCGCATCCGCTCCTGCCACCACCCGAGCGGCAGGAAAAATCCGCCGCCGGTCCTCGTAGCGAAACGGGAGGTGAAAAACCAAGTCTTCGACCCGCTCGAATCCGCTCGCCGCGAGGATCTCGGCACGGCGCGGACCCACCCCCTTAAGGAACTGAACCGAGTCTTCGAGTCTCACCGACCCGTCATTGCGGCAGCTTCCCGCCAAGTGTGGAGATCCTGAAGGGCGTGCACTTCCGCGGACGTTTCTTTGAGCAAGGCGATTCCTTCCGCGGCGGCCGCTGCTCCTGCCATCGTCGTGAAATAGGGAACTCCCGTCTCGAGCGCCGCTCGCCGCAGGGAAAACGACTCGGCCACTGCTTGCGGGGTCCCGCAGGTGTTGACCACCATGGCGACCGCGCCCGAGCGAATCGCGTCCACCGCGTGCGGAGATCCCTCGCGTACTTTGTTGACCGTCCGGCACGGCAGCCCTGCCTGCCGGAGGAAAGCGGCCGTTCCGCGGGTACCGAGCAACTCCAGTCCGGCTTCCACCAGGCGCCTGGCTACGGGGAGCAGCTGTTTGCGGTCTTCCTCGCGGACGCTGACAAGCGCGGTTCCTCCGTCCGGTAGCCGGTTTCCGGCTCCCAGCTCGGCTTTGGCGAACGCCAGCCCAAAGCCCCGGTCGATTCCCATTACTTCGCCAGTCGACTTCATCTCCGGGCCGAGCAGCGTATCCACACCGGGGAACTTGATAAACGGAAAAACGGCTTCCTTGACGGACACGTAGGGCGGCACGACCTCCTCGGTGAACCCGAGCTGCTCGAGCGTCTCGCCCGCCATGACCCGCGCCGCGATCTTGGCCAAGGGTACGCCGATCGCTTTGGAAACAAAGGGAACCGTTCGCGATGCGCGCGGGTTGACCTCGAGAACGTAGACCTTCCCGTCGGCAACCGCGAACTGAACGTTCATCAAGCCGCGCACGCCCAGTTCCAGCGCTAGCAGCCGTACCTGCCGGCGCACTTCGTTCTGGACCAGTTGGTCTAGGGAGCGCGGAGGCAACGCGCACGCGCTGTCGCCCGAATGCACGCCGGCCATTTCGATGTGCTCCATGATGCCGCCAATCACGACGTGCTTGCCGTCGCTCACGCAGTCCACGTCGATTTCGATCGCGTCTTCGAGAAACTTATCGATCAGGACTGGATGGTCCGGCGAGCTCGCGATCGCGGCTTCCATATATGACCGCAGATCGTCCATCTCGCGGACGATCTCCATCGCCCGGCCCCCCAGCACGTACGACGGCCTCACGAGGACGGGAAGACCGATGCGCTCGGCGATCTCCACTGCTTCGGCCACCGTGCGCGCCGTTCCACTCGGCGGTTGGTGGAGCCCGAGGCGCTCGAGCACCAAGCGAAAACGCTCCCGGTCTTCGGCGCGGTCGATCGCATCCGGCGGCGTGCCGATGATCGGGACCCCTTCTGCCTCGAGCGCCTTGGCCAACTTGAGCGGCGTTTGGCCGCCAAACTGGACGATCACTCCGTCCGGCTGTTCGCGGCGTACGATCGCAAGGACGTCTTCGAGCGTGAGCGGCTCGAAGTAAAGCCGATCCGCTGTGTCGTAGTCCGTCGAGACCGTCTCGGGATTGCAATTGACCATGATCGTTTCGTACCCGGCCTCGCGCAGGCCAAACACCGCATGGACGCAGCAATAGTCGAACTCGATTCCCTGTCCGATTCGGTTCGGCCCGCCGCCCAGAATCATGATCTTCTTGCGCTGCGATGGAGCGGCCTCGTCTTCCTCTTCGTACGTCGAGTAAAGGTAAGGCGTGTAGGCTTCGAACTCGGCAGCACAGGTATCGACCGTCTTGTAGACCGGCTCGATCCCCTCGCGCCAGCGCCGCCGCCGCACGTCCCGCTCTTCCGCGCGCAACAACTCTGCGATGCGGCGGTCCGAGAAACCCCAGCGCTTGGCGCGGACCAACAGAGGCCGCGGCATTGCCTCGAGCGTCCCGCATGCCGCAATCTCTCGCTCGCAGGCAACTAACTGTTCGATGTTACGGAGAAACCACGGGTCGATTCCCGACAGCTCGTAAAGCCGCTCTACCGTGAAGCCTTGCCGGAACGCCTCGGCCAAGTACCACAGGCGCCGGGAGTTCGGCCGCCGGACGAGTTCCTCGACATCTTCGCCGGCACACGGCTCAAAGCCGTAGCTGCCGATCTCTAACGAGCGGATCGCCTTGTGGAGGCTCTCCTTAAAGGTTCGACCGATCGCCATCACCTCGCCGACCGACTTCATTTGCGAGGTCAACCGGTCCTCTGCCTGCCGAAACTTCTCGAACGTAAAGCGGGGGACTTTCGTCACCACGTAGTCGATGGTGGGCTCGAAACTCGCCGGGGTTTCGCGCGTGATGTCGTTCGGGATCTCGTCGAGCGTATAGCCGACGGCCAGCTTGGCCGCCATCTTGGCGATCGGGAATCCGGTCGCCTTGGATGCCAATGCCGAGCTCCGCGAGACGCGGGGATTCATTTCGATCACGACCAGTCGCCCGTCGCCGGGATGAACGGCGAACTGAATGTTCGAACCGCCTGTGTCGACGCCGATTTCGCGGATGATCGCGATCGCGGCGTCGCGCATGATTTGGTACTCCTTGTCCGTAAGCGTTTGTGCGGGTGCGACGGTGATACTGTCCCCAGTGTGGATGCCCATCGGGTCGAAATTCTCGATCGAGCAGATGATGACCACATTGTCTTTGCGGTCCCGCATCACCTCGAGCTCGAATTCCTTCCAGCCCTCGATGGACTCCTCGACCAGAGCTTCGTGCACCGGGGAAGCGTCGAGCGCCCACGCCATGGCAGCCTCGAACTCGGCATCCGTCCTGGCAATGCTGGCACCCATCCCGCCGAGCGTCCGGGACGGCCGAATGATCAGGGGCAACCCGAGGCGGCGGCGGATCGCCCTCCCCTCCTCGAGCGAGCGAGCATAGCCGCTACCCGGCAGGTCGACGCCGATCCGCTCCATCGCCTGTTTGAACAGGTCGCGATCCTCCGCCTTGCGCACCGCTTCGACACCGGCTCCGATCAACTCGACGCCGAAGCGATCGAGCACCCCTTGCGCAGCAAGGTCGAGCGCGAGATTCAGGGCAGTTTGGCCACCCATGGTCGGCAGCAGCGCGTCCGGACGTTCGCGTTCGATCACTTTGGCCAGGGTCTCGACGGTGAGAGGCTCGATGTAGGTGCGGTCGGCGAATTCCGGATCGGTCATGATCGTTGCGGGATTGGAATTGACCAGGATCACCCGGTAGCCCTCTTCCTTGAGAGCCTTGCACGCCTGCGTCCCAGAGTAGTCGAACTCGCAGGCCTGGCCGATCACAATCGGGCCAGCGCCGATAATGAGAACCGAGCGAATGTCCTCACGCCGGGGCACCGCCGCCTCCGCACGCTCGCAATCCAATGGTCCGCACCGGAATCTCCCTCTCGATGCCCGCTGGCGCCCGCGTCTCGAGCCGTTCAACGAACCGCGCGAAGAGCGAACGCGCGTCGTGCGGCCCCGGTGAGGCCTCCGGATGGTACTGGACCGAAAATGCGATCCCGTCCCGGCGTTCGATCCCTTCGACCGTATGATCGTTGAGGTTCACCCGCGTTACCCGCAGGTCGGGCGGAAGACTCTTCTCGTCGACAGCGAACCCGTGGTTCTGCGAAGTGATTTCGACGACGCCGGTGTCAACGTCGATCACAGGGTGATTGCCGCCGTGGTGCCCGAATTTGAGTTTGAAGGTCCGCGCCCCAAAAGCGAGCGCTAAGATCTGGTGCCCGAGGCAAATCCCAAAGACTGGAAACTCGCGCGCCAACTCGGCCACCGTTCGGATCGCGGCCCGCACCGCACCCGGATCCCCCGGACCGTTGGACAAGAAAATACCGTCCGGACGCAGCGAGCGAACGAACTCGGCATCCGTCGTCGCGGGGACTACCACGGGCCTGCAGCCGAGATCGACGAAATGGCGGAGAATGTTCAGCTTGACGCCAAAGTCGAAGGCGACAATTAGCGGCCCGGCCGGTTCCACCTGCCGGTAGCCCTGGCCGAGCGACCAGGAGCCAAGCGTCCATCGGTACGGCTGGCGGCACGTGACCCGCGTCGCCAAGTCCATCCCTTCTAGGCTCGGGCGCGCGGCGGCTTCACGCACGAGCTCGCCCGCGTCCACTTCTCCAGTCGCGAGAACAGCCTGCTGGGCCCCCCGCTCGCGAATCACGCGCACCAGCTTGCGCGTATCGATATCCTCGATCCCGACGATCCCGTGGGCTCGCATGTACTCGGCCAGGCGCTCCTCCGCGCGCCAGTTACTTGGAGCGTCCCAGTACTCGCGAACGACGAAACCGCGCACGTAGGGCCGCGCGCTTTCCACGTCCTCGGTGTTGACTCCGACGTTCCCGATTTCGGGATACGTCATCGTGACGATCTGCCCTTCGTAGGACGGATCCGTCAGAATTTCCTGGTAGCCGGTCATCGAGGTGTTGAAGACCACCTCGCCCCCTACTTTCCCTTCCGCGCCGAACTGGCGCCCCTCGAATACCGTGCCGTCGGCCAGCGCCAGGGTTGCCTTCACGCGTCACCTCGCCACACGGACCTGCCACCGACGATCGTCCGCGTGGCTCGGCCCTTCATCGTCCAGCCGTCGAACGGCGTGTTCTTTCCTTTCGAAGTCAGTTTGGCCGCCTCTACCCGCCACTCGCGCTCGGGATCGAAGATGACCACGTCGGCAACCGCACCCACCGACAGCGTCCCGCGCTCGATCCCGAGGATCCGCGCCGGCGCCAGACTCATCGCCTCGATCATCCGACTGAGATCCAAGATCCCCTTGCGCACTAGGTCGAGAGCCAGCGGCAAGGACGTTTCGAGGCCAACGACGCCGAAGGCCGCTCGGTCGAACTCGACGCCTTTCTCGTCGCGATGGTGCGGCGCATGATCCGTCGCAATCGCGTCGCTCGTCCCGTCGGCAAGGCCGCGCTGCACCGCGGCGACATCGCGCCGGCTCCGAAGCGGCGGATACATCTTTGCGTTCGTGTTGAAACCCTCGACCGCGCGTTCGTCGAGAGTGAAGTGGTGCGGGGTCGCTTCGGCGGTCACCGCCAGTCCTTCTTCCTTTGCCCGCCGGATCATTTCCACGGCCTCCGCCGTGGATACGTGGGCCACGTGCAGCCGGGAGCGGGTGCGCCGCAGCAGCAGGAGGTCCCGG
>CAYZHO010000034.1:5645-10942 GCA_964478045.1 uncultured Myxococcales bacterium | reverse complement strand
AGGAGGGTGACCCCCCGCCGGGCGTCGCCCTGGGCCACGTGCAGCCGGCCGCCCGTGCAGCGCACGAGTTCGATGTCCCGCGCCACCATCACCGCCTCGCCGGCCGACGGAAGGCCCCGGACGCCCAGCCGGATCGACGTGAGCCCCTCGTGCATTACTCCGCCCTCGCACAGGTGCAGGTCCTCCTCGTGGGCGATGACCGGAAAGCCGAACATCCGCGCGTACTCGAGGGCCCGCCGCATCAGTGCGCTGTTCATGATCGGCCTGCCATCGTCCGAGACGGCCACGATCCCCGCTTCGTGCATTTCCCCGAACTCAGCGAGGCGCTCGCCCGCCAGACCGACCGAAACCGCACCAATCGGAAAGACATTCGCCAGCCGGGCCAGTGCAGCTTTGTCGATGATGTATTTCGTTACGGCACCGTTGTCGTTCACCGGATTCGTGTTCGGCATGCACGCCACCGACGTAACGCCACCTGCCACCGCCGCCATGCAACCGGTCGCGACGGTCTCCTTGTATTCGTAGCCCGGCTCCCGCAAGTGAACGTGCATGTCGACGAATCCCGGGGCGACGATCTGACCGGTCGCGTCGATTACCTCGCAGCCTTCGCTTGGAATCGCGCCCGGCCGGTCCACGGCTGCAATCCGGCCATCGGCGATCAGTACGTCCGCTCGCTCGTGGCGCGCGTTGGCCGGGTCTACGACCGTACCGCCGCGGATCAGAATGCGCCCTCCTGCTGGACGCCGCTGCGTCACCGGCCCTCCCCTACGCTGCGCAGTTCGGGCCGCGCCGCTTCCGGCTCGAGCGCGCTCCCCCGAATCCCGTCTGCCCCTGGCACGATCAATTGGTAGAGCACCGCCATTCGCATGGCCACGCCATTTGCGACCTGGTTCATCATCACCGAGTACGGCCCGTCCGCTACACCGCTTGCAATCTCAATGCCCCGATTCATGGGGCCGGGGTGCAGGATGATGACGTCCGGTTTTGCGTCGGCCAACACCTCTTCGGTCAGACAGAAATAACGGGCGTACTCGTCGAGACTCGGAAAATAGTTCGAACCCTGCCGCTCGCGCTGGATTCGCAGCATCATGATTACGTCCGCGTCGCGGACGGCCGCAGCGAGATCGTAGTAGATCTCAGCCCCCAGCTCCGCGAACTCCGGAGGCACCAGCGTCGGTGGCCCGCACAGGCGCACCCGCGCACCCAGGGTCCGCAGCCCAAACAGGTTCGAGCGAGCCACCCGCGAGTGGAGAATGTCGCCGACGATCGCCACCGTGAGGCCGCGGATCTCACCCTTGTGCTGGCGAATGGTGAGAAGGTCGAGAAGCGCTTGGGTCGGGTGCTCGTGGCTCCCGTCGCCGGCATTGATGATCGGGCAGTCGATGATCTCGGCGAGCAAGCGTGCGGCACCAGGAGCCGGGTGCCGGATCACGATGGCGTCCGGAGACATCGCCGCCAGGTTGCGCGCGGTGTCGGCAAGCGTCTCTCCCTTGGAAAGGCTCGAGCCAGAGGCCGACAAGTTCACCGTATCGGCGGACAGGCGCTTTGCCGCAATCTCGAAGGAAATCCGAGTACGCGTCGAGTTTTCCAGGAACAGGTTCACCACCGTCTTGCCGCGCAAGGTTGGGACTTTCTTGACGTCGCGCTCGGAGATCTCCTTCATCGACTCCGCGCTGTCGAGCAACAGCAGAATGTCCTCGGCCGACACCCCTTCGAGTCCGAGCAGATGTCGACTAGCCATGGCGTTCCCCCTCCTCGACCCAAACTTGGTCGTAGCCGTCGAGTTCACGAACTCGCACGCATACCCGTTCCTCGCGGGCCGTCGGAATGTTCTTGCCGACGTAGTCGGCCCGGATAGGCAGCTCGCGATGCCCGCGGTCGATCAGGACTGCCAGCTGCACAGTCGCCGGGCGGCCGAGATCGACCAGGGCATCCATCGCCGCCCGCACGGTGCGCCCCGTAAAGAGCACGTCGTCCACTAGAACGACGTTCATCTCGTTGACGTCGAAGGGAACGTCCGTGGGGCCTATTCTCGCGATGCGGCCGTACCGGCCTGCGTCGTCGCGATAGAGCGAAACATCTACCGCGCCGACGCTCACCGGTTTGCCCTCGATCGAAGCGATGGTCTCGGCAAGCCGGCGGGCCAAGGGAACCCCGCGCGTGCGGATACCGACGAGCCCTAGGTTTTCGGCGCCGCCATTGCGCTCGACGATCTCGTGAGCGATACGCCTCAGGGCGCGGCCCATCTGTTGCTCATCGAGGACGCTACGCGCCATTGCGCCCCCTGCGGACCGAAAAAAACCCCGCCGCTGTCACGGCGAGGCTTACAGGCGGGGCCGCGCAGACCCCTGTTTCACACTTTCGGCTCAACATGCACGACCCTTTCCGGCCTCACAGAACCGGTTTAAAAGGCTACTTACCGGATAGTCCCGTCCGCTGTCGGAGTCAACGCCCGACCGCACCGGCGCTCAGCGGATCCGCATTCCGATCCGGCTCCACCGCGGCCGGAAGCGGCCGGAATCCCAAGACCAGTACAGGATGAAGGCCTTGCCCAGGATATCGTTGATCGGAACCGACCCCCAGAATCGACTGTCGTGGCTGTGATCGCGGTTATCGCCGAGGACGAACACGTGGCCCGGCGGCACTTCGTAAGGGCCAAAGTTGTCGCGCGGCCGGCGTGCCAAGCGCGGGTCGATGGGCTGATAGTACGCGTGCGGGTCCGGAATCTTCTTTCCGTTGATGTAGACGACTTTGTTCTTGATCTCGACTCTCTCGCCCGGCAGCCCGATAACGCGCTTGATGAAATCCTTCGAGCGGTCCTGGGGATAGATAAAGACGATCACGTCTCCCCGCTCGGGCTGGTGAAACGCAAACAGGCGCTTGCCCAGCAAGGGGATTCGGACTCCGTAGATGAACTTGTTGACCAGCAGATGATCGCCGACCTGGAGCGTAGGCAGCATCGAGCCACTCGGAATCTTGAACGCCTGAACGATAAAAGTCCGGATAAACAGCGCCAGGAGGATCGCCATCCCCAGCGCTTCGGCGTACTCTCGCCAGATCGAACGCTGCCGCTCGTTGTGGCCACCGGCGCGCTGGTTCCGCATCAGGAGTCTCCCACCTTGAGCACCGCCAGAAACGCTTCCTGCGGGATTTCAACGCGGCCCACCTGCTTCATCCGCTTCTTTCCCTCTTTTTGCTTTTCCAGCAGCTTGCGTTTTCGGGTGACGTCGCCTCCATAGCATTTGGCGGTAACATTCTTGCGCAGTGGCTTGACGGTCTCCCGTGCGATCACGCGACTGCCGATCGCCGCCTGGATGACTACCTCGAACATCTGCCGCGGGATCAGCCGCTTCATCTTGAGCGCCAGTTCGCGTCCCCGCTGCTGGGCCCGGTCGCGGTGGCAAATCACCGACAGCGCGTCGACCCGCTCCCCGTTGATCAGGAGGTCGAGACGGACGAGTGGCTCGACGCGAAAATCGATCGGCTCGTAGTCGAGCGACGCATAGCCACGCGAGACCGACTTGAGCCGGTCGTAGAAGTCGTAAACGATCTCGCTTAAAGGCAACTCGTACACGACCACACTGCGCGAGTTTCCAAGCACCTTCAAGTCGCGCTGAATCCCGCGCTTGTCTTCGCACAGCCCCAGCACTCCCCCGAGGTACTCAGGGGGAACGTGGATCGTCGCCATCACGTAAGGCTCGGCAATCGACTCGATTCGTACCGGATCGGGAAGTTTGGCGGGACTGTCGATCTCGATTTCGGTTCCGTCCGTCATTCGGACGCGGTAGGCCACGGTCGGCGCCGTGGTGATCAGATCGATCCCAAACTCTCGCTCCAGCCGTTCCTGTGTTATCTCGATGTGAAGCAATCCAAGGAACCCGCAGCGGAAGCCGAAACCGAGCGCCGCCGACGTTTCCGGCTCGACTGAAAGCGAGGAGTCGTTGAGGCGAAGCTTCTCGATGGCATCCCGCAGGGCTTCGTACTGCCCGCTGTCCGTGGGGTACAGGCCGGCAAAAACCATCGGCTTGACACGCTTGAATCCGGGTAGCGGCTGCTCGCACGGCCGCTCGGCGGCCGTCACGGTATCCCCCACCCGGGCGTCCGCCACGCTCTTGATTCCCGCCGCGATGAAACCAACCTCGCCCGCCGACAGAGACTCGACCGGTCGCGGCGCCGGAGTGAATACGCCAAGCCTGGCGACCTCGTAAGTCCGGCCGGCTTGCATCAAACGGATCCGGTCCCCCACCCGGACGCTGCCGTCGAAAACGCGTACCAAAACCATCGCTCCAAGGTAGGAATCGAACCAACTGTCGAATATGAGGGCCCGAAGCGGCGCATCCCTGGAGCCCTTCGGGGGAGGAATCCGGTCGACGATTGCCCCCAGCAACCGGTCCACGCCTGCCCCGGTCTTGGCGCTGACTTGAACCGCATCCGCTGCGGGCAGCCCGATCGCCTCTTCGATCTGCCGGGCCACCGCCTCGGGGTCGGCGCTCGGCAAGTCGATCTTGTTTAGCACGGGAATGATCTCGAGATCCGCGTCCAGCGCAAGATAGGTGTTCGCTACGGTCTGCGCCTCCACCCCTTGGCTGGCATCGACCACCAGGAGCGCTCCCTCGCACGCAGCCAGCGACCGAGACACTTCGTAGGAGAAGTCGACGTGGCCGGGCGTGTCGATCAGGTGAAGGACGAACGGCGGCTCGCCACCGCGATCGTAGTGAAGCCGGACCGCGCGGGCCTTGATCGTGATGCCGCGCTCGCGTTCCAGCTCCATGTCGTCGAGCAGTTGGTCGGCCATCTCGCGATCGGAAACCGCCCCCGTGTACTGCAAGATGCGATCGGCAAGCGTCGACTTGCCGTGGTCGATGTGCGCGATGATCGCGAAGTTACGGATGCGAGACGTCGACATGGCAGGTGCGCGCCGGCCCGCTGGGGCGGCCAATCGACCTGGCTAAGGCCGCGACCGGAAGAAGTCAACCGTCCTGGCCAAGCCAGCCGGCAGGTCTACTTCGGGCTTCCAACCCAGCCGCTCGGCCGCCAGCCCGATTGCGAGCGCCGAACGCCGGACCTCCCCGGGTTTGGCAGGCCCGTGAACGGCCTGGCCGTTGCCCCCTACCAACTCCTTGATGAGGCGATAGAGCTCAACCACGTTCGTCTCGCGCGACGTTCCGATGTTGACCGGGCCGTGGTAGTCCGTCTCGAGCGCGAGCACATTGGCCCGCACGACGTCGCCCACGAACACGGCCTGATCGCCGAGTTCCTGCGCCGGCGCGGCCCCGGCCTGCACCACGTCGCCTTCG
>CAYZHO010000034.1:0-5635 GCA_964478045.1 uncultured Myxococcales bacterium | reverse complement strand
TAGTCGCGCGTTTGCAGGCCGTCGCCGAAGATGGTCACGTCCCGGTCGCGCAGCAAGTTCTGCGTGAAGATCGCCACCACCCCGGCCTCGCCGTGCGGATCCTGGCGCGGGCCGTAAACGTTTGCATACCGCAGAGCGACGTGGTGCAGGCCGTGTACCACATCGTAGTAATGGAGGTAGTGCTCTCCGCTCAGCTTGCTGACGCCGTACGGGCAAATCGGCTTTGTCGGCATCGACTCGGGGCACGGAAAGGTCCCCGGCTCTCCGTAGACCGTACCCCCCGAAGAGGCGAAAACGACCCGGCGCGTTCCGGCAGCCACCGCCGCCTCGAGAAGATTGATCGTGCCGAGGACGTTGACGTCCGCATCGAAGGCGGGTTTTTCGACCGAAACGCGCACGTTCATCTGGGCCGCGTGGTGATTGAGCACCTCCGGTGCAAACTCGCGAATCGCGGCGGCCGCCTCCGCCGAGCGCACGTCCGCCTGCACGAAGCGCGCCCCAGCCGGAACGTTCTCGCGGTGCCCGCTCGACAAGTCGTCGATCACCAAGACCTCATGCCCAGCCGCCAGATAGGCTTCGCACACGTGCGAGCCGATGAAGCCGGCTCCGCCCGTTACCGCAATCCTCATCCGCTCGCCTCCAGCTTCTTGCGAAACCACTCGATCGTCCGCTTGAGACCTTCGTCCAGCGAGACCTTTGGTTCCCAGCCAAGCACCTGCCTGGCCTTGGTGATGTCCGGCTGGCGCACCTTGGGGTCGTCGACCGGCAGCTCGCGGTAGACGATCGGCGAAGACGATCCGGCCAACTCCTTGATCTTGAGAGCAAAATCTTTGATGGACATTTCCGTCGGGTTGCCCAAGTTGGTCGGCATTTTTTCGTCCGACCACAGCAAGCGCACGAGCCCCTCGATCAAGTCGTCGATGTAACAGAAGCTGCGGGTCTGGGTCCCGTCGCCGTACACCGTGATCGGTTCGTTACGGAGCGCCTGGCAGATGAAGTTCGGGACCACGCGGCCGTCGCGCATGCGCATGCGCGGCCCATACGTATTGAAGATGCGGGCGATGCGCGTCTCCAAGCCGTGCGTGCGCATGTACGCCATTGTCATCGCCTCGAGGAAGCGTTTGGCCTCATCGTAGACACCGCGCGGGCCCACCGGATTCACGTTGCCCCAATACGTTTCCTTTTGCGGGTGGACCAGTGGGTCGCCGTAAACTTCGGAGGTCGAGGCAACCAGGATCCGGGCCTTCTTCTCCTTGGCCAGGCCCAAGGCCTTGTGCGTGCCCAAAGAGCCGACTTTGAGAGTCTGGATGGGCAGCTCGAGGTAATCGACAGGGCTCGCCGGGGAGGCAAAGTGCAATATCGCATCGAGCGGACCGCTGACGTAAATGTAGTTCGTAATGTCCTGCTCGATGAACGTAAACCTTGGATTCGCAAACAGGTGCGCAATGTTGTCCCGGTCCCCGGTCAGGAGGTTGTCGACGCAAATGACCTCGTGGCCTTCGGCCAGAAATCGCTCGCACAAGTGTGAGCCGATGAACCCGGCTCCCCCGGTGACCAAGATCCGCGCCATCGCCCTATCCCCCCTCGCCGCGGGACGCCCGCCGCAGCAGGCCGCGGCCGCACGCCACGGCGTTGCTCACCCCTGCGCTCGCGGCTGCACGACAGCCGGCCGGCCGATCGGGTAGTAGGTAAAACCGAGCTTGGCCATGCGGTCCGGCTCCCACAGGTTGCGGCCATCGAAGATCACTGGCTCGCGCAGCAGCGACCGGATCCGGTCGAAGTCCGGACGCCGGAACTCGTTCCACTCGGTGACGATCAGCAGCGCGTCGGCTCCTTCGAGGGCCTCGTAGTTCTGCCGGTGGTACGTGATCCGGTCCCCGAAGATCCGCCGGCACACGTGCATCGCCTCCGGATCGTGCACTTGGACCCGGCACCCGGCCGCAAGCAAATCTTCGATTAGACCGATCGAGGGAGCTTCGCGCATGTCGTCCGTGCGGGGCTTGAACGCCAGTCCCCAGATTCCAAACGTACGCCCCTCGAGCTTGCCGTCGTAGTGGGCCTTGACCTTCTCGAAGAGGCGGCGCTTCTGGCGATTGTTGATCTCGTCGACCGCCTTGAGGAGCGAGAAGTCCATCCCGTGTTCCTCGGCCGTTCGGATGATCGCCCGCACGTCCTTGGGAAAACACGAACCCCCGTAGCCGAGCCCCGCGTACAGGAAGCTCATGCCGATGCGGCGGTCGAGGCCGATCCCCTGGCGGACTTGGGCCACGTCGGCCCCAACCTTCTCGCAAAGGTTCGCGATCTCGTTGATGAACGAAATCCGCGTGGCCAGCAGCGCGTTCGCGGCGTACTTCGTCATCTCGGCACTGGCGTTGTCCATGATGAGAATCGGAGCTCCGCCTCTGCAGAATGGCGCGTACAGGTCTTTCATGATCTCGCCAGGCCGGGGATCGGAGCAGCCAATGACCACGCGATCGGGCTTGAGAAAGTCCTCGATTGCGGCCCCTTCCTTCATAAACTCCGGGTTCGAGACAACGTCGAACGGATGGTCCGTCACCGACGCCACGATTTCCTGGATCCGCGCGTAGGTCCCGACCGGGACGGTGCTCTTCGTGACGATGATCCGGTAGCCGTCCATCGCCTCTCCGATGCTGCGCGCAACCGCAAAGACGGCGCTCAGATCCGGGGCTCCGTCCTCACCTTGGGGCGTGCCCACCGCAATGAAGCATACCAGGCCGTGGCGCACCCCTTCCTTGATGTCGGTGGTGAAAGCCAGGCGGCCTTCTCCGACGTTTCGCTTGATCAGTTCTTCGAGGCCCGGCTCGTAGATCGGCACCCGTCCCTGTTTGAGGGCGGCGATCTTCTCTTCGTCGATGTCGACGCAGATGACGTCGTTTCCGCTCTCAGCGAAGCAGGTTCCCGCCACCAGGCCGACGTAGCCGGTTCCTACAACACAGATTCTCACGTTGCCTCCTTCATCGGAGGGCCAGAGCCAATGGCATCGCGGGAGGCCCCGGTCCGCATCGAGAATGTCGCTTCGATAGTATCAGCGGCCCCCAAGGCCAGCAACACGGTTTCCTCAGCCGCCGGCCTCTTGTTGCCCGCTGGCGCTGCCGCGGCAGGGGAGATCTTCTCCCACCACGTAGATCGGCTTGTTCTGGCTCTCGTGATACGTTCGCGCCAGCATCTCCCCGAGCAGTCCCATCGTGACGAACTGCACGCCCAAGACAGCGAGAAGGATCGCAAGCAACACGATCGGGCGGCCGCCGAGCTGAGCCCCCAGAACGATCTTCTCAAACCCGAGCCACCCCAGCATCACCGTCCCGGCCCCTCCGAGCAGCAGGCCGAGGAAGCCGAACACGTGAATCGGCCGCGTCGAAAACCCGGACAGGAACTTGACCGTTAGCAAATCGAGAACCACGCGGATCGTCCGCGAGAGACCGTATTTGGAACTTCCATGGATCCGCGGCCTGTGGTTCACCTCCAGCTCGGCGATCCGGGCTCCAAGATCACCGGCGATTGCCGGAATGAACCGGTGCATCTCCCCGTAGAGCCGGAGCCCGCGGGCGATCTCGCCCCGGTACGCCTTCAGCATGCAACCGTAGTCGTGGACGTTGACGTTGGTGGTGATACGGATAATCCAGTTGGCGACGACAGACGGCAGGCGCCGCAGCAGGAAGGCATCTTGCCTGCGCCGCCGCCAGCCGCTGACCAGATCGTATCCTTCCGCCAGCTTGTCGAGCAGGCGAGGAATGTCGGCCGGGTCGTTTTGGAGGTCCCCGTCGAGCGTGACGACGACTTCTCCGCGCGATGCCTGAAGCCCCGCGGCGACCGCAGCCGTTTGACCGAAATTGCGCCGAAAACCGATCACGTGAACGTGAGGATCCTCCGCATGGAGGCGCCGCAAGACTTCGCGAGATCCGTCCGTCGAACCGTCGTCCACGTAGATGATCTCGTAAGAGCGCCCGAGCGGCTCGACCGCCGCTCGAATCTCGCGGTGCAGCGGCTCGAGGTTGTCGCGCTCGTTGTAGACGGGAACCACGATCGACAGGTCCATCGTCAGTCCCAGGTATGGAAGTCAGTCAGCGCCATGAACTGGCGGTAGCGCTGCTCGACCTCCTCCCGGGTGAGCGCTCGCAAGCGCTCTAGTCCAAACCCCTCGACCGCGAAGGAGGCCAGCACGCTCCCGTGGACGATCGCCCGTCTCAAGCTGGCGCGATTGACGGTTCCAGCCGCCGCCAGGCTCCCAAACAGCGCGCCGGCGAAGCAGTCGCCGGCCCCCGTCGGATCCACCACCGTCTCCAGAGGAAACGCGGGAACCGCAAAGACGTCGTCTGCGGCGAACTGTAGGGCGCCGTACTCGCCGCGCTTGATCAGCAGGGTGCTCGGCCCCATCTCAAGAATCCGCCGTGCGGCGGCCACAACGTTCCGTTCTCCCGAAAGGAGGAGCGCCTCCGAATCGTTGATACTTAACAGGTCGACTCGCCGGAGCAGATCAAGCAGGGCTTCGCGCTCTTCCCGGATCCAGTGATCCATGGTGTCCGCACCGACTAGCCGGACTGATTCGAACTGCGAGAGAACGGCGGCCTGCAGGCCAGGCTGGATGTTCGCCAGGAACACGAACTCGCTGGTGCGATAGGCCTCGGGTAGTTGGGGCCGGAAGTCTCCGAAGACGTTGAGCTGCAGGTCGAGCGTGTCACGTACGTTCATATCCTCGTGGTACCGCCCCCTCCAGCGAAACGTTCTACCCTCGGCTACGGTCAGCCCTTCGAGGTTGATGCCGCGCTCGGCCAGGAACCGCCGCTCTTCCTCCGGAAAGTCCGTTCCCACTACCGCCACCATGTTCACTGGAGCGAAGAAACTCGCCGCCACTGAGAAATAGGAACACGAACCGCCGAGAACCTCTTCCACTCGGCCAAACGGCGTCTCGATCGAATCGAGCGCCACCGACCCTACCACGCACACACTCGCACTCATTTTCGTTCTCCTGGCTGGTTCCTCACGTTGCGCGGCTGCCCGTTGGCTCCTGCTCCGTCAGGAGGGCTGGCCGCGCATTCGCCTCAGAACGCGGCCGGCGATCACATCGAGTTCCTCGAAGCGCTCGGCCGGTATCGCACTAGGCTCCGTGATGATGGCATGTTCGAGGGCACGCCGGCAATCGCACTTGCGACCCGCCTCAATGCGCGCCGCAGCAGCCACGATCGTGGCTTGCGCGGTACGGGCGTTCGCTCTGAGCACCGACAAGACGTCGCCGATGACGACGTCCTCCTCGCCGCTGCGCCAGCAGTCGTAATCCGTCGCCAAAGCCAAAGTGGCAAAACAGATCTCCGCCTCTCTGGCTAGCTTCGCCTCCTGCAGGTTCGTCATGCCGATCACGTCGCCGCCCCACGAGCGATACAAGTGCGACTCCGCGCGCGTCGAGAACTGCGGCCCCTCCATGCATACGTAGGTTCCTCCGGCATGCACGCGCGCGCCCACGGCGCGGGCAGCCTCGGCGAGTGCCGCCGAGACCACCGGGCAAAACGGGTCGGCGAAGGAAACGTGCGCCACGACCCCGCGGCCGAAGAAGGTCGAAATCCGCCCGCGCGTGCGGTCGATGAACTGGTCCGGTACGACCACGTCGCCTGGCCGGATC
>CAYZHO010000033.1:10223-16926 GCA_964478045.1 uncultured Myxococcales bacterium | reverse complement strand
GAACAGGGTCTGGTCGTCGCGCCGCACCAGCACGAGAATGCTCTACTCGCCCTCGTGCTCGGCAATTCGCTTGCGGAACTCAGCCACGTTCGTCACCGGTTCTCTACCCACTTGTTCGATGACGTCACCTGGCCGGATGCCTGCCTCGGCAGCGGGCGAACCGCGGCGGACGGACGAGACCACCACGCCTTTTACGTCCTTGCCAAGCCCGAGCTCCTTGGCAACTTCGGGCGTGATGTTCTCCACCACAAGCCCGAGCTTGCCAGCCTTTACTGGCCGCCCTCCGGCCTCGGTCTCCTCGAGCTTGCCGATCTCGACTTCGATCGACTTGCGCTTGCCATCGCGGATCACCACGACTTCGACTTTCTTACCGGGCGGCGTTCCGGCCACGATCGAGGGCAAGTCTTCCGACTTCGGAACGTCATGGCCGTCGAACTCGACGATCACGTCGCCCCGCTTAATCCCGGCGCGCTCGGCAGGGCTGTCGGGCAACACCGACGCCACCAGGGCTCCCTTTGCCTCGGGCAGGTCGAGAGCTTTGGCAATGTCACGGGTCACCGGCTGAATCATGACGCCAAGCCAACCGCGGGTGACGTGCCCCGTCTCCTTGAGCTGGGGCACGATCTCCCGAACCATGTTGGCAGGAATCGCAAACCCGATGCCGATGTTCCCGCCCGAACGCGAGTAAATCGCAGTGTTGATCCCTACAACCTCCCCGCGCAGGTTGACCAGCGGCCCTCCTGAGTTCCCCGGATTGATCGCCGCATCGGTCTGAATGAAGTTGTCATAAGGGCTAGAATCGGGCCGCGGCAAGCGCCTTCCTTTTGCTGAAACGATTCCCGCGGTGACCGTGTGATCCAACCCAAAGGGATTGCCGATCGCGATCACCCACTCCCCGACTTTCAAGGCGTCCGAGTCTCCGAGTTTGGCCGCCTTGAGCTTTTCGCCCTTCGGGTCGATCTTGATCACCGCCAGGTCGGTCTTCTCGTCGGTGCCGACCAGCTCGGCCTCGAACTCCTTCTCGTTTTCTAGCTTTACGACAAGTTTGTCCGCATTCTCGACAACGTGGTGGTTCGTGACGATGTACCCCTCCTCGTCGATGATCACTCCCGAGCCGAGCGAGCTGCGGCGGCGCAGGAAGAAATCGAACGGATCGAGCTCGCCGCGCCGGGACAGAGTCGGCTCCGAAATCACCGAGACGTTGACCACCGAGGGACTCAGTTGCGCGACGAGCTGGGTGAAGTCGGGCAGCCGCAGAGTCTTCTGGTTCTTCCCGTGCCCGACCGGAAGGAGCTGCACCTCGCCTGCCTCATCGGCCGGCGCACAGCTCTGGCGATTGAGAGAAACCGTAACGCCAACGCCGATGATGGCTCCGGCGACGACCGCGGTGATCAGCAACGACTTGATTCTCGTCATCGAGACTCCTCCTGCGTGGGCGTGCCCATGGCTTTGATCGCTTTGACGTACTGGAGTCGAAGCTCGTATAGCATTTCCTCCATCATACGAGCTTCATCTTCGTCGAGGTTTCCCGCCGTTTTGCGCTGAAGCATCGCCAGAATGTCGATCATCGCCTTTGCCTGGCCGAGGTCTTGACGGATGACACCACTCTGGGGATCCGGCGCCAGCCCGAGGAACATGAAGGCTTGGGAGGCCAATCCGACAATGAAGCTCGAAAAGGTAAGCTCCCCCGGCAGCTCCCGCTGCGTCCCGGCCCGCTCCCGAGCCGATGCGCTCTCCTGGCTCGCCTCTGCGGCCTCTGATTGCGGTGGGGATTGATCCTCGGCCGGTGCCGAAGAATCGTCTCGACCCTCCTCCGCTTCCTCGCCAAGCCCTTCACGCGGCTCTCCGTCCGGAGTAAACCGCCGCTTGTCTTCGACCTTGAAGCCAAGGTCTCGTTCTTCATCGGCCATCGCCGCAAACCTCCTGGCCGCGCGGCCGGATCCCCAACCCCGGGAGACCCTGCCGGCCCACTGATTCACCCCAAACTAACATGCCCGGTAAACAAGGGAAGCCCGCGCGGCGCGCGTTGACAAGCCGGCAGTCCCTCCCCTATGATCGCGCCGCGCTGTAGCCACCATGCCGTCTCCCCGCCAGTTGGCCGAAAGCTCGTTGGAACTAGTCGGCAATACGCCGGTCGTCGAACTAGTCCACCTGCCCGGCCCCAACTGCGCGCGTATCGTCGCCAAACTCGAGTCTCTCAACCCTGGCGGAAGCGTTAAAGACCGGATTTGCTTGGCCATGATCACGGCAGCAGAAGCCCAAGGGCGGCTGCGTCCCGGTGGAACCATCGTCGAGCCGACAAGCGGCAACACCGGGATCGGCCTGGCCCTGGTGGCGGCCGCTCGCGGATACCGGCTGATTCTGACAATGCCCGACACGATGAGCATGGAGCGCCGCAGCCTGCTTGAGGCCTACGGCGCCGAGCTCGTACTGACGCCCGACACGAAGGGCATGCACGGCGCCATCGCAAAAGCGCGAGAGATCGTAGAGGCACACCCCGACTACTTCATGCCGCAGCAGTTCTCGAACCCCGCCAACCCCGAGGCGCACCGCAGGACCACGGCCCGCGAGCTCTTGCAGCAGTGCCCCCAGATTGACGCATTCGTCGCGGGTGTGGGCACCGGCGGAACCATCACCGGTGTGGGGTCCGTGCTCCGCGAGCAGCGGCCGGGGGCGCTCATCGTAGCGGTCGAGCCCGCCAGTTCGCCGGTACTTTCTGGGGGGCAGCCAGGCTACCATACGATCCAAGGAATCGGACCCGGGTTCATCCCGGAGGTGCTCGACCGCTCCCTAATCGACCGGGTCATCACAGTGACCGACGAGGAAGCCAACGATATGACCCGCGAGCTAGCTCGCCGCGAGGGCATTCTCGTAGGAGTCTCTTCGGGTGCGAACTGCGCCGCCGCCATCCGCCTCGGGCGCGAGCTCGGCCCAGACAAAACGGTGGTCACCGTCTTCCCGGACACTGGCCAGCGTTACCTCACAACCCCGGTCTTCGGACCGGAAGGCATTTGACCAATGGAGGCGTCGCTCCGGGAAAAGTTGCAACGACTCGAGCAACTGCTCGACGAAATGGGATCGCTCGTGGTCGCGTTCTCGGGCGGGGTCGACTCCACTTTATTGCTGCGCGTCGTCTCGCTCCGGCCGCACCTGCGGCACTTGGCCCTGACGGCCGACTCTCCGACGAACACGCGGGAAGAAATCGAGCTAGCACGTGCCATGGCCCGGCGATTCGGTTCCCCGCACCGAGTCGTGCCAGTGGACGAGCTCACCGTCCGGGGGTACGCCGAGAACGGGCCCGACCGCTGCTACCTGTGTAAGGCCACGCTCTATCCAATCTGCCGGCGCGCAGCCGACGAACTAGGCTTGCGCGAGGTCGCCGACGGCGTTAACGCAGACGACCTCGGCGACTACCGGCCCGGGCTGTGGGCTGCGGCCCAGCTCGGGGTCCGCCACCCGCTAGCCGAGGCAGGACTCGACAAGTCGGCGGTACGGGCGCTCTCACGGCACTACGGTCTGCCCACGGCCGACAAGCCCGCCTCTCCGTGCCTAGCCTCGCGTTTCCCTTACGGTACCCGTATAACGCACGGTCGCCTCGAGCAGGTGGCCAAAGCCGAAGCAGCAGTTCGAGCGTTCGGGTTTCGCGAGCTGCGGGTGCGTCATCTAGGCGACTCTGCCCGCGTCGAGGTCGCAGCAGCAGAACTCGACCGGCTGCGCGACCCGGACATGCGAGCCCGGGTGCGAGAAGCGGTGGCGGCCTGCGGATTTACGGCGGTCGAAATCTCGGACAAGCCGCTGCGTTCTGGCAGCCTCAACGATGCGTTGCTCGGCGCCAAGCGATAACGGCGCGCACGAGTTCTAGATCCTCGCTCGTTGTTACCTTCGGGTTGCCCCCAGCGGTTTCGACCAGGTGGACGCGGCCTTGGGCGCAGCGCTCGACCAGCTCGGCGTCGTCGGTGGCTTCGATTCCGGTGACACGGGCACGGTCGTGCGCGCGAATCAATAGGCCGCGCTCGAACGCCTGCGGCGTCTCCACGAGGAAAACCCGCGAGCGGTCGACCGGTCGGGCCACCCCCGTCTCATCTTGCTGGCGAATGCTGTCCGCGGCCCGGTGAGCAGCGGCCGCTGCGCCGTGGCGAGCTGCCGCCTGGAGAACCCGCTCAATCGTGCTCGGCCGAACCAAAGGTCTAGCTGCGTCGTGAACGCAGACCAGCTCGGCGCGGCTAGAAACCGCCCCGAGAGCCGCACGCACGGAGGCCTGGCGCGTGCTGCCACCGGCGACCACTCGCAATTCCCGTCCCTCCCAGCCCAGCGCGGCCAGCGCCCGCGTGACCTCGCCGATCGCGGCAGGAGGAGCAGCTACGACAACCTCAACGATCGCGTCGATCGGCGCAAAGCACTGCAACGTCGCCACGAGCAACGGCATCCCCCCAACGTCGACAAGCGCCTTTGGGGGGCCCAAACCAAGACGCCTGCCGCTACCGGCGGCAGGTACCACCAGCGCTGTGGGAGGAGTTTGCACCGCTCTTACAAAAAAGGCCGGGCACAGCCCGGCCTTCCCCTCGCATACGTTCTCGCCGGCTTCCTAGTGGCCGAAAATGGTTTTTAGCTCCTCGAGGATCTTTTCTTCGCTGTTCGATTTGGCGATGGCGAGCTCTTTGACAAGCAGATTGCGCGCCGTATCAAGCATTTTGCGCTCTCCAAACGAGAGCTCCTTATCGCCCTTGAGCATGAACAAGTCCCGTAGAACCGCCGCTATTTCTAACACCGATCCGGTCTTGATCTTCTCCGTGTACTCCCGGTAGCGGCGATTCCATGTTGCCTGGTCGATTCGGACGCGCTTCTCGCGCAGTACCTTGTAAACCTTGTTGACCATGTCCTTGCCAATGACCCGGCGCAGGCCAACCGCGCGGGCCTTGGCAGTGGGGATCATGATCTTCATGTCGGTGTCGAGAATGCGAAGCGTGTAGAACTTGGTTTCGGCTCCCGAAAGCTTGCGCGACTGAACGGCTTCGATAACTCCTACACCGTGGGCTGGATAGACGACCTTCTCGCCGACCTTGAACTCGCTCAAGGGAACCTCCTTGCTAAGGTAGGCAGCAGCGTCGTGCGATTATACGAAAGTCGCCCCAGAAAGTCAATGAAATTCGCTATCTATTTACCAACGAGCTAACGCAGCCGCCCACGTAAACCCTGCCCCAAACGCCACGAAACACACCAGATCGCCTTGCCGAATCCTGCCGGCCTCGAGCGTTTCCGCCAGCAGGATCGGAATTGTCGCCGCGGTCGTGTTCCCGTAGCGGTCGATGTTGTTTACCATCCGGTCGTCTCCGATTCCGAGCCCCATCGCCACCAACTGGTTAATCCGCAGGTTCGCCTGATGGGGAATGAGCACCGAAATGTCGTCGGCAGTTGCCCCCACCTCGCCAAGCACTTCTTGAATCACTTCGGTCATTCTCGTCACAGCGTGCTTGAAGACGAACCGGCCCTCCATCACCGGGTAGATGTAGGGGCTTTCCGGCGGTGCCAGGCTAAGATCGATTCGCGGCTTACGCCGGTGGGAGGGCCCAACCACGCAGAGCTTGTCCGCGTAGCGCCCCTCGGCGTGCAACTTGAACGCCAGCAGACCGCGGTTCTCGTCCTCGCTCGGCCCGACAACCACAGCCCCCGCGCCGTCGCCGAACAACACGGTCACGTCACGCCCGCGACTGCCGGCGAAATCAAGCCCCGACGAGTGGACCTCGCTGCCCACGACCAGAACGTTGCGGGCTCTGCCCGCACGGACCACGTGATCGGCGAGCGCCAGGGCGTAGAGGAAACCCGAACACTGATTGCGCACGTCGAAAGCAAGCACGGGGGGCAAGCCCAGCCGTTCATGCAGCAGAGAGGAGTTCCCGGGAAAATCGACGTCAGGGCTGAGCGTACAGCAGATAAGGGCGTCCACGTCGCCCACATCCATGCCGGCTTTTTCGAGCGCCCGCCGCGAGGCGGTCTCGGCCAGCGCCGTACTGCCCTCGCCGTCCACGACGTAGCGGCGCTCGACAATGCCGGTGCGCTTACGAACCCACTCGTCCGAGGTGTCGACAATCGGTGCCAGGTCGTCGTTGGTAACGACCATCGGGGGAACCTCGAACCCCCACCCCAAGATCCGGCTTCGGGCCGGCAATACCATGCTCACACCTCCACCACCATGGCTCCCCAGGAGGCTCCCGATCCGGCTGCGGCCAACACGACCGTTTCGCCAGAGCGAACCCGGCCTTGTGCGCGCAGGCGCGCCAGGCTCACGGGCAAGGAGGCCGCATAACAGTAGAGCATGTCGTCCGACTCCGTTCGGCCCACGCGCGGGGCCAAGCGCTCGCCTAGCTCTCGTTCCACATCCGGCAACAAGTGGCGGACGATCAGTACGTCCGCACGCTCCAAACCCGCTTCGCCCAGTACTTTCTCCACCACGCGGGGAACATTCTCGAGGGCCGAGCGGCGCAGCCCGTCGAAGTCCGCGGTCGGGTAGATCAGCCCTTTTTCGATGATCTCCCGGGTCAACCGCTGCCCGCGGGCCACCCCTTTGTTCTCCAGGTGCCGGCTGGCAGGGTATTCGCACCACAACAGCCGGTGCCCGCGGCCATCGACTTCGACGGCCGAAGCCAAAACCTGCCCGCTGCCGGTACCCGCTTCGACAAGCGCCACCGCCGCTGCGTCGGCGGTC
>CAYZHO010000033.1:0-10213 GCA_964478045.1 uncultured Myxococcales bacterium | reverse complement strand
CATGCAGGCAAGCTCGGCATCGACTCCGTCGAACCGGTTCTGATGCGACGGGACCTCCCCAGCGGCCACCAACACCCGGCCGTAGGTTCCCAGGCCCACCAGGTCGGCGGCCAGCTCGGCTGCGACGAGAAACCCGCAGCACTGGCAGCGTACGTCGAGGCATCCAACCGGCGCTGCATCGAGTTGCGCTTGAAGCAGGCACGCAGAGCCTGGAAAGGTAAGGTCGGGCGTATTGGTTGCAAAAACGATTAGATCGAGATCCCGAGGATCGAGGGATGCCGCTTGAAGCAAGCGGCGCGCAGCGGCGGCCGCAAGGTCGGCGGGCCCGGTGCCGTCGGGTGCGAAGAAGCGCTCGCGCCCATGGCTCCAAGTTCGAACGTTCTCGAGTGCAATGCCAATCTCGGCGGCCAGTGTTTCGTCAGCAACCGCCTCTGGCGCTAGCTCAACCTCGAGCCCGGTGATTCGAGCCGTTCTCATCCGCGAGCGCTCCTTTCCTCACCACCACGATCTCCAGCAGTTTATCTCGGTACCGCCACGCATAGCCGGCCACAGGCCCGGCGACCGGTATCCGCGTCTCAAAGTCCGTCGGGCATGCAGGCGAAACGGCAAACACGGCGCGTACGTCCGGATCGGGTACGCTACCACGGACAACGACTTGCTCCGGCTCAATGGCGATCTTCAAGTCGTAGTCCGGCATCTCTTCCGACAGCCCCAGACGGTCGCGGGCCGCCGAAGGGGGAATGCGCCGCGGCAGTTCCATTCGGATGTACGCACCGCCGTCGTGCTCTTCGACCGCATAGACTTCGCCGTAGCGCCGTTCGCGCTCGCGTTTCGACTCGAACTCGGGCGTGAAGTAGCCGTCGACTGGAATCACCCCGCTGCGCCGCCAGCGGACCACCCGCTCGATCAGGGGGGCGAGCAACCACCCGACCGGGGTACCGTACAGACTACCACCAAGGCGGATCTGATTCGCGGGGCGTGCCCCGAAGATGCCTTCACGCAATCGCACCAGAGTTTCCCCGGTCGCCAGCATGATCCCCAAGAGGATCCATCCGCGATCCGATTCCGTGAGAGGCGGGTTGCCGGCGGCAAGGCCGGCCAGGTACCCGAGTACTGGATAGAGCAAGAAATCGAGCAGGATATTGAGTGCCGTCGCGGTCTCGGCCGAAAAGACGTGCTCGCCCCCAGTCGCCTCGGCCAGGGCCCGCTTACTGCGGTCGTCGAGGGCACCGAGCAACGGCGCGCACAATAGCATCAGCGGGCGAATCCAACGCCTGCCTCGCCCCCCGCTTAGATGGCGAACGGCTCGCAGCGCCGCCTCGAACTCGAGTTCGCGCAGCCCGTCCGCCAGTATGCGCACCGCCCCGGCGACCGCCCCAGCCTGCGTCTCCGCCAGCGCGGCGGCTCCTTGCCGGTCCGAACTCGTCATCGGTACAGGGGCAGTAAGCCCGAGTACTTCTAACTACCCGGTTTGCCGAGCCAAACCAAGCCGCCTACTGCTCGTACGGTTGCTCGAGAACGAGAGTGTGCACCCCGCCCGCCCCGGTCGAAGTTTCTTCGATGTGCAGCTCGCGCAACACGTCGTCGACGCGCGCGCGGAACTCGGCCGTTACCGACCTGGCTTCCTCGCGGTTGCGCACCACGTACGGCGTGATCAACACGATCAACTCCGTACGGTCCTTGTCGTTGCTCGTGCTGCGGAAGAACTGGCCGATGACCGGAACGTCCATCAGTAGCGGCACGCCCGACTGCGTTTTCCGGTTGGTCTCGCGAATGATTCCGCCGATGACGATCGTTTCGCCGCTTTGGACCACGACCGTGGTTTCGGCCTCGCGGGTGCTGAAGGTGGGCGAAACGATCCCTTCGAGCTGGGTGGACGTGTCGATTTCGCTCACCTCCTGGGAGATCGTCATGTTAACGAGGCCCTCGGAGTTGACCTGAGGAGTGACGTGAACCACGACGCCCGTATCCCGGTATTGGACGTTCTGGAGGAACCGGGTCTGGCCTCCCGGCCCGGTTACGTCGGTATCCGCCTGGCTCGTGATGATCGGGACTTCTTTGCCGACCAGAATGCGGGCTTCCTGATTGTCCGTGGTCAAAATGTGCGGTCGCGACAGGATCTTTACCTTGTTGCGCTTACTGAGCGCGCGCAGGGTCGCAATGTAGTCGCCTCCAAACCAGCGCAGCCGCAGATCGTTGATCCCGTTCGTGCCGACCTCGCCGGAAAGCCGAAACGATTCGCTCGCCGGATTGCCGAACAGAAGGGAACCGAGCGCCCCGGTAGCCGCGTTCGTGCCCGAACCGCTGTCGCTGTTGGTGCCGCCGACCGAACCGCCCCCGAAGGTGTGCGTAATCCCCCTGGACTCGTTGTCGGTCAGGCTGATCTCGGCGATGAGCATTTCGACCAGCACCTGGCGCGGAACGATGTCGAGCTCGCGCAGCACGTGGCGGATCGCCTCGTAGTCACGCGGGGTAGCCAGAATCACGAGGGAATTGGTCGTTTCGTCGGCAACGATCTTTACCTCTTGCTCGAAGACCGCACCGGCGACGCCTTCTCCGGCTCGCCCTCTCAGTACGAGCTGCGGCGGCCGGCGTGCTTCCTGCTGCGCCCCCTGGTGGGTGCCCCGACCACGCTGGGCTCGCTCCAGGCCTCCCGCCAGTCCCACGCCCCGTTCGGCCAACGCTCCCGTGCGGCCGCGCCCGCGCGCTTCGGCTTCCTCGGCGAGCCCCGAATAGACGTCGTTGAGGACCTTGGCGAGGTCTTCGGCCTTTGAGTTTTCCACTTTGTAGACGAACACTCGCCGCTCGGCGCCCGCCGCCGTTTCGGTGTCGAGGATCTTCAGCCAGCGCTCGACGCTGGCGATCACCGCAGGGTCGAACGCGATCACTGCGATCGAGTTCAAGCGCGCGAGCGGAATGATGTGGGCGCGAGCGCCCGTCTCCGTCACCTGGTAGCTTTCGAGAATGGTTGTCAGTTCCTGAGCCACGTCCTCGACCGAGGCGTGTTCGACGTGGTAGACCTTGCCCTCCATTTCGGCGAACGTGTCGGCATCGAAGGTCTCCACGAGCTCGCGCAGCCTGGCGGCATTCGACTGCAGATCACTGATCACGACCAAGTTGCTGCGCGCAATCGCCGTCACGTCACCTCCCGGGGACACGAACGGATTGAGAAGTTCGACGATCTTCTCGGCATCCACGTGTTGCACGCGCACCAGGTCGACCACAAAGCGTTCCTTGGCTCCTTTGCCCTCTGCGAGCCCTAACGGCGCCCGCGTCTTTCCTTCCTCTGCAGGTACGATCATGTACAGGTCTCCCTGCTTGATCGCCGCGAAACCGTTGCTGCGCAGGATCTGGTGGAAGACGGGCAACAAGTCGTCCACGTAGATTGGACCGAACGAGCGCGCTGTGACCTGACCCTGAACGCGCGGATCCACCCAGTAGTTGATGCCTAGGGCGGCGCCGAACGTATAAATGACTTCCCGAATGTCGGCTCCTTCGAAGTTGAGCAAAATCGCTTCCTTCTCGTGCTCGCCGGTCGCGGCCGCTTCTTCTCCCACTGCCGCCGGCGCCAAGGCACACAGCAGCCAGACGGCACACACCGCCACTACTCCGCCCGCGCTCATCAGGCGCCGCCGAACCTCGCGTGTCGTCATCCGTCGCGTCCTCTACGAACTATGTTACCTTCACCGAGCCTGCGCTGCTTCACGAAGTCGCTTGAGCGCCTCAAGCCGCTGCTGCGTCGGATCCGGGGGCTTTGCAACTTGCGGTGTACGATTTTGTGCAGCTCGTGCTCGCGCCGCGGCGGCGCGCTGGGCAGCCGTCGTTCGCCGCGCCTGCGCAGCCCGCTGCACCGCCTCGGCTCGGGCTTGAGCCGGTGTTCGCACCGTCCCTGGTGTCGGACGCGGGCGCGCTCCCGGCGGCCCAACTGCGGACTTGACGGCCCCACCCTTGTGAATGTCGAGCTGGAGCAGAAAGCGCTGGCCGCCCCGCCCGAGCAGCGTGACCCGATCGCGCTCGATCTCGCCGACTTCGTAATCGCCCACGCTGTCGCCAACGCGCACCGTTAGTTGTTTGTTGCCACCGGCCGCATCGGTGAGAATCGCCATGGGTTCACCTTCTCGCACGAACACACCGTGGAGGACCACGTTCGTGGGCGGCGGTAGCGGCGTCTCGGCCGTCTCCTCGTGCTGCTGCGGCGGCTTCTGACCGCGTTCGACCTCAAAGAGATTGCCGTCGACGATCGCATCGATCGCGGATCCCGGCGGCGTCGGCCTGCGTGGCGGAGGCGGCAAGGGGTCGATCCTCGGCACCTGGCGGACCTCGGCAAACACCGGCGGCTTCACTCGTAGCACTTGGACGAGCCTCCAGGCAAGCGCGAGCGCTAAAGCGGCAAGCAATGCCGACACGATTTGCAGCAGCCGTCTCATAATGGCTCGCGCAAGAAGGTCTTGACCTCCAGTGTAGCCGTCAGCGGAGCGACGTTCGGCGGTGGCTGCGTCCGCGTGGGCGGTCGCGGATAGCGCGTCGAGACCGGCCTACGGGAAGCTCCCAGCTTACGATTGATCTCCAAAAACGTGACAGCCAAGTCGTACGAACCGGTTTCGATCGACGTCAAAAGCGCCGCAATGCCTTCGAGGTTGCCGCTCAGCGTAAGGCGGACGCCGACTCGCCGGAACGGCCCAACCTGCTCCTCGCGCAGAATTTGCGAACTCAGTACGTTCAGGCCGGCCGCGCTGGCCATGCCGCTGATCGTTCCCTGAAGCTCGGCCGCAACCTGGGTCGGCGTTGCGCCGGCGATAAGCCTCTGCTGGTCTGCCTGGTAACGGGCCTTGAGTTCCTGGCTTTGCCTAGCGATCGCGTCGCGTCGAGAAAGAATCTTTTGATAGTTGCGAATGCGCCGCGCCTCAAGCCATCGCTCGTCCTCGCTGCTCGCCGAAAGCAACCCCAAGCCCTGGATCGGCAACGAGCGCACCACGACCACCAGCGCGATCGCGACCGCAACCAAAATGAGGCCTCGCTCGCGTGGCGTGAACGCCTGCCAGCGCTCGCGCAGCGTCATCGTTCAAGCTCCATTCGCAGGGAGAAGCGCTCCTGGTCCTGCAAGTACTTGGTCGTCGGCGCAGTGAACTCGACGTTCTTAAAATACGGACTTCGCTCGAGAATCGAGATCAGCTCGGATGCGGTCCGCGCAATCCCGTCCACTTCGAGACGGTCCCCCTTGAACCGAAACGTTGTCAGATAAGCTGTTTTCGGCAGCGCAGTCGTCATCGCGTGTAAGTACGCCAAGACGCTGACCTTGCGGGGGCTTTCGAGCTGTTCGATCTTGGCCAGCAGCTCGCGGTTCGCCGCCTCCTGCGCGCGCACGGCCGCCACTTCGGGTTCGAGCCGTTCGATCTCTCTGGCCAGCGCGTTGCCGATCCGCAGGTTGGTCACCGCAATCGTAGTCACCAACGCCAGTGCAAGAACCACGACGGTGGCCGCCAGCCCCAGCTCGCGCAGCCCGACCGACTCCTCGCGCCTGGCCAACTCGGCGGGCAGCAGGTTTGTTTTGCTACGCGACTCTCCAAGTTGCCCCAGAGCGCAGCCAATGGCCGCGGCCAGCAGCCAGTCGGGCCGGCACTCCGCGGGTAACATCGACGCAGGGGCAATAGCGGCCAAGGAGACTTCCTCGTCCGCGCCCGTCCCGTCGATGATCAGTTCGACCGGACCTCCGGCTAGATCTGGAGCAACGGTTTCGAGTTCGCGAGCCAGGCGATCGCTGCGGGCCTCCCTAGCCGGATCAAAGTGAACGCTGGCGATCAGTTGGCCCCGGTCGGTCAAGGTCATGCACTCGCGATCCCCGTCGCGAAAGAAGATTCCCGCCGTGCCCGCCTCCTCGCCCCGGCAATAGCCGTAGTAGTCGCACAGGCCCGCAACCGCCAAGGTGACGGCACTCGGGGGAAGGCCCGCGCCTGCAAGTTCTCGCTGAATCGCTTCGACACGCTCGCGCGGCGCTGCCGCAACAGTCACCGCCACCCGCTCTCCGGCGCGCCCGAGCGGGCGCGCGCAGGAGCTCACGTAGACGCGCTCGGGCGCGACCGGAAGGACTCGGTCGAGCTCGTATCCCACCACGCGATCGATGCTGTCGGCCGCTGCTGCAGGCAGTTGCAGGTGACCGAGCAACGCATCGCGAGGAGCCAGCCCTATTGCCAGCCGGGCCTCCCCGGCCCGATGCTCGCGAACAAACTCGTCTACCATTCCGGCGACAACGGCCCACCGGCCTTCGTCGGGCACGTCGAGAGGCCGGACGCTCGTCGCGCGGACTTCAACGCGGTTGAAGCGCTTCGTCACCAGCGCGAGCGCAACCGCCCCGTCGCCGGCAACCACCCCGACCGCGTCGGCAAAGTCCGCCTTGGCCAAGGCCTTCAAGCTACGCCCGAGGTCCATGGGCTCTATCCTTCCTCGTCGAAGATCGCATCATACCAGCGGACGGTCCGGAAACCATCCGGCTGGAAGCGCACCACCATCCCGACGTGCGCCAGTACGTGCCCGTCCGCCGCCACCACTCGCGCTTCCAGCGTAGCCCAGCCGAGCGAGGGACGCGTGGTTCGCGTCCTCGCCACCCCGAGCTGCGTGCCCGCCAAACATTCGGATAGCGACTGTGGCGCTCCCTCTTCGCCGGCGTCGGCACCGAACGGCGAGGACTCCTGCGCCGCCTCTCCGGCCACTGGCTCGAGACCACAGAGGGCCTGGCGAACCTCTTCGCTCACGGCTGTTTCGAGCAATCGCGGACGCCGGGTATAGACCGTGAAGATATCGCGCAACCCGGGCCGGTCGTCCCCGCCGTAGAACATGTCCCGGGTGACGCCGCGCACAAGGAGCAACTCCTCGAGCGCGTCGAAGCGGTCGTCCTTGGCCTGGTACGGGCGGGGAAGGCTTTCGTAGTAGTCGTCTTCGGCCCCGTTTTCCCGGTGAAAGTCGTCTTCGTCGCGCCAGTCGAGGATCGAGTCCGAAACGATCGCCGCAGTTTGCTCGTCGTAGCCCAGATTCCGGACGATGCGGCGCAGTACGGTCTCGTCGAGCTGCGGAGAGTTCAGAGGCACCTTGCCGTCCTCGGACGTGGCCCGAAGTTCCACGGTGACCGGCTCCTCGTCGTCGGCGAATGCCACCTCGGTGCGGACCCACTCGCCCCGCCCCTCGAGAAGGCGCAAGATCGGCTCCAAGTCGTTCTTTTCGAAGCCGAGCTCCTCGTCGGCCGCCTGCGCCTCGGTCGCCGCGGGCTCTAGCTCCTCGTCGAGCCTGCCATTGTAGGTGAGCACAGCGAGCAAGCCTTCGTTAATCGCCCCGATGGCCGCATACCGGGCGATCGTTCCCTCCTTGAACGTACGGGTGCTTTCGGCTTCCTGCCTCATCGCGCGCGCGAACTCTCCGGCCAGCACCGACAGCACGGCAAACGTCCACAGCACCAAAACCAGGGCGACTCCCGCGCGCGCGTCACGCATCGGCCCGCCTTCAGCCGAACCTGCGAAAGTCTTCCTCACCGGTCAGTTCGTTGTAGACCCCCACGAACACTGGAACCAGGCGCTCGACCGCCGGCCCTCCTTCGGCGCTCGGAACGATCTCGATCGCAACCACTGCCGGCAGTTCTTCTTCCTCGGCGGCATCCCACTCATCGCTCCAATCCGCCTCGTCGAAGTCACTGCGCCGGTACCGGAACCTCAGCTCCTTTACGTCGAACAGCAGGGTCGTCTCGAGTGTCCCTACGTCTGGCTTGTCGAGCTCGAAGTCTTGATCGAGAATCGCGTAGTAGGGTCTTTCCGACATCACCAGTCTGTCCTCTTCGAGCCGGTACTCCACCAGTGCCAGACCACTAGCGTCCGGCGCCTGCGGCTGAGCGGTGACGAACGCCACCCGGTCGGGCTCGCCGACGAAGAACGGAGCCAGGTCTCCATCCTCGGTCGGCGCCGGCAGGGGTGCCACCGCGTGCAACTGCCGTACGATCAGGTTGGTCGCCACCCGCAGCCGGCGTGCCTGCTCGGTGCGCCGTTCGGCTGCCGAGGCTGCGCGAGCTCCCACCGAGATGACGCCGTACAAGGCGAGCGACAGCAGCGCCATCAAGGTGACGGCGATCACTAGCTCGACGAGCGTAAAGCCCCGCGCCTTGTGTCCCGACACGTTTAGAACCGTTCCATCAGCCGCACGGTTGCCAGTTCGATCGCGCGCGGGTCGGCCGGCGGCCCCCACTCGACCGTTACCCGCACCCGCCGCAGCTCGTAGAGTTCGGATTCGTTTTCACGGGATGGCGCGCCTTCTGGGTGCCCGAGGCGAGGCTCGTACGGCTCGACCTCGATCGTCCACCGGGAGGGTCCTCGTTCTCCTCCATCTGGCACTTCATCCAGGTCCGAACGCCAGATCGCCCGATCGAGTAAGCTTTGGGCCAGGAGCATCGCATCGGTCTGCCGCACCGACGCGCGCGCCAAGTGACTGCTGCCGGAAAATAGCTCGAGCACACCCACGATCGCGGCGGCCGCGATCGACGTCGCGATCAATACCTCGAGGAGAGTAAAGCCGGCGGGCCGCTTCACCCGGCCTCCTCCAAACCGATCGCGCTAGTAAGTGGATCGATCGTCACCACGTAGGCCTGCCGCAGCCGGCCTCCAGGACGGTCCGCGAACCGGATCGTAAAGCGCCCGCCGCTGCAGGCGCCCGTCGGGAGGAAGTCGAAAACCACCGTGCCATCGTCTTCGAGTCGTCCTCCCTCGATATCGTCGATCGTCGCGAAATCGGCTATTTCGACGCGCGCTTGCTCCGCGTCGCTCTCGTTCTCGGAAGCATCTTCGCTGGTGTGGCCGGCGCCTGGATTCCTCAGCACGAAGGCTCCCTCCTCCGGGCTCAGGACGAGTTCCACCCGGCGCCGGCGCACGAGTGCTAGCGCTGACGCCCTGCGCACGATCGCCTGCACGTGCTGCAGGGTTCGCCGAACCTCGCGCTGGTGGGCTCCAGCCCGCACTGCTGGCGTTACCAGCAGTGCACCCACCGCGAGAATGACCATCACGACGACCAGCTCGATCAGCGTAAAGCCCGCCAAACAGGGCGGCACGGCCTGGCGGGCTTGCAGAGTCTCAGTCCTCGTTCGTGATATCGGCCGCATCGTCCGTGCCCCCCGGCACGCCGTCCGCGCCGTAGGAGAGCAGCCTGTAGCTGCGTCCCTCGGAGGGTCCCTCGTAATGGTAGGGGTTACCCCAGGGATCGAGCGGGACGCTCTTCTTCAGGTATGGTCCGTCCCAGTTCTTCGCGTTTGGCGGGCGTTCAACGAGCGCCTGCAGCCCCTCCTCGGTGGTGGGGTAGCGGCCGTTGTCGAGCGCAAACGCATCGAGCGCGGTCTCCAGGGTCTTGATCTGGACCCTGGCGGTCTTCACCCGCGCCTTGCGGGCTTGCCCCAAGAAGTTTGGCAGAACGATCGAAGCCAGTAACCCGAGAATCACCATGACGACGAGCAGTTCCACCAGGGTAAAGCCCGCTCGCCGTTTTCGATCGCTTCGCGGTTTTCCTTGCAACGTTTGCAACCTCCTCATTTCAAGACTCCGCGCATCTGCTCGCATCCCCATCCTGCCCGCGCCCCCGATCTCTGCGCGCCTGCACCCGCCTCCCTCACCGGCGCAGCCACTCAGAACGTCACTTGATTGACGCTGAATACGGCCGAGAGCATCGCAATGACGATAAACCCGGTGATCAATCCCATCAGCAGCAGCATCGCCGGCTCGACCATACTCATCAGCCGCGCGACCGCGTTCGTGACCTCGCGGTCGTAGTGGTCGGCGACGATCAGCAGCATGTCGTCGAGGCGTCCCGTCTCCTCGCCGACCGCGATCATCTGAAGTGGAAGGGCCGGGAACACCCCCGTTCGCTCGAGTGGCTGTGCGAGACCTTTCCCCTCGCTGACGTCTCGCTGGACCGCCTCGAGCGCCGAAGCGATCACGACGTTGCCAACGATCGCGCGGACGATGTCGAGCGAACGAATAAGCGGGACCCCGCTCTTGAGCATCGTTCCGAGCGTGCGCGCCATGCGCGCAATCTGGATCTTGCGAACCAAGTCCCCGAGAACTGGGAGCGACAGTGTCCAGCGATCGACTCGGACCCGGCCTTCACGTGTAGAAACGTATTGCCGCAGTCCCACTCCGGCCGCGATCAGCAACCCGACCCCGATCCACCAGTAGCGCTCGAGAGCGTCGCT
>CAYZHO010000032.1:7967-17066 GCA_964478045.1 uncultured Myxococcales bacterium | reverse complement strand
TGGATTTGAACCAGCGACCACTCACACCCCAAGCGAGTGCGCTACCAGGCTGCGCTACGCCCCGGAATCACGCGCAATGTAACGGCCGCCTGGCCGGAAGGCAACCCGTCCCTGAGCACCTGCAAAATGCTCAAGCACGAGCCTTGTGGCGCGACAGTTCGCGCCGTCACAGCGACGAAAGGGCAGCGCTCGAACCTCACCCATCGCCTAAGGGCACCGACATAACCCCCTGTCATCTAAAGCGTTTTGCTGTATCGCGGGGCGCGCCTCATGGCACGGGACCTGCAGCGTTCGCTGGGTATGAACATCGACGGACAAACCTTAGAGGCGTTCCTGGGGCCTCTACCGCACCCACCCGCTGCCCCCGCAGTGCGCGACCCAGGCGAGCTGGCTCTGATGCGCGCGGTACTCGAGGACGCAATCGACTGTTACATGGGCAACGCCCGGCGCCGGCGCATTCATCCAAAGATCCTGGAACGGGAAGCCGAATACTGGATTCGCATTGAAGACTGGGAGGCGCCGTTTTCGTTCAACAACGTATGCGAGGCGCTCGGTCTCGATCCGGACTGCACCCGCGAGAGGTTGCTCCAGATGAAAGCGGCCGGTGTCCGCCCGCGGCTGCGCGCGGCCTAATCCGGTATGCCGTTTTGCCCGTACGATCAGCTCAGCGAGTCGCGCAGTGCGACCAGCTCGTCCCGGATCTTCCGTAACTCCCGCAGTTGCACCTGCGACGGCCAGCCGCTTCGGGCCTGTTCTGCCTCAGCTCGGAGCTGCTTGCGGGCGCCTTCTATCGTGTAGCGCTGGTCGTGCAGTAGCTCCTTGATCCGCATCAACAGCTCCACGTCCTTGCGCCGGTACAAGCGGTGGCGCGATCGCGTCTTGCCGGGGCGCAGCATGCTGAACTCGGTCTCCCAGTACCTGAGCACGTAGGGTTTCACCCCGACGATCTTGGCGACCTCGCCGATCTTGAAATACAACTTACCGTCCGGAATCTGCCCCGCGATCGCCTCTTGCACGTCCGCCTCCTCCGCGCTTACCTGCGCCGCGCGCCATTACGACGCCATGTTGATCGTGCGTTTGAGTACCTGGCTCGGCTTGAACGTGAGCACGCGCCGCCCCGAGATGATAATCTCTTCTCCGGTCTGCGGGTTACGGCCCTTGCGGGGTCGCTTTTCGTTGATAACGAAATTGCCGAACCCCGAGATTTTGACCTTTTCTCCCCTCTCAAGGCGGCTCTTGATGACCTCGAAGATTGACTCCACCACTTCGGCGGCTTCTTTCTTCGAGAAGCCCACCCGCTCGTAGATCCGTTCAACGATATCCGCTTTCGTCATGCTCTCCCCCGTTTGCGGTCGGCTAGCCTAGCGATCCGCCAGCGTAACTCAAACGCGCCGCTCTGCGCCCAACTCGCGCACGATCGCGTCGACGACGCGCTCGTGAAGCTCCTGGATTTCTTCGTCCGTCATCGTGTAGTCGGGCGCCCGGTAAACGATCGAAAACCCCAGCGCCCGATAACCGTCGGGAACGCCCGCACCTCGATACTCGTCGAACAGCCAAACGTCCTCTACCCGAGGGTCCCCAAGACCCCGAACGAGATCGATCACTTCACCGGCTAGGCGATCCTCCGGCACGAGCAGGGACACGTCCCGGCTTGCGGCTGGGTACTTCGAGATCGGCGCCAATCGAACCGCCCCCGCCGGCCGCGCCGCCAGCCGGTCCAACGCTACCTCAAACACGGCCGTTGCCGGCAGTTCCAGCTCCTCGGTGACCTCGGGGTGCACCAAGCCAGCCACCGCTACGAGCGTACCCCCCACACACCCGGCAGCGCAAGCCCCGGGGTGACAGCCAGGCCAATCGCTAAGCCGGCGCCACTTGAGTTCGGGGGCAGGACGGACCGCCGCAACCACCGCTTCGGCCGCCGCCTTGGCGTCGAAAAAATCGGCCTCTTCGGCCCACTTAAGACCCCGTCCCGGCCGCGGACCGCACAGCAGGCCCGCAACACATTCTCGCTCCCCGGACTTGGAAAACGTACGGCCGCACGAGAACAGAGCCACGGCTCGAACCCCGCCTCGCACGTTGGTAACCGCTGCGGTGAGCAAGCCGGGAATCAAGCTGCGGCGCAGGTAGGCCTGCTCGCTGCGCAGCGGGTTACTGAGGCGGAGCGCGCCGTCTTCGTGAAACCCTGGAAACCGCTCGTTGTCCGAGGCGGTGGCGAAGGCGAGCGTAACCGCTTCGCTGAGGCCCATGCCCGCCAGGCGCTCGCGGACGCGTGCCGCCAGGCGCCGTCCCGCCGGCACTTCGGCGGGGGCCATCTCGAACGCCGGTGGCGCTGCCGGAAGCCGGTCGTACCCGCGGAGCCTGGCTACTTCCTCGATCAGATCAATCTCGCGCGCCAAATCGTGCCGCGCCGAAGGAACGCGAACGAGCAAGGATCCTTCGCCGTCGAGCTCGCATGCTGCACCCAAACGCTCAAGAAGGCGTGCTGCCTCGGTGGCCCCGACCGCGGCGCCGAGTACGCGCTCGATACGGGCCGGTCGCAGGCGAATTGGCTCGCGCGGCGGTGGCTGCTCCCCATCGCCAACGACCGCGTGCGTGGCCCGAGCGCCCCCAACCTCAACCAAGAGCTCGACGGCCCGCAGCAAGGCCGGTTCGACACCGGCTGGATCCACCCCCCGCTCGAACCGGTAGGAAGACTCGGAAACGAGTCCCAAGCGCCGCGAAGTCCGCCGGACTTGGCGCGCGTCGAACACAGCGCTTTCGAGAAACAGCCGCGTTGTGTTGTGGGAGACGGCCGTGCGGGCGCCGCCCATTACCCCTGCAATGGCAACCGGTCCCTCGGCGTCCGCAATCACCGTGTCGCCAGGCGCCAACCGGCGCTGCTGCCCATCAAGCGTTTCAACTTGGGCCGCCGCTGCAAGGCGGCGGACAAAGATCGTTGTGCCCACCAACCGGTCCCGGTCGAACGCGTGCAGGGGCTGTCCGTACTCGAGCAAAACGTAGTTCGTGACGTCGACCACGTTGCTGAGTGGGCGCAATCCGGCTGCTGCCAGCCGGCCCGCTAGCCATGCCGGAGACGACCCCACCGTTACGCCGTCCACCTCGATTCCACGGTAGAATGGGCAGGCGTCGCGGTCCTCGATCCGGACCTCATAGGTGCTCGGCCCGGCCGGCACGTTCGGCTGCGCGCCGAACCTCTCGGAAAGGCCGAGGCCAAAAACAGCCGCCACTTCCCGGGCAACGCCTCGGATGCTCAAGCAATCGCCACGGTTCGGCGTCACCGCAATTTCGAGCACCGGGGCGGCAAGCCCGAGAACACTAGCCGCGGGCGCGCCCGGCTCAAGCTGCCCCCCAAGGATCAGGATGCCGGTATGATCGTCGTAGAGGTCTAGTTCCGCAGCGGAGCACAACATTCCCTCGGACTCGACCCCTCTGATTCGAGCCTTGCCGATCTTGAGCCCGCTCGGGAGCACGGCTCCCGGGAGCGCTAACACCGCAAAGTCGCCGGGAGCCATATTGCGGGCGCCGCACACGATGGTGCGCCTTGTGGTTCCGTCGTCGACCGTGCACACGCTCAAGCGGTCGGCGTTCGGATGCGGTTCGATTGCGTCGATTCGCGCGATCACCAAGTGATCCGCCAGCCGGGGGTCGAGTTCGCGAACCCCTTCGACTTCCAGTCCAGCCAGCGTCAAACCAGACGCCAGCTCGGCCGCCTCCGGCAGTTCATCGAGAAAATCAGCCAGCCATGCCAGCGGCACCTTCACCTGCTACGTCCTCCCTTGCGTCCTCGCTGGCGACGAGCTCGGCCACCCTTGCGCGCTCTAGCGCACCTTTGCCTCCGCGTTCCGTCCACTGGCCAGCCCTTTAGACGCTGTCGCCATAGCTCCCGAGAGCTAGAACTGCCTCAGGAAGCGCAGGTCGTTTCCATAGAACAAGCGAATGTCGTCGATCCCGTGCCGCAACATCGCCACGCGTTCGACGCCGAGGCCGAACGCGAACCCAGTCACCGCCTCCGCGTCGTAGCCGACATGCTCGAACACAGCCGGGTCAACCATCCCCGCACCTAGGATCTCCAGCCACCCCGTTCCCTTGCAGACCCGGCAATCGGCGCGATCTGCGCTAGCCGGTCCCCCGCAGAGGACACAACCAACGTCGACTTCCGCACTCGGTTCGGTGAAAGGAAAGTAGCTTGGCCGAAACCGTACTTGGGCATCCTTGCCGAAAATGCGCCGCAGGAACTCGGTGAGTACGAACTTGAGGTGGCCGAACGTGACGCCCTCGTCTACCATCAGTCCTTCGACTTGGTGAAACATCGGCGAATGCGTCACGTCGTCGTCGTGGCGGTACACCGCTCCTGGGGCAATGATGCGGACAGGCGGCGGCTGCCGTTCCATCACCCGAATTTGAACCGGAGAGGTATGAGTCCGCAGCAACCTCCCGTCGTCGAGGAAGAACGTGTCCTGCATGTCGCGGGCCGGATGGTCCGGCGGAATGTTGAGCGCCTCGAAGTTGTGGTAGTCGTCCTCCACATCGGGCCCTTCGGCAATCGAAAATCCGAGGCTACAGAAGATTCGGCAGATTTCCTCGGACGTTTCGACTAGCGGATGGAGGTGTCCGGGTCTCGGCCCGTGCGCCGGCATCGTCACGTCCACCCGCTGTGCGGCCAGCCGCTCGCGCCGCTCGCGTTCGTTGAGCTCCTTTAGGCGTGCTTCGATGGCCGCCTGCACTCGTGCCTTTGCCTCGTTGACCAGCCGGCCCGCTGCCGGCCGCTGCGACGGCGGCAACTCGGCTAGTCCTCTCAGCAAGGACGTCAGGGTCCCCTTCTTCCCGAGCACCCGCACCCGCACGGCGTCGAGTGCCCGGCGGTCGCAGGCGGCCGCAATCTCGGCTTCCGCCTCGGCACAGATCGTGGCAATCCTGTCGTCGAAGGATGCCACGCGCGCTCAGCTTGCCAGGCTTGCCTTGGCTAGTTCGGCCAGCTCGTGGAAGGCCTCGCGCTCGTTCACCGCTAGGTCGGCCAGCATCTTGCGATCGACCTCCACACCAGCTTTTTTCAGCCCTGCCACGAACTGCGAGTAGTTGATCCCCTCGGCTCTTGCAGCCGCGTTAATGCGCACGATCCAAAGCCGGCGGAAATCGCGCTTGCGAACCTTGCGATCACGATACGCGTACGTCAGGCCCTTCTCGACGGTTTCCCGCCCTTGTCGGTAGAGCTTGCGCCCGCCGACGTAACCTTTCGCAAGCTTTCGGATTTTGTTGCGGCGCCGGCGCGCCTTCACTCCTCTAGTTACCCTTGGCATCGGTGTCTACTCCCTTGGCACGAGGCGGGGCCGCCTCAGCCGTACGGCAGCATGCGCCGCACTTGGCGGCGGTCGGCCGCCGAGACCAACGTCGGCTGGCCCAGCGTCCGCTTCCGCTTCCGGTTCTTGGTCGCCAGGATATGGCGCAGGTAGGCCCGCCGGCGGCGGATCTTACCCCGTGCGGTCAGCCGGAAGCGCTTAGCTGCGCCTCGCTTTGTCTTCATCTTCGGCATCTTTCTCTCCCTCAGGACTTGTTCGGCACGACAAGCACCGACATGTGCCGCCCCTCCATTCGCGGTTCGCCCTCCGGAGTGGCAACGTCGGCAATCTCTTCGAGCACGCGGTCGAGCATCTCGCGGCCGAGGTCCGGGCGCGTAATCTCCCTTCCCTTGAAAAACACGGAGATTTTCACGCGGTGCCCCTTTTCCAAGAACCGGCGAATGTGCCCGATCTTGAACTCAATGTCGTGTTTTTCCGTGCGCGACCGGATCTTCACCTCTTTTACCGCCGTTGCTTTACGCTTGGATTCCTGAGCGCGCTTGCGCTGCTCGTAGCGGTACTTGTGATAGTCCATGATCCGGCAGACGGGCGGATTAGCGTTGCTGGCCACCTCGACCAAGTCGAGGTGGCGCTCGTCGGCGATCGCCTGCGCCTGAGCAAGCGGCATGATCCCCAGCTGCGTTCCGTCCGTGTCAATCAGCCGGACCTCACGCGCACGGATGTCGGCGTTGATTCTGACCTCGTCGTCCTTTGCTATGGCGCACCTCCGTCCTTATGGCGTACTCTCACTCGACACCCACTCGGCGAACGCATCCACCGCCATCGGTCCCGGCTGCGAGCCGTCGCGCAGTCGCGGTGCTACGGTGCCTTCCTCGACCTCCCGCTTCCCGATCACGCCAATGATCGGGACTTTCGCCTGCTGGGCTTCTCGAATCTTGAAGCCGAGTTTTTCATTGCGCAAGTCCGCTCGAACGCGAATTCCCCGTGCCGCGAGCCGCTCCGCAACCGAGCGCGCGAACTCGTTCTGAGCGTCCGTGACCGTCACCAGCTTGACCTGGCAGGGGGCAAGCCACAGCGGCAGCGCCCCGGCCGTGTGTTCGATCAAGATACCGATGAAGCGCTCAATCGAACCGAGAATCGCACGGTGGATCATCACCGGGCGTTTCGGCTTTCCGTCCCGGTCGATGTACTCGAGTTCGAAGCGTTCGGGCATCGAGAAGTCGAGCTGAACCGTGCTCAATTGCCACTCTCGCTTCATCGCGTCGAGCACGCAGAAGTCGATCTTTGGCCCGTAGAACGCCCCCTCACCCTCGCTCACCTCGTAGGATAAGCCGGACCCATCGAGCACTTCACGCAGTGCGTTTTCGGCCCGCTCCCAGGTCTCGTCGTCACCGATGCTGTCCTCGGGTCGCGTGGATAGATAAACGCGGGTTTCCTGGAAACCGAACGCCCGTTGCGTAGTGGTGATCATCTCGATTACGGTGCGCACCTCGTCGTGGATCTGGTCCGGAGTGCAAAACAGGTGCGCGTCGTCTTGAGCGAACGAGCGCACGCGCGTCAAACCGTGGACCACACCCGAGCGCTCGTAACGGTGAAGGCGGCCGAAGTCCGCCAGTCGCAGTGGGAGATCGCGGTACGAGCGGATTTCCTCGGAATAGATTAGGCAGTGGGTGGGGCAGTTCATTGGCTTGACCGCAAAGGCACGGCCTTCGATCTCGGTGAAGTACATGTTGTCTTTGTAGTGATCGAAATGCCCCGAGCGCCGCCACAACTCCACGTCGAGTATTTGCGGGGTGATCACTTCTTGATAGCCGTATCGCCGATACAACCCGCGGATGTATTCGACCAGCAGGTTGTAGACGATTGCTCCGTCGGGCAGGAAGAACGGCGTCGCCGGTGCCTCGGGATGGAAGCTAAAAAGCCCCAGGCGCTTGCCCAGCCTCCGGTGGTCGCGCTGGCGCGCCTGCTCAATGCGCTCGAGGTGCTCCTCGAGATCTTCACGCCGGGCGAACGCGGTTCCGTAGATCCGCTGCAGCATCGGGTTGCGCTCGTTGCCGCGCCAGTAGGCACCAGCCACGTGCGTAAGTTTAAAAACCCCTAGCCTGCCCGTACTTGGTACGTGGGGTCCGCGGCATAAGTCGATGAACTCGCCTTGCCTGTAGAGGCTGACCCGCGCGTCCTCGAGGTCGCGTATGATCTCGACTTTGAAGTGTTCTCCAAGCGAGGAGAACAGCTCGATGGCCTCTTCTTTTGACAACTCCTGGCGCTCGACCGGAAGGTCCTCGCGCACGATCTTGGCCATCTCTGCGCTTATCCGCTCGAGATCCTCGGGACCAAAGCCAGGGTCGTACTTGAAATCGTAGTAGAAGCCGTCCTCGATGACGGGGCCGATGGTTACCTGGGCATCGGGGTAGAGTCGTTTGACCGCCTGAGCGAGCAAGTGGGCGGTCGAGTGGCGAATAACCTCAAGCCCTTCCGGGTTTTCCGGCGTAAGCGGGGCGACGTGGCAGTCGGCTTCGAGCCTCCGGCTCAGGTCGACCGCGCGCCCATCGACTCTGGCGGCCACGGCTTCCCGGGCGGCCTCGCCTAGAGCATCGGCAACGGTAGCGCCCGCCGCAAGCCGGCGAGTCCCACCGCCTTCGAGCGTCACGGTAATCTCTCGCGCCATTCTTCTCTTTGGAGCCGGAGCCCCACGCGTCGGTCGGCTGCGCCGGAGAGCCCCGCAGGGCTTCTTACCGTCCCGGCACCTCCGGAGCCGTCCTGAACGTCACCTCCGTCCAAGAAAAACTGGTAGGCACGGGCGGGATTGAACCGCCGACCCCCTCCGCGTCAAGGAGGTGCTCTCCCACTGAGCTACGTGCCTGCATGTCCGAGAAAACATCCCGCCAAGCGACCCCTGTAACAATCCCCGCCCCGCTAGTCAACACGACCGGCGCTTTGCCGGCAGCTTCGCCGGCCGCTACCATGCCAGCAATGGACCGCAAGAACCCGATCTCCCGGGAGCAGATCGTAGCGGCCTTCCTCTTCATCGCCCTGGCAGGGTTCGTCTATCTCGTCGCCGAGCTGCTGATCCCCTACGCGACCCCGGTAGCCTGGGCGGTCGTCCTTGCCGTCGTCTTCGCACCGGCCAATCGGCTGCTGCGCCGCGCCCTTCCCCGCTGGCCCAACCTATCGGCCGGGATCATGACGCTACTCGTCTTTTCGATGGTCGTCGTTCCTAGCCTCCTGCTGACGAGCGTACTCGCTCGCGAAGCGGTGGAAGGCTACCAGCACCTGGCACGATTCCTCACCTCTGAGCATTTCAGCCACATCGACCGGCTCAAGGACCACTGGATGGTCGCCCCCCTGTGGCAGTGGCTTGAACAGCACCAAGCAAGTGGCGAACTCGAGCCCACCGCAATCCTCCTTTCGGTTACCAAATGGGCAACCCAGTGGCTTGCCACACAGGCAACGGCCATCGCCAAGAATGTGGTCTCTTTCATTGTCGGACTCGGGATCATGCTGTTTTCGCTGTTCTTCGCGTTTCGCGACGGCCATCGGCTACTGGCCAGCTTCGCTGAGATTCTCCCCATGCAACCGGCGGACCGGGAGCGCTTGATCACGCGGTTGCAGCAGACGATCGTGGCAGTGGTTCAAGGGCTGACGATCACGGCTGCCATCCAGGCACTCCTCCTCGGTCTGGGCCTGTGGCTGGTAGGAGTCCCGTTTGCCATTCTGCTGTCGACGCTGGCGTTCTTTCTAGCGTTCCTGCCGGTCGGGGGTGCTGCAATCGTGTGGGTCCCCACCGTCGTAGGTCTTGTGG
>CAYZHO010000032.1:0-7957 GCA_964478045.1 uncultured Myxococcales bacterium | reverse complement strand
CTGCGCCGCAATCGTCGGTTCGGTGGATAACCTGGTGCGGCCGATCGTCATTGGCTCGCAGGCCAGCCTGTCCACCCCCGTCCTTTTCTTCGGCATTCTTGGCGGGCTGCAAACCTACGGTTTCATTGGCCTGTTTCTCGGGCCGGCTATTCTCGCCACCTTCTCGGTCTTGATCCGCATCTACAGGGAGCGCTACGCCATGCCCGAGATGCCACCGCCCCACAGCTTGGAGCCGCCGTCCCCTGCAGCCCCCTAGTCCGTGCCGCCAAATGGATGCCGCGGCTCTTCACGGCCGTGCGCCCGAATCGGCCGGGGTCTTACCGCGCGCCCCGAATAAGGCCAGCGACAGTGAACCACTCTTCGCCGGCCGACTGAGGAGCATCGAATCCGATGTCGATATACCAGCCCGCCTCGTCTGGAAAGGCCATCCCAGGAATCGCCGCTCGCGTCCCATGCATCAGCTGCATGTCGATTACCGTAAAAGCGTAAATGAACATGCGTTCTTCCTCGTACTCGTAGTCGACCGAGGGATTTGGCCGCTTGGAGGTGCGGATGCTCTGCATCACCACCTTCCACAGTTCGCCCCCTTGATCGTATAGATCCGAGTAGACGACGAAGTACGTTTCCTTGTCCACGTAAATCACGCGCTTGGAGTATGCGTATCCGGGCGCCTTGGGACGCCCTTCGATCACGTACACGCTGGGCCGGAGTTCCCAAACCTCGCAAAAGGTCATACCGCCGTCCTTTTCGCACGGCTCGGGCGGCAGCCGATCCCCGTGCAGCGAAGCCAGCATCGGCTTCTCGCCGAGCAGCTTCCATTCAAACCATGGGATTTGACCCGCATATCCGCCGTAACTGTCCACGTCGATGTCTTGGCCGAACAGGGCGTCGCTGCGCTGCGCGCTCGACATGCGCCTGACGCGGCGCAGGCTCGGGAGATAGAGCCACGTGTCGTCTTGCCGCACCATGTCGAGGTAGCGGTAACTGATACCCCCAACTCCCTTGAGATCGAACGGCTCGATCAGCGGGTAGAGACCAGACTTGCGAAACGTTCGATCCGGGTTTTTCGCAAATGCCGGCAGCGGTTCGTGGTAAAGGCGGCCGACGTACTGCAGCACCCGCAGCCAATCGGCCACAAAGTGGCGCTCGACCTGATAGTGCCGCCGGCCCTTGCTGTCGATATAAAGGCTTCCCGTATCGGCATCTACCAAGTGCATGTTCAAGTCATCGCTGAAGTAGTGAGTCCGCTCGAAGTTGTACATGATCTTACGGGCCGCTTCGGGATCGTTCGGATCGATCACCGGAAACGGCCGGCCAGCTACCCAGTCGAGGAGCTCGCCCCGTGGGCCAATGTGGCATTGGGCCGCATACTTTTCCGTGGCCTTCTCGTAGGCGGCTGGCAGTGGAATCCGGCGGTAGGGAACGATCCGCAAGTCCATACCGTTGCGCACTGCCCAGAGAACCCCGGGGCTGACGAGGTCGCGCGCGAGCTCGGCATTGGTGCGGTCGATTACCGTGCCCGGAGCGAGCTGCGGCGCCGGCCCCGGTTGCGCCATGCTCATACGCGGTAGCCCCAGCACCACTATAAGGGCCATGGGCACCGTTGCCACCTTTGCAACCAGCAGCCGCGAGCGCTTCGTGATGGACTTCTCGTAACTCACGGCTGCTTCCCGAGCACCTTGTTTCGCTTCGGCCACGTTTTTACTATGGCGCCCGCTCGACACCGGAGAGAACCCTCACAATCATGCACGATTCGCGCGTCCCCGTCATCGTAGGAGTCGGCCAGGTCACCCAACGCTGGTGCCCCGACGGCCCCCACCACGACGCCCTCGGGCTTATGACCGAAGCGGCCCGGCGAGCGCTAGCCGATGCCGCCAGCCCTCGGATCGGCGCAACCATCGACGTGGTCGCCGTGGTCAACACCGTCACCTGGTCCTACCGGGACGCTCCGGGACAGGTCTGCAGCCGGCTCGGACTCGAACCCGGCCGCCGCATCTACACCGGAATCGGTGGAAATACGCCTCAGTTCCTAGTGAACCGTTTCGCGCGCGAGATCGAAGCCGGCCAGATTCGTTCGGCCTTGATCTGCGGGGCCGAAGCCGGCTATTCCGCCCGCAAAGTGGCCGCCGGCGCGGACTTCGGCTGGCCCCCTCCCGGCGAACCCGAGCGCATCGACGGCGACAATCGCCTCGGTTCGAGCGACTACGAAATCGCCTACGACCTCGTTCTACCAGCATTCGTCTACCCCTTTTTCGAAACCGCGTTGCGAGCGGCCGCCGGGCGCTCCCCTGCCGATCACACTCGGTTCCTAGGCTGGCTATGTAGCCGGATGTCGGCCGTGGCCGCCGGCCACCCCTACGCGTGGCTGCGGGAGCCTCTGACGCCCGAGGAAATCGCAACGGTCACCGACGACAATCGGATGGTGGGTTATCCCTACACCAAGCGCATGAACGCCAACATGTCCGTCGATCAGGGTGCAGCGATCGTGGTCACGAGCGAAGGCGTTGCCGCCCGTTTGGGGATCGACCGGGAGCGCTGGGTCTACCCGATGGGCGGTGCCGACCTGTGCGATGTCTGGGAGTTCACCAGGCGTCCCTGCTTGCACGAGTCGCCGGCCATCCGTGCTGCGATAGCCGCGGCGCTCGAACAGGCTGGTGTCGGTCTCGATGCGATCGACTTTTTCGACTTTTACAGTTGCTTTCCCAGTGCAGTCCAGATCGGTCTCAAAGCAGCGGGGCTACCGGCCGACGATCCCCGCGGCGTTACAGTAACGGGAGGCTTGCCGTACTTCGGGGGCCCCGGCAACAACTACAGTAGCCACGCCATTGCGACCGTGGTGGAAAAGATTCGCAACGACCGCACCCGGCATGCCCTCGTCACCGCTCTGGGCTGGTATATCACGAAACACTCGGTCGGCGTCTATGGCGGCCGCCCTCGCCGGATTCCTTGGAACGAGAGCAACTGTTCGCGAGAGCAGGCGCAAATCGACGCGCGCGCCCTCCCCGAACCCGTGCAGGAGTACAGCGGCAATCTTGTAATCGAGGCGTTTTCGATCCGGCACCGCCGCGCGGGTCCGCCCCGCCGCGGCTGGCTGCTCGGGCGCGACCGCCAAGGCCGCCGGGTTCTCGCGGAAATCGACGCATCCCCCGAAGAACTCCTCGACCTCGAAGCCGAGGAAATCGTAGGGCTGCGTGCACGCTGCCGCTACGACTCGGCGAGCGGACTCAATCGCGCGCGCGTGCTGGTCTAAAGCCACTTGCGCGGCCGCTTTCGGAGGGACCTTTCACACGTTGAAGCGGAAGTGGATTACGTCGCCGTCGCGGACCTGGTAATCCCGGCCTTCGATTGCAAGCTTGCCCGCCTTGCGACATGCCCCCTCGCCGCCCAGTTCCAGATAGTCCTCCACACGGACGACCTCAGCGCGGATGAATCCCCGCGCGATGTCCGAGTGAACCTTCGCCGCAGCCTCGACCGCGGAGGTGCCGCGCCGGACGGGCCAGGCGCGGACTTCGTCCTCGCCGGCCGTTAGAAACGTAATCAAGTCCAACTTGCGATAGCATGCGGCGATGAACCGGTCGCGCGCGCCGCTGTCGAGCCCAATGTCATCGAGGAAGGTGCGCGCGTCTTGGGGCGCCAACTCGGCGAGCTCCCGTTCGATCGGCGCGCTCATGACCACAACCTCAAGATCCCAGTCGGCAGCACGTTCCGCCAAAGGGCCGGGTCCGCCGGTCACGGCCTCCTCAGAGACGTTGAGAACCAGAATCCGCGGCTTGAGGGTGAGAAATCGGTACCCGGACAGTCGGCGCTGCTCTTCCTGTGTGAGGCCGAGGACCCGGAGCTCTTGTTCTTCCTCAAGACAGCGACGCACTCGCTCAAGTAGCCGCTGTTCGCCCGGGTCGCCCCGCTCGCGGGCCAACCGCTCGAGACGCCGCTCGACAATGGCCAGGTCGCTCAGAAGCAGCTCCGCTCGAAAATCGGCTACTGTTTGGACAGCGCTCTCGAGCGGCTGGCTGAAGGCGTCGCACACTTCGGCAAGCACGTCGAGCGTGCGCATTTCCCCAAGAATTGCTCCGCCGAGCGAGCGCCCTCGGGGTGCAAACGCACCGCTTGGAAAATCCTGAAACGTGATCTCCGCGTAGGTCGTCTTGCGCGGCCTGCATAGCTGAGCCAGCGCGTCCACGCGCTGGTCCGGAACCCGGATCGAGGCAAGCCCACCGCGCCCGCTCGAGGGATCGATTCCGGTCAGGGCCGAAAAAACGGTCGATTTTCCCGCGCCCCCATAGCCAACGAGCCCAATCTTCACGATCCCTCCCGGGCGAGGCTGCCTGGCGGCGAGGCGTCAGTTCGAATCGCCGCCGGCGCCCGCCCCGGTTTCGTTTTCACCCGGCGATCGCTCGGCGGGACTCACCTTCGCTTCAGCCTCCTTGGCCTCAGTCGCCTCCTCGCCGCTTCCTTCGAGCATGCCTCCGAAAGGCTTGACGACGAGTTTCACCGTCGCTCGGACATCTTGGCCTACCCGTACCGATACTTCGTATTCCCCGATCTCTTTGATCGGGTCGTGCAACTCGATGCGCCGCCGGTCGATATCGTAGCCGCGCTCGGCCAACAAGCGCTGCACGTCCATGTTCGTCACCGATCCGAACAGTTTGCCTGTCTTTCCGGCGCGCGCCTCGATTTCGAGTTTGAGCTGGGTGAGCTCGGCCGCAAGGGCTTCGTGAGCCCCGCGCTCGCGTTTCTTCTTTGCCTCGATGATCCGCCGTTCGTGTTCGAGGCGCTTCAAGTTGCGCCGGTCGGCAACAACGGCAAGGCCCCGTGGAAGCAGGTAGTTGCGGGCGTAGCCGGGACGAACCTTGACTACGTCTCCAATGATTCCGAGGCCGGGAACGTCCTCGCGCAGGATCACTTCCATGACTTACATCCTCGTATACGGAAGGAGCGCCGCATTGCGCGCTCGCTTGATTGCCACCTTCAGCCGCCGCTGGTGGCTGGCACACGTTCCAGAGGTGCGAGCCGGAACGATCCGGCCTCGCTCGGTGATGAACTCTTCAAGAACGTGCGCCCATTTATAGTCGAGGCGTAGCGTCTTATCCGCGCAGAACCGGCAAACCTTCCTGCGGCCACGCCGGTACCGCCGCCGCGGCCGGCTCGCTTCGCGCGCAGGCCGCTGCTCGGCCGCGGCCTGGCTCTGGCCCGTATCGGCTCCAGTGGTCCCCTCACTCATCTTCCTTCACCTCCGTCGTTTCAGCATCACCCTGTGCTCCGGCGGTGGTGCGTTCGCCGCCGTCCGTCTGCTCTCCGCCTGCCGCGGGTTTTGGCTCTGGCGTCTCGCGTGCGGCGGCCGGCTGCGCTGTCACCTCGTGCAGTGGAGTCTCGGCACGGCCGCCGGCCCCTTTGACGTCCGGTAACCCCGTGTGTTCCTGCTGCACCGTAATGTATCGGAGCACGCCGTCCGTGATCCGCAGCGTCCGCTCGATCTCTTGCACCACCGGCGGCTCGGCCTGATACTCCAGCAAATAGAAGTGCGCCTCGTTTTGCCGTTTGATCGGATACGCGAGCGGCCGCACGCCCCAGTCTAGACTCGAGTCAAGCGTACCTCCTCCCGACTCGATCACGCCGTGCAGGCGTTCAATGACCGCGCGCTGTCCTTCGCCCAGCTCGTTGCTCAGGGCGATCAGAGTTTCGTAAGGTCGCATGGAAGCTCCTCTTTTCTTGCGCTTGCTCATACCAGCAAGGGTGCGATAACGAGCGATACGATGGACATGAGCTTGATCAGAATGTTCATCGAGGGACCCGCCGTGTCTTTGAACGGATCTCCGACGGTGTCTCCGACCACGGCCGCGTGGTGCGCGTCCGAACCTTTCTGTTCGCCTGGTATCTCCCCTTTTTCAATTGCTTTCTTGGCGTTGTCCCAAGCTCCGCCAGCGTTGGCCATCATCAAAGCCAACAAGACGCCCGACAGCGTCGCACCGGCGAGCATGCCCCCGAGCGCTTCAGCGCCGAGCAAAGTACCGACCAACACCGGAGAGATAACGGCGGTAAGACCTGGAGCGATCATTTCCTTGAGCGCTGCTTGAGTGGAGATGTCGACGCACCGCGCTGCGTCTGGCTTGGCTCCCGGCTTGCCCTCGAGCAACCCGGGGATCTCGCGGAACTGCCGGCGGATCTCGTTCACCATTCTCCCCGCGGCTCGCCCAACGGAAGTCATCGTAAGCGCCGCTACGAAGAACGGCAGTATGCCTCCGATGAAAAGTCCCACGACAACGTTCGGGTCGGTGATGACGATCTTGATCGAGCCGAGATTCGAATGCGCCGCCGCTCGGGCGTGATTGACCGCCATCGCGTAGGCAGAGAACAGCGCGAGAGCCGTCAAGGCCGCCGACCCGATTGCGAAACCCTTGCCGATTGCCGCCGTGGTATTTCCGAGGGCATCGAGCCCGTCGGTTACCCGGCGCACTTCGGGACCCAACTCGGCCATTTCCGAGATGCCACCGGCGTTGTCCGCGACCGGCCCGTAAGCGTCGACCGTCATCGTCACCCCGACCGTCGCCAGCATACCCACCGCGGCAACTCCAATGCCGTAGAGACCTGCGACCTGATTGGCAATGAAAATGCTGGCACAAATAACGAGCAGCGGCAGCGCGCAGCTCTCGAGGCCAACCGCAAGCCCGCTGATAATGTTGGTAGCCGAACCCGTCTTCGAAGCCTCGGCGATCCGCCGGACGGGCCGACCAGAAGTGTAGTATTCAGTGATCAGCCCGATCGCGATGCCGCCGATCGTCCCGATCAGAACTGCAAGCCACACTTTCGTCGTGACCGGACTTGCCGCAACCACCATAAACGCAATGAGCAAAAAGAGGCCGGCCGCAACGAACGTCGAGTAGCGCAGCGCCGCCTGCGCGCCTATACCTTTAAGTGTCCGCATCGAGAAAACGCCGGCAAGCGACGCCAGCAACCCAATCACCGCCAGTGCCAGCGGAAGCATCATCAGCGAAGCCTGAAGAGCCGCCTTACTGGCCTGCCCGCCGTCGCCGAGCGCCGTCAACCGGTGTCCTCCCAAGGTGGCGGCAATGGCGATGGTCGCCACCATGGAACCCACGTATGACTCGAAGATGTCTGCGCCCATGCCCGCAACGTCGCCCACGTTGTCGCCCACGTTGTCGGCGATAACGCCGGGATTGCGGGGATCGTCCTCGGGAATGCCCGCCTCCACTTTGCCAACCAGATCACTGCCCACGTCGGCGGCCTTCGTGTATATTCCGCCGCCCACGCGAGCGAACAGGGCGATCGAGCTCGCGCCCATCGCAAACCCGTTGATGATCTTCGCCGAGCTCGGGTCTCCGTAGATCGCAAAGAGAATCCCAACGCCTAGCAGCCCGAGACTGGCCACCGACAGGCCCATGACCGCACCGCCATTGAAAGCCACGAGCAGTGCGCTTTCCTCGCCGCCTCGGCGCGCCGCTTCCGACGTGCGCACGTTGGCTTGCGTCGCCGCCAGCATTCCAAACAGCCCGGCCGCCATCGAACACAACGCACCAAACAGAAACGCCACGGCCGTGGAGAAGCCGAGTTTCCAGGACAGAAGCAGAAATACGACTACCTCGAAGACGGCCAGGATCCGGTACTCGCGCTTGAGAAAGGCCATTGCGCCGGTCCGGATCGCCTCGGCAATCTCGCGCATTTTCTCGTTGCCTTCCGGTTGGCTCTTCACCATCCGGTAGAGCCAAACCGCGACGAGGAGCCCGAAAATCCCCGCTACCGGCGACAGCTTGCTCAATATGCCCATTTTCTGACCTCTCCTCCTTGTGTCCGCCCCCGCACCAGGGCGGATTCACGATCGTTACGCGCCCTCGCCGGTTCCAACCGGCGGGGCGCCGTTGAAACGTTGCATCGCCTCTTCGATCCCCAACTCGACAATGGCCTCGACCGCCTCGGCTCCCCGCGCCACGAGAGCATCGAT